>NZ_BAAHAJ010000001.1:0-327023 GCF_054777735.1 Myceligenerans cantabricum
GACGCCGCCGGACCCCACTTCACAGGAAGCCCTCAAACACCAGTTTGAGGGCTTCCTCCATTTACACACACGGGCCGAAGAGCCCCACACCCCACGGCGCGGGACGGCCCCGGCCCCTCGTGCTGATGTCACGCCGCTCGCCGGGTATCCCCGGCGAGCTTCGCTACTAGACTGGCGGCCATGTCCACCATCTCCCGAGACGAGGTCGCGCGCGTCGCCGGCCTGGCCCGGATCGACCTGCGTTCCGACGAGGTCGACCGTCTCGCCGGCGAGCTCGACGTGATCGTCGAGTCCATCGCCCGCGTGAGCCAGGTCGCCACTGCCGACGTCCCCGCGACGAGCCACCCGATCCCGCTCACGAACGTGTTCCGCGACGACGTCCCGCAGCAGCCGTTGCCGCAGCAGGACGTCCTGGCTGGGGCCCCGGAGCAGGAGGACGGCCGGTTCCTCGTCCCGCAGATTCTCGGCGAGGAGTAAGAGATGACCAGTGACATCACACGCCTGAGCGCGTCCGAGCTCGCCGCCGCCATCGTGGACGGCACCGTCTCCAGCGTCGAGGCTACGCAGGCCCACCTGGACCGCATCGCCGGCGTCGACGGCGACCTGCACTCGTTCCTGCACGTCAGCGCGGACGAGGCGCTCGCCACCGCGGCCGCCGTCGACTCGCGGCGCGCGGTCGGCGAGGAGCTCGGGCCGCTGGAGGGCGTGCCGATCGCCGTCAAGGACGTCGTCGTCACCAAGGGGCTGCCCACCACGGCGGGCTCGAAGATCCTCGAGGGCTGGGTCCCGCCCTACGACGCGACGCTCGTCGAGCGGATCAAGGCCGCCGGCCTGCCGATCCTCGGCAAGACCAACATGGACGAGTTCGCGATGGGTTCCTCCACCGAGCACTCGGCCTACGGCAACACGAAGAACCCGTGGGACCTCGAGCGCATCCCCGGCGGCTCCGGGGGCGGCTCGGCGGCCGCCGTCGCCGCGTTCGAGGCGCCCCTCGCGATCGGGACGGACACCGGCGGCTCGATCCGCCAGCCCGGCGCCGTCACGGGGACGGTCGGCGTGAAGCCCACCTACGGCGGGGTCTCACGGTACGGGCTCATCGCCATGGCGTCGTCGCTTGACCAGGCAGGCCCGGTCACGCGCACCGTCCTGGACGCCGCACTGCTGCACGAGCTGATCGGCGGCCACGACCCGCGCGACTCGACGTCGATCGCGGAGCCGGTGCCCGGGCTCGTCGAGGCGGCCCGCCAGGGCCGGGCCGGCGACCTGTCCGGGCTGCGGGTCGGAGTGGTGAAGGAGCTCTCGGGCGAGGGCTACCAGGAGGGCGTCAGCGCCCGCTTCGAGGAGTCGTTGCAGGCCCTGCGTGGCCTCGGCGCCGAGGTGGTCGAGGTCTCCTGCCCGCACTTCGTCTACGCGCTGGACGCGTACTACCTGATCATGCCGTCGGAGGCGTCGAGCAACCTCGCCAAGTTCGACGGGATGCGCTTCGGCCTCCGGGTCGAGCCCGCGGAGGGCGCCCCCACCGCCGAGCGTGTCATGGCGGCGACCCGCGGCGCCGGGTTCGGCGACGAGGTCAAGCGTCGCGTCATCCTCGGCACCTACGCGCTCAGCGCCGGGTACTACGACGCCTACTACGGCAGCGCGCAGAAGGTGCGCACGCTCGTGCAGCGCGACTTCACCGCCGCGTTCGAGCAGGCGGACGTCCTCGTGTCGCCGACGGCGCCCACCACGGCCTTCAAGTTCGGCGAGAAGCTCGACGACCCGCTGGCCATGTACCTCAACGACGTCGCGACCATCCCGGCCAACCTCGCCGGCGTGCCGGGCCTGTCCGTGCCGAACGGTCTGTCCGACGGGCTGCCCGTCGGTTTCCAGGTCCTCGCCCCTGCGAAGGCCGACGACCGCATGTACCGCGTGGGTGCCGCCCTCGAGGCGGCCCTCGAGACGACCTGGGGCGGCCCGCTGCTGGCCAAGGCCCCCGAGCTGAAGACCACGGAGCTGACCCGATGACCGCCGCACCGACCACCGCCCTCGTGGCCTACGACGACGCCGTGCGCCGGTACGACCCGGTGCTCGGCATCGAGGTGCACGTCGAGCTCGGCACGACGACGAAGATGTTCTGCGCGGCCGAGGTCGAGTTCGGTGGCGAGCCGAACACGCAGACCACTCCCGTGTCCCTGGGCCTGCCCGGCGCGCTGCCCGTGGTCAACGGCACCGCCGTCGAGTATGCGATCCGCATCGGCCTCGCGCTGAACTGCAGCATCGCGGAGTCCTGCCGGTTCGCCCGAAAGAACTACTTCTACCCGGACGTCCCGAAGAACTTCCAGACCTCGCAGTACGACGAGCCGATCGCGTACGAGGGCTGGATCGACGTCGAGCTCGAGGACGGAGCGGTCTTCCGCGTCGAGATCGAGCGCGCGCACATGGAGGAGGACGCGGGCAAGAACACCCACGTGGGCGGCGCGACCGGTCGTATCCACGGCGCGGAGTACAGCCTGGTCGACTACAACCGCGCCGGCATCCCGCTGGTGGAGATCGTCACCAAGCCGATCGAGGGCGCCGGCGAGCGCGCCCCCGAGGTGGCACGTGCCTACGTGCAGACCCTGCGCGACATCTTCCGCGCGCTCGACGTCTCCGAGGCCCGGATGGAGCGCGGCAACGTCCGCGCGGACGTGAACGTCTCCCTGCGCCCCACCGCCGAGTCGCCGCTCGGCACCCGCACCGAGACGAAGAACGTCAACTCGTTCCGGTCGATCGAGCGGACGGTGCGGCACGAGATCTCCCGTCAGGCCGCGGTGCTCGACGCCGCCGGCACGATCGTCCAGGAGACGCGGCACTGGCACGAGGACACCGGTATCACCACGTCGGGCCGCGTGAAGTCGGACGCGGAGGACTACCGCTACTTCCCCGAGCCGGACCTCGTCCCCGTCACGCCGAGCCGCGAGTGGGTCGAGGAGATCCGCACCACGCTGCCCGAGATGCCGGTGGAGCGCCGTCGTCGGCTGCAGGGCGAGTGGGGGTACGCCGACGCCGAGATGCGCGACGTCGTCAACGCCGGCGCCATCGAGCTCATCGAAGCGACGGTCGCCGGGGGCACGACCCCCGCCGGCGCCCGCAAGTGGTGGATGGGCGAGCTCGCCCGCCGTGCCAAGCAGGACGACGTCGCCCTCGCGACCATGGCCGTCACGCCCGCCCAGATCGCCGAGCTGGAGCAGCTCATCGCGGCCGGGAAGATCAACGACAAGCTGGCTCGCCAGGTGCTCGACGGCGTGCTCGCGGGCGAGGGCGACCCGGGCGCCGTCGTGCAGGCGCGGGGGCTGGCCGTGGTGTCCGACGACGGCGCGCTGCTCGCCGCCGTCGACGAGGCGCTCGCCGCGCAGCCCGACGTCGTGGAGAAGGTCCGGGGCGGCAACCAGGGCCCCGTGGGCGCGATCATCGGCGCGGTGATGAAGGCGACGAAGGGACAGGCGGACGCGAAGCGCGTGCGCGAGCTCGTGCTGGAGCGGATCGGACAGTGACCAGGGGGCCGGTGCTGCACGGCGAGCTGGTGCGCCTGCGGCCGATCGAACCGCGTGACGCGGACCGTCTCTGGGAGGCGGTCCAGGACCCGGAGGGCATGCGCCTGACCGGGACGACGACGACCTTCACGCGCGAGCAGATCGACAAGTGGGCGGCCGTCGTCTCGGACCGCCCCGGCCGGTTCGACTGGGCGGTCGTCCCCGCGGCGATGCGCGACGGCGTCCCCGTCAGCGACGAGCTGATCGGCGAGATCGTGCTGAACGGCATCGACCCGGAGGCACGGTCCGCGAACCTGCGGCTGCAGATGCTGACGAACTACCGCGGCCGCGGGTACGGCCGCGAGGCGATCGAGGAGGTGCTCCGTTTCGCCTTCGTCGGCGCGCCGGAGCACCCCGGGCCCCGGCTCCACCGGGTCGGTCTCGACGTGCTGAGCATCAATCCGCGGGCCAAGGCGCTCTACGAGTCCCTGGGCTTCCGTGAGGAGGGGCGTCTGCGCGACGTGTACCCGGACGGCGACACGTGGTCGGACGCGTACGTGATGAGCGTCCTGGAGGACGAGTTCGCGGACTCCGCCGACTGACGGCCCGCCGTCAGCGGAGCCACGTCCGGGCGCCCGGGATCCCTGACGCCGCCCAGGCGCTCCCGAAGCCCCACGTGTCGCCGGCGCGGGTGGCGGCGAGCGTCGCGAGCAGGGCCGCGTAGACGAGGTGGGTGTCGACGAGCGGGTTGTTCGACCCGGGCGCGAAGTTCCAGGCCGACAGCCAGAGCATCAGCATGATGAGCCCACCGGCCGCCGCGGCCAGCCGCAGCCCGATGCCGAGCAGCAGGGCGATGCCGGTGCCGGCCATCCCGGCCATGAAGAGGACGTCGGAGACGGGGTTCGCGAGCCCCGCGAAGAAGCCGCCCAGCGGCCCGTCGATGTGCCCCAGGTAGCCCGAGGTGGGGGACTTCCCGGTGGTGAGCCACCCGGCGTCGCCGGGCGTGGCATAGCCGAGGCCGAACGCCTTGTCGAGCGGCGGCCAGAGGAAGACGGCCGCCAGGAGCAGGCGACACGTGGCGAGGAGTCGGGCCACGGGCGTGGCGGTGCGGGCCCGTGCGGTCACTGGTGCGGTGTCAGTGGTGGTCATGGCCCGCATCATAGATTTATCACAAGGTGTTAAAGGTGGGTCATGAAACGATTACGTATCCTGTCGTCGGCGGTACTCTCACCGACCGCTGTCCGCACTGTGACCTGGCACGTCCGGTCCCCGGACCCGGGACTATCGTGAGCGCATGAGTCGTCCGCTGCGATCACGTACCTCCACGCACGGCCGGAACATGGCCGGTGCCCGCGCCCTGTGGCGCGCCACCGGTATGGGTTCGGAGGACTTCGGCAAGCCGATCATCGCGATCGCGAACTCGTACACGCAGTTCGTGCCGGGCCACGTGCACCTCAAGGACATGGGCGACCTCGTGGCGGGAGCCGTGCGCGAGGCCGGCGGCGTGGCCAAGGAGTTCAACACGATCGCCGTCGACGACGGCATCGCGATGGGCCACGGCGGCATGCTCTACTCGCTCCCGAGCCGCGACCTCATCGCCGACTCGGTGGAGTACATGGTCAACGCGCACACCGCCGACGCGCTGGTGTGCATCTCGAACTGCGACAAGATCACGCCCGGCATGCTCAACGCGGCGCTGCGGCTGAACATCCCGGCGGTCTTCGTCTCTGGCGGGCCGATGGAGGCGGGCAAGGCGGTCGTGGCCGACGGCGTCGCCAAGACGCCCCTCAACCTCATCAACGCGATCAACTACGCGGCCGACGACGACGTGGACGACGCCGCGCTCGGTCTGGTCGAGGAGAACGCCTGCCCCACGTGCGGGTCGTGCTCCGGCATGTTCACGGCGAACTCGATGAACTGCCTCACCGAGGCGCTCGGGCTGTCGCTGCCGGGCAACGGGTCGACGCTCGCCACGCACGCCGCGCGCAAGGACCTGTTCCTCAACGCGGGCCGCACCGTCGTCGACCTGGCACGTCGCTTCTACGAGGACGAGGACGACACCGCCGCGCCACGCGGGATCGCGACGAAGGACGCGTTCATGAACGCGATGGCGCTCGACGTCGCGATGGGCGGCTCCACGAACACGGTGCTGCACGTCCTCGCCGCCGCCCAGGAGGCCGAGGTCGACTTCACCCTCGCCGACATCGAGGAGCTCAGCCGCCACGTACCGTGCCTGAGCAAGGTCGCGCCCAACCACCCGGACTACCACATGGAGGACGTGCACCGGGCGGGCGGCATCCCCGCGCTGCTCGGCGAGCTGGACCGGGCCGGGCTCCTGGCCCGCGAGGTCACCACCGTGCACACCCCGACCCTGCGCGAGTGGCTCGACGACTGGGACATCCGCAGCGGCAAGACCACCGACGCCGCGCTCGAGCTGTTCCACGCGGCGCCGGGCGGCGTGCGGACCACGAAGGCGTTCTCGACGGCGAACCGCTGGGAGTCGCTCGACACCGACGCCGCCGACGGCTGCATCCGCGACATCGAGCACGCGTACACCGTCGAAGGCGGTCTCGCGGTGCTGCGCGGGAACATCGCCGAGGACGGCGCCGTGTTCAAGACGGCCGGCGTGGACCCGGACGTGTTCCGGTTCAGCGGCCGCGCGCTGGTGTGCGAGTCGCAGGAGGAGGCCGTGGACAAGATCCTGTCCAAGCAGGTCGAGCCCGGCCACGTCGTGGTGGTGCGGTACGAGGGCCCGGCCGGCGGTCCCGGCATGCAGGAGATGCTGTACCCGACGTCGTTCATCAAGGGACGGGGCCTCGGCAAGCAGGTCGCACTGATCACCGACGGGCGGTTCTCCGGCGGGTCGTCGGGCATCTCCGTGGGGCACGTCTCGCCGGAGGCGGCCGCGGGCGGCACGATCGGCCTGGTCGAGGACGGCGACACGATCTCCATCGACGTCGAGGCGCGGTCCCTCGTGCTCGACGTGCCGGACGACGTGCTCGCGGAGCGGCGCTCCAAGATGGAGTCGTCCGAGCGTCCGTGGCAGCCGAAGGCGCGCGACCGGTACGTGTCGGCGGCGCTCCGCGCCTACGCGGCGCTCGCCACCAGTGCGGACAAGGGCGCGGTGCGGGACCTCACCCGGCTCCCGGCGCGCTGACGGCCCCGGAGGCTCCCGGTGCGGACCGGCGGACCGCCGGCCCGATAAATCACGAGACCCGCGGCAAGGACTCCGGTACTGTCTCGCGCTTGTGCGCGTCTACACCAGGATCCTCGCCGCGGGCTTCCGCACCCAGTCGCGCTATCTGCCCGCCGCTGTTGCCGGGCTGCTCGCGAACGCGACGTTCGGGCTGCTCAAGTCCGGGATCCTGCTGACGCTCGTGGGCGACGGTGGCGGCCGGGTCGACGGCTACACCGCCGGGACGATGGCCGCCTACGTCTGGCTCAGCCAAGGGCTGCTCGGGTCCGTGAACATCTGGTCCCTGCCCCGGACCGCGCACCGCATCAAGTCCGGCGACATCGCCGTCGACTTCCTGCGGCCCGTGGACGTGCAGCTCGCGAGCATCGCCGACGACGTCGGCCGCGGCCTGTTCGCGCTGCTCCCGCGCGGTCTCCCGAGCATGGCCGTGGGCGTGCTCCTGGTCGGGATGACGATGCCGGACGAAGGGCTGCCCTATGTGCTCGGTGCCGTGAGCCTGCTGCTCGGGATCATCTTGTCGCACTCGCTGGTCTACCTGCTCGGCACGGCCGGCTTCTGGCTCGTCGAGGTCCGCGGGCTGCAGGTGCTGTACATGGGCCTGGCCGGGCTGCTGACGGGTCTCATCACGCCGGTCTGGCTGTTCCCCGACTGGCTCCAGGCGATCGCGGTCGCCACCCCCTTCCCGGCGGTGATGATGTACCCGATCGACGTGCTCAGCGGGCGGACCACGGGCGGCGACGCGGTGTGGCTGATCGCCGCGCAGGCGGGCTGGCTCGCGCTCGCGCTCGCGGCGGGCCGGGTCACGACGCGGCTCGGGCGGAGCAGGCTGGAGGTGCAGGGTGGGTGAGGCGGTGCGCGACCGCGTGGGCGAGGCACTGCGGCCGTACCGGGCCGTGCTGGCCTCGCGGATCCGCGCCCAGCGCGCCTACCGCACGAGCTTCCGGGCCGACCTGGTCGGCACCGCGGTGGTCGGGCTGACCGAGATGGCCGAGGTGGTCGTGCTCTTCACCGCGGCGAACGGCACGCTGGGCGGCCTCGACCTGAAGCAGGCGCTCCTCGTGTTCGCGCTGGCCGAGCTCGCGTTCTCGAACGCGGACATGGTGTTCGGGCACGTGGACAACCTCGCCGAGCAGGTCCGCGCCGGGACCGTCGACATCCTGTACCTCCGGCCGCAGCCGCTGCTCGCGCAGCTCGTCACCAGCGACATCAGCCTGCGGCGGGCGGGACGGTCGGCGCTCGCCGTCGTCGTCCTCGCCGGGGCGCTCGCGGCGAACGACATCGCCTGGGGCCTGGACGCCGTCGTCCTGCTGCCGATGTCGCTGGTGTGCGGCTTCGCGATCTTCTGCGCGAACTTCGTCGCCGCGGGCGGGATGCAGTTCTTCCTGCTCAACGCCCAGGAGGTGACGAACGCGTTCGTGTACGGCGGGCGGCACGCGTCCACGCAGCCGGCCACGGTGTGGCTGCGGAGCATCACGGTGATCTTCGGGTTCGTGTTCCCGATGGCGTTCTGCGCGTACCTGCCCACGATGCTGCTGCTCGACCGGCCGGGCGCGGAGTGGCTGCCCGCGTGGCTCGGCTGGTTCTCGCCCGTGGCCGCCGCGTGGGCGTGGACCGTGGCACTGCTCGCGTGGCGCGCGGGCGTACGGCACTACCAAGGAGGCGGAGGATGAGCGGGACGACGGACGCGATCGTGGACGTGCGGGGCCTGACCCGCGACTTCCGGGTGCGCGACGGGCTGAAGATGCGGCGCCTGACCGCCGTCGACGACATGACCTGGAACATCGCGCCGGGCGAGGCGGTCGGGTACATCGGCGCCAACGGAGCCGGGAAGTCCACCACGATCAAGATGCTGGCCGGGATCCTCGTGCCGACCCGTGGAGAGGTCGCCACGTGCGGGCTCCGGCCCGTCAAGGACCGGCGGCGGCTCGCGCGGCGGATCGGCGTCGTGTTCGGGCAGCGGTCACAGCTGTGGTGGGACCTGCCGGTGCGGGAGTCGTTCGGGATCCTCGCCGCGATCCACTCGCTGCCGCGGGTCGAGGAGCGGGCCAGGACCGCCGAGCTCGTCGAGACGCTCGACATGGGCGAGTACCTGGCCACGCCCGTGCGGCAGCTGTCGCTCGGGCAGCGGATGCGGGCCGAGGTGGCGGCCGCCCTGCTGCACCGGCCCGAGCTGCTGATCCTCGACGAGCCGACCATCGGCCTCGACGTGCTGTCCAAGCAGCGGCTGCGCGAGTTCCTCGTGCGAGAGCGCCGGGAGCACGGGACGACGCTGCTGCTGACCACGCACGACATGGGCGACGTCGAGCGGCTGTGCGGGCGGGTCCTCGTGGTGGACCACGGACGGCTCGCCTACGACGGGACGATCGACGGGCTCGCCCGGACCGTGGGAGCGGAGCGGGTGCTCGTCGTGGACCTCGCCGAGCCCTGCGCGGACCTGTCGGTACCGGGCGCGCGGCACCTGAGCAGCGAGGGCGACGGTCTGCGCCAGCACCTGGCGTTCGACCCGGGGACGACGACGGCGGCCCGCGTGCTCGCGGCCGTCTCGGAGCGTGCCGGGGTGCTGGACCTGACGATCGCGGAGCCGGAGATCGAGGACGTGGTCCGGCGGATCTACGAGCGGGCCGCGCGGACCACACGAGGAGCGTGATCCGGTCGCCGGCGCGCATCCGGACGCCGCCCCGGACGTTCGTGAGCCGTGCCGGTGCGGGTCGCTACCGTGTGCGGGTGCCGACTGACATCACGGCCGCTGCCGAGACCTCGGCCGCCGTCGTCCCCGAGCCGTCGCAGCCTGTCGCCAGGGTTGCCGGCGTGGCCGTCCATCTGCCCGGGACGACGCGCGACGTCGCCGAGGCGGAGCGGGACCTGCACCGGCGGAACCCGGAGATCGCGCCGCAGGTCCCGCTGGTCTCCCGGCTCACCGGCGTGCGGACCGTGCACGTGGCAGCCCCGGACGAGCAGGCCTCGGACCTGGCGGTGGCGGCCGCGCGGGAGGTGCTCGACGGCGCGGGACGGACGGCGTCGGACATCGACCTGCTGATCTTCGCATCGGCTTCGCAGGACATGGTCGAGCCCGCGACCGCGCACATCACAGCCGCCAGGCTGGGGGCGTCGTGCCCGGTGATGGATGTGAAGAACGCCTGCAACTCCGTGCTCAACGGGATGGAGGTGGCCGAGGCGCTGATCGGTACCGGACGGTACCGGCGGGTCCTGGTCGCGTGCGGCGAGATGCCGAGCCGCGGGGTGCGGTGGGACGTGCCGGACCGCGCGACGTACGCGCTCTCCGCGCCCGGGTACACGATGTCCGACGCCGGTGCGGCGGTGCTGGTCGAGGCGGTGGGAGCCGGGCGCAGGGCTGCCGGAGCCGGCCGGGGCGGGGCCGGTGACCTGGACGCCGAGCTCGCGGACCTGGCCCGCGCGGCGCCGTCGGGCATCCTGGCCTCGGCGTTCACGGCGGCGTCGCACCACTGGGACGTGGGGATGCTGCCGGGTGGCGGGACGTTCAACCCGCGCGACCCGGAGCGCAGCTACTTCGAGATCGACGGCTCGCGGCTGCGCGAGGCGTTCCTGGAGCTCGGGCCGGACGTGGTCGTCGAGGCGATGTCCAAGGCGCGCGTGACGTGGGACGACGTCGGCTTCGTGGCGGTGCACCAGGTGGCGGTGGCCTCCCTGGACGACGTGTTCGGGAGCCTCGGCGTGCCGCGGGACCGCACGCTCGTGACCGTCAGCGAGCACGGCAACGTGGCGTCGGCGACACTGCCGCTCCAGCTGAGCCTCGCCGAGCAGGACGGGCGGCTGCGACGTGGGGACGTGGTGCTGCTGGTCGGGCTGGCCGGCGGGATCAGCATGGGCGCGATGGTGGTGCGGTGGTGAGCGCGGGGCAGGCGGGGACTGCGCCGTCCGGCCGGGCCGCGGGGCGGCTCGCCGTCGTCGTCCCGGCGTTGAACGAGGCGCACGAGCACGGGATCGCCGCGACGCTCGAGGCGCTGCACGCGCAGGAGGACGACGACTTCGACCTGGTCGTGGTGGACAACGGGTCCACGGACGGGACCGCCGACCTGGTGCGCAGGACGATCACGGAGCTCGGGCGCGGGGAGCGGTGGCGAGTCGTGGACGAGGCGGAGAAGGGGACCGGCGCGGCCGCGGACACCGGGATGCGCACGGCCGCCGCGGCGGGTGCCACGCTGCTGGCGCGGACGGACGCGGACTGCCTGCCCCCGCCCGGGTGGACGCGTGCGGTACGGGCGGCGTTCGGGCAGGGCGACGAGCTGATCGCGGGGCGGCTCGTGCCGCGCACGGACGACCGGAAGGTGTCGCGGCTCCAGCAGTCGGCGCTGGCCGGCGTGGTGTGGCTGGCGAGCACGTTCGGCAAGTTGCGGCCCGGGAACCGGGACGACGGGTACCTCGGGCCGTACGTCATGGCGCCCGGCTGCAACATGGCGATCACCGCCGACCTGTACGAGCGGGCGGGCGGCTTCCCGCGGACCAGGATCGAGGACCTGCACGAGGACCGCGCACTGGTCAACGCGGTGCGGCGGCTGACCGGCGCCTACGGGGAGCATCGGGACGTGTGGGTACGGGCCTCGACGCGGCGCGTGCACGCCTGGGGCGTGGTGCGGACGCTCGCCTGGTACGCGGACCACCGGTACCGGCCCGACGTGGTGGACATCCGGTGACGTCACGGCGGACGTCCGTACGCCCGGGAGCCGTTCCTGGCGAGGCCGCCTGGGAGGAGCGCGTCCAGCGGGCCGCGCACCCGGTCGCGTACCCGGTGCTGCGGGCGTTGCGGCGCCGGGCGGTGGTGCGGGTTCCGCGGGTCGGGGTGGTGGTGAACGACGCCGCGGTCGCGCGCGGGGTGCTGCTCGACGTGGAGCGGTTCTCGAAGGTGGGGCCGGGCTCGCCGTCGGACCTGTGGACGCCGGTCCTCGGGCCATCCGTGCTGCTGAACATGGAGGGCGCGGAGCACGCGGCGCTGCGGCGGGCGCTCGGGCCGATCTTCGCGCCGCGGGCGGTGCGGGAGCTTGTCGGGGTGGGGGGTGATGGCGGTGCGGGCGAGGCGGGGAGCGAGCCTGGCGTGGTCGGGGACGAGCAAGGCGGAGTGCTGCGGGAGCTGGCGGCACGGCTGGCGCGCGGGGAGACCGTGGACCTGGCCGAAGCCGTCACCGCGCAGGCCGGCGTCGTGATCTGCGGTCTCGTGGGGCTGCCGCCCACGGACGCCGCGGTGGGGAGATCGATGGCGGCGGCCCGGGCGGTGACGGGCATGGTGCGGCTCCACCGTCGTGGGCTCACGACCTCGCAGGCGGCGCACGCGCGACGCGTGCTGGAGGAGCTGACCGCGCCCGCGCGTGACGCGTACCGCGCGGGCGACGAGTCGACGGTGCCCGGGCGGATGCGCGGGCTCGGGCTGTCGGAGCGTGAGGCGATGGGCGCGGTCGGGGCGTTCGTGCTGACCGGGACGGAGACGATCCAGTCGCTCGTGCCACGCCTGCTGGCGATCGCACACGACACGGGGTGGCTGGGGAGGCTGCTCCGGGGCGACGGCGAACTGCGCCGCCGTGTCGTCGAGGAGGCGTTGCGCGTGACCGTGCCGACCCCGGCGATGCTGCGCTCGGTGCGGGCGGACGCCGTCGTCGGCGGAGAGCGGGTCCGGGCCGGAGACCGTGTCGTGATCGCCACCGTGAACTGCTGCCGCGCGGCGGGCGGCTTCGACCCGGACCGCGCCGTCGAGCCGGCCGTACGGCACCTGTGGTTCGGCGCGGGCCCGCACTTCTGCCTCGGGATGCCGCTGGCGATGGCGCAGGTGGAGGCGGTACTGGATGCGCTGACGCCGCTCGTCGAGGTGGGTCGTGAGGCGGCGACGGGTGACGGGCCGGTGGTGGGCGGCGGGCTGACGGTAGGGAGGCGGTGGCCCGCGCGTGGTGTGCTCGTGCCGGCCTATCGGCGGCTTGAGCTCACGTTTGCGCGGACGCTGTAGCAGGCGAGGTCGCGCACGCCTCGACGCCGTAGTGACGTGCACGTGCTCGCTTCTGCTCTGTACGGCGGGTTGCGCTGTCCTCCGGCCGATGAGCCTCGGCCGGTCAGAAGGGTGGCGGTCCGGTTGCAGAGCGGGAGTGGTGGTCGGCAGGGCTCGATGGCCGGGCGAGTGTCAGGCCGTGGGTGAGGCCGTAGCGGACGGTGGGGTCGACGATGGTGGGTGCGACGGTGGTGGTGCTGCCGGTGGGCGCGGTCCAGCGGGTGGCTCCGGTGCGGGGGTCTCGGGTGACTTTCCAGTGGGCGTGGGTCTTGAGGTTGTGATGTCTGCGGCACAGGGCGTGCAGGTTGTCTGCGCGGGTCTGGCCGGGTTCGTCGGGGCGGTAGTGGTGGTCCTTGTCGTAGGGGTCGATGTGGTCCAGGTCGACCGTGGCTCGGTTTCCGGTGTGGGTGGGGCGGTGGCAGCCGGGGAATCGGCAGGTCTGGTCCCGGGTGGCCACGGCGGCGCGCAGGGTGGCTGCGGGGGTGTAGGTGCGGGTGGAGTAGTCGGTGAGGATGCCGGTGGCCGGGTCGGTCAGCAGGCGCCGCCAGGTGGCGTCGGCGGCGATGTGTGCGGCGTGGTCGGCCGGGATGGGGCCGATGCCTTCCAGGACGCCCGGAGTCATGTCGTCCGGGTCCAGGAGCACCGAGGCGGGCACGGTCACGTGCACGGTCGCGGGCACCTCGATGACCCGCACCCGCACACCCGCGGCCGCTGCGACAGCATCCGGCACATCGCGCCCGCTGCTGCTGCCGTCGTCGCTGGCACTGCAGGTGTTGTTCCCGGGTGAAAGGACGGGTGCGGGGCCGGTCAGTGCCGTCCCCGACGGGGCGTCGGGGATCGGGATCAGGTCGGTGTCCAGGACGGGCTCGACCAGGCGCGGCGGCTCGACCGAGCTTCCAGCGCCGACACCGACACCGACACCGACACCGTCGCCGTCGTCCTCGTTGTCGTCATCGGTGCCGGGTAGGACGAGGTCGCCGGTGACCAGCGCGGTGAAGGCCGCGGCTCGGAGGGCACCCAGGGGGCGGCTCTCGCCGGGGACGTTCTTCAGGGCCTTGGCGGCGGCCTGGACGGCGTTGAACGTCTTGGCCGTGTCCAGGACCGGTAGGTCCGCCACGATCCTGCCCTGCGCGGGCCCTGCCTGCTCGGCCCACACGTTGCACCGCTCCACCACGTCCCGCTGCCGCGCCTTCCTGCCGTGCAGCGTGGCAGCACGCGCGTTCATCTGCTCACTGACCCACCGCCACGTACGGGCGGGGGCGTGGGGGAGCAGGTCGCTGATCGCCGCACCTCGTTCGGCCACGCTCAGCCGTGCACCGGCGCGCAGGAACGTGTCCGCCTTACGTACATCGACCCGCCCCGCAGCCAACGCACCGGCCAGGTCCGGGTACAGGCTCAAACCCTCACCTCGCACCGCGACCTGCCACCCCTCGGACGTCGTCACCCCCAGCTCCCCGGCGATCTCACCCGCTACCGAGTCCCGGCACAGCGGACCATCGGTACGCGCCATCAGCTCGGCCCCCGCCCGCGCCTGGCCTGCCCGCGCCCAGGACACCAACCGCTCCCACCCCGCGACCACCCGCCGCAGCTCGTCCTCGCCCAGCAGGTCAAGGGCCTGCGGTCCATCCACCGCGTGAGCGTCCACCACACCCACCTCGTCCGGGCGACCGAACCCGGTCAGGTCCCTCAAGGCACCCGCCAGCGACGCGCCCCCGGCCAACCGCGCCGCGTCCTCCAGCAGCAGCCGCGGCAGGTCGACGACCGCACCCACCGCACCACCCGGCCGACGCGCGACACCCACGGCCTCAGCGGCGCCCACGGTCCCGACGCCGTACGGGTTCGTCGCCAGGATCGCAGCCAGCTCCTCCTCGGTGTGCTCCGGAGGCAGTACCGGCAGACCGAGCTCGTCCACCACCTCCACGTCGTCGAAGCCACCGCCGTCCCACCCGGCGGGCACGACGCCGCAGGGCCGGGCATGCCCGGCGCCGTCGTCGAACATCGCACCACCCATCAGACAACACCTCTCCTGAGCTGGTCCGACCGAGCCGACCTCGATCGCTGACGTGTTCGATCCTATGCATGCAGAATGCCTATCGCCATGGCTGTATCGAATCTGTGGATAACCCGCCTGGAGCGCAAGAATGCGAGATGATCGTGCCGCAGGACCGATCACCGAGCAGACGCTGGACTCGTAGCCAGGCTCACCGAGCCGGCCGGAGGCACAGCACAGGACAAGGGGGTGCATGGACGTGAGCGGCCGGCTGTCGCACATCCACCGGGCTCGGCTACGTTCGGCTCCCATGGACCCAGGGCACACGTTCGTCGACGGCCTTCTGACGTCGGTCGCTGACGGGACGATCGACCCGCGTGGCGTCGCGCTGCGCTGGTTCGGCGACCGGTTCCCGGGTGCTCGTGGTGCAGGGCGCGGGTCCCGTGTGCGCGAGGAGGTCACGTTCGCGGCGTTGGCGAAGCGTGTCGAGCACACTGCCGCCGGGCTACGAGCCGCCGGGCTGCGGCCCGGCGACCGCGTGCTGTTCAGCATCCGGCCGCGCCCGGAAGGCGTCGTCCTCTGCCTCGCGGTGATCCACGCGGGTGGCTCGATCGTGTTCGTCGACCCGGGCTCGACCCCGGAGCTCTTCGGGGCGCGCCTGGCCGCCGCGGCTCCTCGCTGGGCGGCGACCGAGGCGTTGCTGTACGCGGCGTCGTCGGGGCCGCTGGCTCGTGTGGCTCGAAGCCGTGGACTGCTCCTGCCGAACTACGGTCGCCTTCCGGTGCGGCACCTGTACGCGGGACGGTGGCTCCCGGGCGTTCCACCCGCCGCCCGCCGGATCAGCGCTCTCGCCGGTGGCCGGGAGGCAGGCGTGGTCGAGCGTGCCGGGAGTCCGGGCGGCGGGCTCGGTGGGGACAGCGCCTCGACGGGAGCGGCTTCCGTGAAGGAGGGACCGGCGGGCGGGCGGCGAGGTGGTCGCGATGGCGCTGAGGCTCTGGTCGTCTTCACGTCGGGCACGACCGCGGACCCGAAGGCCGTCGTACACACCACTGCCTCGCTCGCCGGCATGCTCCGCCTGTTCTCCCAGGTAGGAGACCTGCAGGCGCGGCAGCTCGCCCACACCGACCAGCTTTTCCTCGGGCTGCCCGCGCTCCTGGCGGGTGCTGTGTGGGAGATCCCTGCCCGCACGCCCGCCGCCGACCCGGCCGCGTTCAGGCGAGGGATCGCGGGTGCGGACTCGTCGTTCGCGGTGCCTGCCGACGTCACCGCCCTCCTGGACGAGATCGAGAAGGACCAGCGGCGCCCAGGAAGCTCCGGCGGACCGGACGGTTCGGAGGGATCGGAGGGATCGGCGCGTCGCGGGTCCGGGACCGACCCTGGGGCGGGCCCGCGAGTGATGGCGGTCGGCGCCGCGCCCGTCACTCCCGCCCTGATGGAGCGTGCCACCCGAGTACTGCCCGGAACTCGGTGGATCTGCGTGTACGGGGCGACCGAGATGCTGCCCGCGGCCATGGTCGACGGGGACGTCAAGGTCGCCGCGGGACGTGTCGTGCCCGCGGTGGACGCCGACGCCGACGCCGACGCTCGGCCGGCCGGTGACCTCGTCGGCTTCCCGCTCGACGGCGTCACGGCGCGCATCGACGCCCCGGACGACGACGGTGTCGGCGAGCTGGTGCTCTCGGGCCCGTCACTCATGGCCGGCTACCTCAGCGACCTCGACGCGGGCCGCCCATCCGCCACCGAGCACCGCACCGGCGACCTGGCCAGGGCTGACGCCGACGGGCGCCTCGTCCTGGTCGGGCGCACCCGCGACATGATCATCCGGGGCACGGTGAACATCTACCCCGGCCTGTTCGAACCACTCATCCGGGCCTTGCCCGGCGTGGGTGAGGCACTGATGGTCGGCATCCCGAGAGACGACGGCGACGAACGGCTCGCCCTCGTCCTCGTCGCGGATCGGGACTCCGGAGACGCCGCGCGGACGGGGGAGGGTCACCGGTCACCGTCGTCGGGCACCGTCGAGCTCGCGGAGAGCACCACGCTCGTCCGCGCGACGGAGCCGCGCCTCGCCGGGGTGGTCGATCACGGCGCGCTGCCCGACCTGGTCGTCGAGGCGTCGCACGTGCCGCTCGCGGGGCGGTCGCGGAAGCCGGATCGGGGTGCCCTCGCCGCCGCGGCGGCGCCGCTCCTGCGGAAGACGACACGTGGGGGGCGAGCCGGTGCAGGAGCCGGCTCCTGAGGAGGCGGCGGGCTCGTGACCGACAGATTCCCGGGGCGAAGCGGGCCCCGTCGTAGGACGCCGTTCGGTACGAGGACGCCCTGCGACCGTAACGCGCTGGTGCTGGCACAGAGGCGGGCCCTGTGACGAAGCCGGACATCTTGGAACGGTACGGTGCGCCTTGGCAGGTCCGCGGCCGGAGAACGGGGAGCAGCGCATGCGGGTGGTGGTGACCGGAGCGTCGGGGTTCGTCGGGGGTGCCGTCGTGCGTGACCTGGCCGCGCGGGGGCACGAGGTGCTCGCGTGCTCGCGCCGCGTGCCCGCAGACCTGCCCGACGGCGTCCGGCACCTGCACTGGGACCTGCGCCACGGGCCTCTCGAAGGGCGGGCCCACCCGGGCGACGCGGACGCCGTCGTGCACTGTGCGGCGGCGGTCGGGGACGGCGGGTCCCAGGCCGCGGCCTGGGTGGTGAACGTCGAGGGGACGCGCGCGGTCCGCGCGACGTTCGGCAAGGCACGGTTCGTGCAGATCTCCTCGGGCAGCGTGTACGACCCGACGACGCCGAGCCTGCGCGCCCGCGAGGACGAGGGGCCGACGGCGGAGCCGGGCGTCCTGCCGTTCCGCTACCTGAACGCCTACGGGGCCACGAAGGCCGCGGCCGAGCGCCTGCTCGCCCTCGACGCCGCCGCACCGGACCGGGGGCCCGTCGTCGTGCTGCGCCCGCACGCCGTGTACGGGCCGGGGGACACGACCCTGCTGCCGCGGCTCGAGGCCTCGCTGGTCGGACAGCGCTGGCTGCCCCTGCCCGGCGGGGGCACGACACTGCACCACCTCACGCACGTCGACACGCTCGCGGCATCCGTGCACGCGGCGCTGACGGCAGACCTCGCGCCCGAGGTCGCCGCCGGGCAGCCGCTCGTCGCCAACGTCGCGGACGCCGCGCCGGTGGTGCTGCGTCAGGTCCTCGAGCTGCTGATGCTCGCGCGGGGCAGGCAAGTGCGGGTGGTGCCCGTGCCGGAGCGGGCGTCGCTCCGCGCCGCGCGGGCCGCCGAGCGGCTCGCAGCGCTGACGGGCACGGAGCCGCGCCTGTCCCGCTACGCGCTGAGCCATCTCGCCATGGAGCGCACCTACGACCTCACCGTGCTCCGCGACCGGCTCGGTGTGGATCCGCCGGAGACATCGATCCTCGGGGCGGGGTTCTGGTAGGGACGATGCTCGCGCCGCTGTCGCCGTCAGGTCGCCCGCTGTCACGTCGCTCGCCGCGCGGTCGCACTGGCGCCCCCGCAACTCGGGCGTATCGGGTATGCCCTACCCTGTCCGGGTGAACGCCGCCGACAAGCCACGGGCTGCCGCCGTCGAGACGCTCGGTCTGCGGAAGACGTACACCGGTGTCCGTGGCCGGTCGGCCGCCGTCGACGGTCTCGATCTGAAGGTGCCCGCGCGGGGCCTGCACGTCCTGCTCGGACCGGCCAAGGCCGGGAAGTCCACCGTCCTGCGGCTCCTGCTCGGCCTGGCCCACGCCGACGGGGGCGCGGCGAAGCTGCTGGGCGTCGCGGTGCCCGACGTCGGACGCGAGCTGTCCGGACGGGTCGGTGCGGTGGTCGGCGAACCAGGGTTCCTCGACCGGCTGAGCGGACGTCGCAACCTCCTGATGCACCCGGCCACCACGAACAAGGCCCAGGTTGACTTCGTGCTCAAGCAGGCCGGTCTCGCGAACGTCGCCCGGGACGCCGTCGGCTCGTACTCACCGGGTGCGCGCCGTCGGCTCGCGCTCGCCGCGGGACTGCTGCCCGGCCCCGACCTGCTCATCGCCGACGACCCGACCCGCGGGCTCGACAGCGCCGGGACCAGCGAAGTACGCACCCTCCTGCGCAAGATCGCCGACCGCGGTCCTGCCGTCCTCATGACCACCGACGTCCTCGCCGAGGCGCAGCAGCTCGCTGACACCGTCACCGTCCTGTCCGGTGGGCGGGCGCTCGCGCACGGGCAGGCCGCCGACGTCATCGGGGAGGTCGCCACGGCCGTGCGGCTGCGGGTGGACGACGGCGATCGCGCCGTCGTCGAGCTGCGGGCGGCTGGATTCCAGGCGCACCGGTACGGCGATCTCGTCGTGGCGGACGGTGTCGACGAGCCCGCCGCCGTGACCCGCGCCCTGGCGCGGAAGAAGCTGTACGTCACGGAGATGAGCACGCGCCGGGAGTCGCTGGAATCCCTGGTGCACCGCCTCACGCCCGCGCCGGAGCCCGAGCCCGCCCGGCCGAGCCGTGCCGAGGAGCGGGCCGCGCGCAGGGAGGCCGAGCGGAAGGCCGCCGAGAAGAAGAAGGCCGCCGCGCAGCGCAGAGCCGACAAGGAGACGGCCGCGAAGAAGGCGGCCGAGGAGAAGGCGGTGGCGGAGCGGAAGGCCGCCGAGGAGAAGGCGGAGGCGGAGCGACGGGCTGCGCAGGAGCAGGCCGAGGCAGGACGCAGGGCGGCGAAGGAACTGACGGACGCCGACCGCTCTGCCGCCGCGGAGCGCAAGGTGGAGGAGAAGACCGCGCGGAAGGCGGCCGCGAAGGCGAAACGGCCGAAGACGGGGAGCACCGTGGCCGCGGCGGGAGTCGCAGCGGTAGCCGGGGCAGACGCCGCCCGGACTGCGCCGGGAACCAAGGCGAGGCCCGAGGGGACAGCGGCTGACGCAGCACCGTCGGCGACGCCCGAGGCGGACGAGAAGCCCGACCGTGCGGCCCGTCGGCAGGAGCGAGCCGCGAGAAAGCGGGAGCAGCGGGACGAGAAGGAGCTCGCCAAGCTCCTGGCGGCCGAGGAACGTGAGAACGCCAAGCAGTCCAAGCGTGACGAGAAGCAGGCCAGGAAGGACGAGCGAGAGCTCGCGACGCTGCTCCGGGCCGAGGAGAAGGAGAAGGCCAGAGCCGCGGCGAAGGCCGACGACGAGCAGTCGCCCGCGGTGGGGGCGACGCCCGCTCGGACTCCGAAGCCCGGGCCGCCACCCAGGAGGACTCCGGGTCAGGGACCTTCCTCGAAGAAGCCCGAGCGTCCCGCGGGGAAGACGCCCGAACCGGCCCGAACGGCCGGGGACGAGACCGCCGCCGACACGCCGATGTCGAAGCGACAGCAGCGCAAGGCCGAGTTCGACGCCAAGGTCGCCGAGAAGCAGTCGGCCTACGACGCTCGTGTCCTCGCCCGTGCGCAGGCCGCCGCCGAGAAGGAAGAGGCGCGGCTGGCCAAGGAGGAGGAGCGCCTGGCGCGGCTGGAGGAGAAAGAGGCTGCCCGCCAGGCGAAAGGCGATCAGAAGCAGGCACGGCTCGACGAGAAGCCCGCGAAGGCCGAGCAGGCCGCGACGCAGGGTTCCGATCACGGCTCCCGTACCGGCAGGGCCAAGGCCCTGCTCGGAGCTCGTGCGGCCGAGACCCTCGGCGGATCCACCGCGGAGCACGACAAGTCGGCCACCGCCGCCGACGATCCGGACCGGCCCGACACCGCGCCGGACGACCCCCCAGGGGACGCCGCGCCGCACCGGCCCGGAACCTCGGGCAAGAAGAAGCGCAAGGAGAGGGCGTAGATGCGTCTGCTGTCCAAGGAGCTGCTGCGGTTCGTCGCCCGTCCCGTCAGCTGGTGGGTGGCTGCGGGGATGCTCGTGTACGTCGTCACCGTGGTCGTCCTGTCCGCCTTCACCCGGCTGGGCCCGGAGCTCGCCGAGTCCGCCGCCGCCGGTACCGCGGCCGCGGAGGTCGCGCCCTACGCCCTCGTCCCGGTGCTGCTCGCGGCCGTCTCCGGAGCCCTCCTGGTGGCCGGGCCGGCCGGCGAGCTGCGCGCGCTCCTCACCGTCGAGCCCCGCCGCGACCACGTGTTCCGGACCAAGACCGTCGCGGCCGGGCTCGCGGTGCTCCCGGGCGTCGCGGTCGCGTACGCGCTGCTCGCCGCGGGCCTGTGGGGCGTCGCCGTCACGGCCGGAGACCAGGGCGATCCGGGGACGACGACGGACGTGGCCGCGCTCGCGGCACAGCTCGCCTGGTCCGGGGTGCGGCTGCTGGCGCTCGCGGTCTGCGCGGCGGCGACCGGGGCGGCGACCGGGGCGGTGCTGGGGCGCTGGTGGACGGCGATCCCGGTGCTGCTCGGGGCACTGGCCGGGATCGAGGCGGGCCTTGCCTGGCTGGGCGCCGAGCGCTGGTCGGTGCTGACCAACGCCCGCGCGTGGGCCGCGGGACCGGCCGGCGGTGGCCTGCCCGTCGGCGAGGCGTGGGGCGCAGCGGTCGGTCCGTGGTGGCTGGGCGGTCTGCTCCTGCTGGCCGCCGCCGCGGCCGTCGTCGCCCTCGGACTGCTGCTCTTCCGCCGCCGCGAGCTCCGGTGACGGGGGCCCGTACCAGGCCCGACGCGGGCCACATCTCGGATCGTGGGATGTTCGGCTCGGCAGGTGACACGGCCGTCATTTCGGCGTAACGTGCGTCACGTGCAGACGATTCTTGTAGTACTTCTTCCCGAGCGCGCGGACTGACGCCACTCGCAGGCTTCGTCAGCGCGCTCGCCCCTCGCCTGTCGTCCACGGACGACCGAGGGGTTTCTTGTTGTCCGAAACATCCGCAGGCACCCTTCACGGGGCGCGACGGCAGGAGACAGAAATGACCGCCACACCGACACCGGCCCAGCTCGCGGCGCGCGCCGAGGCGCGTGAGCAGGTACGCGCGGACCTTCGCGCCAAGGCTGTCACCACCGAGGAGGTGACCGGGGCGGAGTCGATCGTCCGGTCCCTCGAGGAGGTCGGTGCCGAGGTCATCTTCGGGATCCCGGGTGGCACGATCCTTCCTGCGTACGACCCGCTCATGGACAGCAAGCGGCTCCGGCACGTCCTCGTGCGGCACGAGCAGGGCGGTGGCCACGCGGCGTCGGGCTACGCGCACGCCACCGGGAAGGTGGGCGTCACCATGGCGACGTCGGGCCCGGGAGCGACGAACCTGGTCACCCCGCTGGCCGACGCGCACATGGACTCCATCCCCCTGGTGGCGATCACCGGGCAGGTGGCCGCGGCCGCCATCGGGACGGACTCCTTCCAGGAGGCGGACATCGTGGGGATCACGATGCCCATCACCAAGCACTCCTTCCTCATCACCGACCCGGCCGAGATCCCGCGCACGGTCGCGGAGGCGTTCCACATCGCCTCGACAGGGCGTCCCGGGCCGGTGCTGATCGACATCGCCAAGTCGGCCCAGCAGGAGAGGACCACGTTCAGCTGGCCGCAGGACCTCGCCCTGCCGGGCTACCACCCGGTGACGAAGCCGCATGCCAAGCAGATCCGCGAGGCGGCGAAGCTGCTGGCCACGGCCCGGCGCCCGGTGCTGTACGTGGGCGGCGGCGTGGTCCGGGCCGGTGCCTCCGAGCTGCTGCGCAAGCTGGTGGACCTGTCCGGCGCCCCCGTGGTGACCACGCTCATGGCTCGCGGGGCCGTCCCCGACTCGCACCCGCAGAACCTCGGGATGCCGGGCATGCACGGCACCGTCCCGGCGGTGGCCGCGCTGCAGAAGGCGGACGTGATCTTCGCGCTCGGTGCCCGGTTCGACGACCGTGTCACGGGCAAGCTCGCGTCGTTCGCGCCGCGTGCCGCCGTCATCCACGCCGACATCGACCCCGCGGAGATCGGCAAGAACCGTGCCGTGGACGTGCCGATCGTCGGCGACCTGCGCGAGGTGATCGGCGACCTCCTGCCCGAGCTCGCCAAGGAGCACGAGTCGAGCGGCCGGCCGGACCTGGAGGGCTGGTGGCGTCAGGTCGACGGCTGGCGCGAGACCTACCCGCTCGGCTACACCGAGACCGCCGACGGTCACCTCGCCCCGCACCACGTGATCCAGCGGCTCGGCGAGATGGCCGGGCCCGAGGCGGTCTACGTCGGCGGCGTCGGCCAGCACCAGATGTGGGCCGCGCAGTTCATCAAGTACGAGCACCCGCGCACCTGGATCAACTCCGGCGGCCTCGGCACGATGGGCTACTCGGTGCCCGCGGCGATGGGCGCCAAGGTGGGCCGGCCGGACGCCGAGGTCTGGGCCATCGACGGCGACGGCTGCTTCCAGATGACCAACCAGGAGCTCGCGACCTGCACGATCAACGACATCCCGATCAAGGTGGCGGTGATCAACAACTCGTCGCTCGGCATGGTGCGGCAGTGGCAGACGCTCTTCTACAACGAGCGTTACTCCAACACCGACCTGCACACGGGCCACGACACGGTGCGCATCCCGGACTTCGTGACCCTCGCCGAGGCCTACGGCTGCGTGGGCATCCGCGTGGAGAAGCCCTCCGAGGTGGACGCCGCGATCAAGCGGGCGCGGGAGATCGACGACCGCCCCGTGGTCGTGGACTTCAACGTCTCGCGCGACGCGATGGTGTGGCCCATGGTCGCCGCCGGCGTCAGCAACGACGACATCCAGTACGCGCGCGGCATCTCGCCGGCGTGGGACCGTGAAGACTGAGGGCGAGGACCTGAGAACAATGAGCCGTCACACCCTTTCCGTCCTGGTGGAGAACGAGCCCGGCGTGCTGACGCGCGTCGCCGGCCTGTTCGCCCGCCGCGCGTTCAACATCCACTCCCTCGCCGTGGGACCCACGGAGCACGAGGAGATCTCCCGCATCACCGTCGTGGTCGACGTGGACGAGCACCCCCTCGAACAGGTGACGAAGCAGCTCAACAAGCTGGTGCAGGTCGTCAAGATCGTCGAGCTCGACCCCGAGTCGTCCGTGCAGCGCGAGTTGCTGCTCGTCAAGGTGCGGGCCGACGCCGCCTCGCGGTCCGGCGTGCTCGAGGTGGTCGAGCTGTTCCGGGCGCACGTCGTCGACGTGACGCCGGACGCCGTCGTCGTCGAGGCGACCGGTACCGACGCGAAGCTGAACGCCTTGCTCGCGGCGCTGGAACCGTACGGGGTCCGCGAGATCGTCAAGTCCGGGACCCTGGCCATCGGCCGTGGGCCCCGGTCCATCACCGACCGCGCGCTGGAGCGCGTGGTGCGGTCAGCGTGAGTCCGGCCCCGTCCCGAGACCGGCCGCAGAGACTTCTGCAGAATCCCCATCAATCAAGGAGCAAGAACCGTGGCTGAGCTGTTCTACGACGACGACGCCGACCTGTCGATCATCCAGCAGAAGAAGGTGGCGGTGATCGGCTACGGCAGTCAGGGTCACGCGCACTCGCTGAACCTGCGCGACTCCGGGGTGGACGTCACCGTCGGCCTGCGCGACGGCTCCCCGTCGCGGGCCAAGGCCGAGGACCAGGGCCTCGAGGTGGCGAGCGTCGCCGACGCCGTGCGTGGCGCCGACGTGGTGGTCATCCTGGCCCCGGACCAGGTCCAGCGCCTCGTGTACGCGGACGAGATCGCCCCGAACCTCAAGGAAGGCGCGGCCCTCGTGTTCGGCCACGGCTTCAACATCCGGTTCGGCTACATCAAGCCCGAGGCCGCCCACGACGTGTTCATGGTCGCCCCGAAGGGCCCGGGTCACCTCGTGCGCCGCGAGTACGCCGACGGCCGTGGCGTCCCGGTGCTGGTCGCCGTCGAGCAGGACGCGTCGGGCTCGGCGTGGCAGACCGCGCTCTCGTACGCGAAGGCGGTCGGTGGCCTGCGGGCGGCGGGCATCAAGACCACCTTCACCGAGGAGACCGAGACCGACCTGTTCGGTGAGCAGTCGGTCCTCTGCGGTGGCGCGTCGCAGCTCGTCCAGTACGGCTTCGAGACGCTGACCGAGGCCGGCTACCAGCCGGAGATCGCCTACTTCGAGGTGCTGCACGAGCTCAAGCTGATCGTCGACCTCATGGTCGAGGGCGGCATCGCCAAGCAGCGCTGGAGCGTCTCCGACACGGCCGAGTACGGCGACTACGTCTCGGGCCCGCGCGTCATCTCGCCCGAGGTGAAGGAGAACATGAAGGCCGTGCTGGGCGACATCCAGTCCGGCGCGTTCGCCGAGCGTTTCATCGCCGACCAGGACGCCGGCGCCCCGGAGTTCAAGGAGCTCCGTGCCAAGGGCGAGCAGCACCCGATCGAGGAGACCGGCCGCGAGCTGCGCAAGATGTTCGCCTGGATCAAGCCGACGGACACGGACTACACGGAGGGCTCGGTCGCCCGCTGACCCCGCGGACCCCGGTCATCACCCGCTGGGGAGATGGCCGGGGTCCGCCGTGCGCTCAGCGTCGTTCGGGGCGACGCTCGAACAGGAGCGGGATCGCCACCGCGACCAGGGTGAGGGCCGCGCCGACGTAGGTGAGCGGTCCCGGCGGGGCCGCGTCCGGGGCCGCGACGTCCAGCACCAGGGCACCCACGATCTGGCCCGCGATCAGGCTCAGGCTCAGCACCAGCACGCCCACGCGGTGCACCACGGCCGCCCCGAGGGCGATGAACACGATGCCGATCACCCCGCCCGTGTAGAGCAGGGGGTCGGCCGGGAGCGCGCCGTCCGGCGCGCCGTCGAACAGGATCGAGAGGCCGAGTGCCAGGAGCAGCGCGACCGTGCCGACCACGAAGTTGACGAAGGTGGCGGCGAGGACGTCCTCGGCGGCCGCCCGGACGCGGCCGTTCACGGCCTGCTGCCAGGCGGACCCGACGCCCGCCAGGAGCGGCAGCACGGCGAGCGCGAGGGCCGACGGCGAGCCGATCCCGCCGGACATCGCGATCGCGACGGCGACGACGGTCAGCGCCGGGCCGGCCGCGCGCGGCAGCGTCACGAACCGCACCCCGCCGGGCCCGAGGCCGATCCGGTCCACGACGATCGACCCGATCGACTGACCGGTCACGAACGCCACGATGAAGACGGCGACCCCGAGCGACCCCACGGCGAGCCCCTGCGACGCCACGAAGAAGCCGCCCGCCGCGCCGCCGAGGCACTGCCAGGGCCGCAGGCCGCCGTCGCGCAGCGCCGCCGCGATCCGGCGCAGGCCTGCCCGGCCACGGCGCGAGACGAGCAGGGCGGCGCACAGCAGCACCAGGCCGGAGCCGAACGAGATGACGGCCGCGAGATACCCGCTGCCGACGTGCCCGGCGAGCGTGCCGTTGACGCGGCTCTGTACGGCGATCGCGGCCCCGCCGACGACGGCGAGGGCGACCGGGACGACGAGTGCGGGATCACGTCGGCGGGCGGAGGAGGATTGCACGGCTTCGAGCGTATGTTCCGCCAGGGCCGCCGGGCGTGCCGAACGGCGTCGGGTGGGTCACAGTCGCCCGGCCGATACGGCAGGATGGGCGGGGTGACCGACGACACGCGTGAACCCGAGCAGCACGACGAGACCACCGGCTCCGCGGAGGAGGAGTTCGCCGCGGACGACGACTTCGACCCGGCGCGGCCCGAGGTGGAGGACGCCGATCCGGAGGACGCCGCCGCGGACGACTTCGATCCCGCGACCTTCGACCCGGAGGACTTCGCCGGCGACGGGGCGGACGACGTCGAGGAGGAGACCGCCGTCGCCGTCCAGTCCTTCTGGGAGATGGTGCGCCCGTATGCCGGGATGGCGAAGACGGGCGTGGTGACGGGCGTCCTGGCCTCGGAGACGGTGCCGCCGCCGGCGTGGTCGTTCGGCGACGAGGCGGAGCTCGCGGACCGCCTGCTGGAGCTGGTCGTGTCCGGGGAGAAGACGGCGACGTCGTCGGCCGCGTGGGACTACGAGGACGCCGGCGAGCCGCTGCCGGAGGCGGGCGAGCTGTCGATCCTGCTCGACGGCGTGGGGCAGCCGCGGGCGCTGATCCGCACGACGAGCGTCGAGACCGTCCCCTTCGACGAGGTGGACGACGACGTGGCCGCCGCCGAGGGGGAGGGCGACAGGTCGCTGGAGTCCTGGCGCACCGAGCACGAGGAGTTCTTCCGCCGCTCCCTGCCGGAGGAGCGCCGGTTCGCGACGGACATGCCGGTGGTGGTCGAGCGCTTCGAGGTCTTGTACCCCAAGCCGTGATGCCGTCCCAGGAACTGAGACCCCTGTCTCATTTTCGCGGTCGGACACGCTAGGCTCCGTGCATGGTGGAGAACGGGACGGACCAGCGGATCGACCTGGCAGTGGTGGCAGGTGACGGCATCGGCACCGAGGTGGTGGAGCAGGGCCTGAAGGCCCTGGACACGGCGCTCGCGCCGAGCGGCACGAAGGTGGTCCCCACGGAGTTCGACCTGGGCGCGCGCCGTTGGCACGCCACGGGCGAGACGCTCACCGACGCGGACCTCGAGCGGATCAGGGAGCACGACGCGATCCTGCTCGGCGCGATCGGCGACCCGACCGTCCCGTCCGGCGTGCTGGAGCGCGGGCTGCTGCTCAAGCTGCGGTTCACGCTCGACCACTACGTCAACCTGCGTCCGTCCCGCCTCTTCGAGGGCGTCACCAGCCCGCTCGCCGAGCCGGGCGAGATCGACTTCGTCGTGGTCCGCGAGGGCACCGAGGGCCCGTACACCGGCAACGGCGGCGCGCTGCGCGTCGGCACCCCGGCCGAGATCGCCACCGAGGTCAGCGTGAACACCGCGTACGGCGTCGAGCGCGTGGTCCGCGACGCCTTCGCGCGGGCCGCGAAGCGCGAGCGCAAGCACCTCACCCTCGTCCACAAGCACAACGTGCTGGTGCACGCCGGGCACCTGTGGCGCCGCACGGTCGAGGCCGTGAACGCCGACTTCCCCGACGTCACCACGGACTACCTGCACGTGGACGCGGCCACGATCTTCCTCACCACGAACCCGAGCCGGTTCGACGTGATCGTCACCGACAACCTGTTCGGGGACATCCTCACCGACCAGGCGGCAGCCATCACGGGCGGGATCGGGCTGGCGGCGTCGGCCAACATCAACCCCGACCGCACGGCGCCGTCGATGTTCGAGCCGGTACACGGCTCGGCGCCCGACATCGCGGGCACCGGCAAGGCCGACCCGACCGCGACGATCCTGTCGGTCGGGCTGCTGCTGGACCACCTGGGCCGCGGCGCCGAGGCGGCTCGAGTAGAGGCGGCGGTCGCCGCGGACATCGCGGAGCGGGCGACGGCGTCGTCCGTACGCACCACGGCGCAGATCGGCGCCGACATCGCGGCTCGGATCGCGGGGTAGCACATCCCCACGGCCGGGTACGCTGCCCGGCCGTCGGGGCATCCTCACAGGACAGGTCCCCTTCACCGGCCGGGCATGGAACACTGACTTCATCCGGTGAAAGGCTTTGAGATCATGACCACTACGTCCCACAACATCCTCCCGGCCGACCTCGAAGACCTCGTGGCCCGGTTCGACGTGCGGCGCACCGACGCGCCCAGGTCGGAGGACGAGCGCACATCCCTGCTCGCCGAGCCCAAGTTCGGTACGGTCTTCACCGACCACATGGCCCGCGTCTCCTGGCGTTCCAGCGAGGGCTGGACCGACCGCCGCGTCGAGCCGTACGGCCCCCTGCACCTCGACCCGGCCACCGCGGTGCTGCACTACGCCCAGGAGATCTTCGAGGGCATGAAGGCGTACAAGCACGCCGACGGCTCGGTCTGGACCTTCCGCCCCGAGCAGAACGCGCAGCGCTACGCCCGCAGCGCCCACCGTCTCGCGCTGCCGCAGCTCGGCGAGGAGGACTTCCTCGCCTCGATCGCGGCCCTGGTGCGGGCGGACGTCGACTGGGTCCCGGGTGGCGAGGACTCCTCGCTCTACCTGCGCCCCTTCATGTTCGCGAGCGAGTCGTTCCTCGGCGTGCGGCCGGCGCTCGAGGTGGAGCACCTCGTCATCGCCTCGCCCGTCGGCCCGTACTTCGCGGGCGGGGTGCGGCCCGTGTCGATCTACCTGTCGGAGAAGTACCACCGCGCCGGGCCGCCCGGAGGCACGGGCGACGCGAAGTTCGGCGGCAACTACGCCGCCAGCCTCCTGCCGCAGAGGGAGGCGCAGGAGCGCGGCTTCGACCAGGTCTGCTTCCTCGACGGCGCCGAGAGCACCTACCTCGAAGAGCTCGGCGGCATGAACATCTTCCTGGTGATGGACGACGGCACGCTCCACACGCCGCGGCTCGGCTCCATCCTCGAGGGCATCACCCGCAGGTCGGTCCTCCAGCTCGCCACCGACCGTGGCTACGAGGTGGTCGAGCGGCGGATCCCCGCGCGAGAGCTCATGGAGGGCATCGAGTCGGGCCGGGTCAAGGAGTTCTTCGCGTGCGGCACGGCGGCGGTCGTCACGCCGATCGGCCGGCTCGCGTCGTCGGACTTCGACGTGCAGGTGGCCGACGGCGGCCCCGGCGAGCTGACGATGGCGCTGCGCAAGGAGCTCACCGACATCCAGTACGGCCGGGCGGAGGACCGCCACGGCTGGATGCGTCGCCTGGCCTGAGCCCGCCTGGCCCGAAGCTGCCGGCACCGTCGCCGTCCTAATCGTTTCGGACGGCGCCCTCGGCCCGGGCCGCCGCTCTCTCGCCGGTCCCCGTCACCCGCGCGGTGGCGGGGATCGCACGCGCCGTGCGCCGGCGAGCTGGAAACCGGTTCCCGGCAACCCTTGACGTGGCGGGAGCGCCCTCACAACCATGGGAGCGTTCACACAGGTGAAAAACGAGAAGGGCCTCGTCATGCACAGACGTGCGCGCACCACGGCCGGCATCGTCGCCGGCACCGCACTCGCACTCGCGTCGGCCGTCACGGCCGGCGCCGCCGGGACGGCCGCGGCGGCCGCCGGCGCACCCCCGCGGATCACGGCGATCGCCGAGGAGATGCAGCCTGGCTGGAACCTGGGCAACAGCCTCGACGCCACCGGCGACGACGAGACGTCGTGGGGCAACCCCCGCATCACCCCGGAGCTCCTGGACCAGGTCCGGGCCGAGGGCTTCAACAGCATCCGCATCCCCGTCACGTGGGGCCAGCACCAGGGCGGCGCGCCGGACCACGTCATCGAGGAGGAGTACCTCGACCGCGTCGAGGAGGTGGTGGGCTGGGCGCTCGACGACGGCTTCTACGTCATGCTCAACGTCCACCACGACTCCTGGCAGTGGGTGAACACCATGCCCGGGAACCACGACGCGGTCCTCGACCGCTACTCGGACACCTGGGCCCAGATCGCCGACAGGTTCCAGGACGCCGACGCCCGGCTGATGCTCGAGAGCGTCAACGAGCCGCAGTTCGACGGCGGCGACGAGGCACAGCACCTGCGGCTGCTGGCCGAGCTCAACTCCACCTTCCACGAGATCGTGCGGAGCTCGGGCGGGGTCAACGAGACCCGGCCGCTCGTGCTGCCCACCCTGCACACCGGTCAGGACCAGGCGTACCTCGACGCGCTCGCGGCCGAGATCGCGGCGCTCGACGACCCGAACCTCATCGCGACGGTGCACTACTACGGCTTCTGGCCGTTCAGCGTCAACATCGCGGGCTACACGCGGTTCGACGCCGAGGTCCGGGCGGACATCGACACCGTCTTCGACCGGGTGCACTCGGCGTTCGTCGCCCAGGGCGTCCCGGTGATCCTCGGCGAGTACGGCCTGCTCGGCTTCGACCGGCACACCGGCACCATCGAGCAGGGCGAGAAGCTGAAGTTCTTCGAGTACCTCGGCAACGCCATGCGTGAGCGCGGGATCGCGACGATGCTCTGGGACAACGGCCAGCACCTGGACCGCACGGGCCTCACCTGGCAGGACCCCGCGCTGTTCGAGCAGATCTCGTCGAGCTGGACGGAGCGCTCGGGGACGGCGTCGTCGGACCTGGTGTTCGTGCCGACGACGGGCGACGTCGCGGCGCAGAGCCTGACCCTCGAACCGCACGGGACCACCTTCGAGGCGCTGCTGCACGGCGGCGCGGAGCTGGCCGAGGGGAGCGACTACACCCTGTCGGGCGACGAGCTGACGCTGTCGGCGGCCCTCCTGGAGCAGCTCGCCTGCGGCCGCACGCCGGGCCCGGCCGCCGAGCTGACGGTCCGGTTCTCGGACGGGGTGCCGTGGACGGTGCGGGTCATCAACCAGGCCACGCCGGTGCTCCAGGACGCCTCCGGCACCTCGGGGTCGTTCGCGGTCCCGACGTCGTTCACGGGCGACCTGCTCGCCACGATGGAGGCGACGACGGCGGACGGCAGCCCGACCGGCCCGCAGAACTGGACGTCGTACAAGGAGTTCGACGTGACGTTCGCCCCGGACTACGGCGCCGGCACCATCACCCTCACCCCGGAGTTCTTCGCCGAGGTGCCGGACGGCACCGTGAACCTCACGTTCCACTTCTGGAGCGGCGCGACGGTCCCGTACACCCTCACGAAGAGCGGCAGCACCGTGACCGGCAGCGCGGGCTGACGCCCGGACGGCGCGACGTCAGACCGGACGGTGCGCCGTCAGGGGAGCGCCAGGTCCAGGACCGTCTGCTTGACCGTCGCCGCCGGGACCGCACGGTCCGTGTCCACGTACTCCCGCACCGCGGGCGGCAGGTCGGGGTCCGAGCAGAGGATCATCGGCCCCGTCTCCGGTGACGACGGCAGCCGGCCGTGGGTCCCCCGCACGTACGACGGGTCGAGCGGCGTCGTGCGCATCGTGTAGCGCAGGCCCAGGGCCTTCTTCACCAGCCCGAGCCCGGCGCGTGCCTGGGAGAGCGGGTCGGCCGGGTCGAAGAACAGCTCGGCCGGGTCGTAGCCGGGCTTGCGGTGGATGTCGATGGCGCGCGCGTACTCCGGGGCGCGGTCGTCGTCGAGCCAGAAGTAGTACGTGAACCAGGCCTCCGGCTCGGCGACCGCCACGAGCTCCCCGGACCGCTCGTGGTCCAGCCCGTACCGGGCCTGCGCCTCCCGGTCCAGCACCTCGTCCACTCCGGGCAGCTCGCGGAGGATCGCGGCGACGCCCGGGACGTCGGCCGGGTCCGCCACGTACACGTGTGCCACCTGGTGGTCGGCGACGGCGAACGCGCGGGACGTCCACGGGTCGAGCTGTTCCCGCCCGAGCTGCGTGTACACCTCGAGCAGGCCCTCGCGGCGCAGCGCCCGGTTCACGTCGACAGGCCGGGACGCCGGACCGATCCCGTACTCCGACACGGCCAGCACGGTGACGCCGCGCGCCTCGGCGTCGTCGAGCAGCGGCCGCAGCGCCGTGTCGAGGTCGGTCGCGGCGCGGTGCGCCTGCGGCGAGCCGGGGCCGAACCGTTGCAGGTCGTAGTCCAGGTGCGGTACGTACGCCATGGTGAGGTCGTGCTCGGGCAGGAGGTGCCGCGTCGCACCGGCGATCCAGTTCGTCGAGGCGATCGACGCCGTCGGCCCCCAGTAGTGGAAGAGGGGGAACGTGCCGAGCCGCTCCTCGAGCTCGTCGTGCAGGGCGGGCGGGCGCACGTAGGCGTCCGGCGACTTGCGCCCGTCCTGGTGGTAGATCGGCCGGGGGGTCACGGTGGCGTCGGTGGTGGCGCCCATCGCGTACCACCAGCACACGTTCGCGGTCCGGAAGCCGGGCGCGGCCTTCCGAGCCGCCTCCCACACCTTCTCCCCGGCGACCAGGCGGTTGTGCTGCCGCCACAGCAGAGGGTCGCCGAGCCCGCGGAACCACCAGCCGTTCGCGACGGCGCCGTGCTGCGCGGGCGCGGTCCCGGTCAGCATCGTCGACTGCACCGAGCAGGTCACCGCGGGCAGCACCGTGGCCAGCGGGGACTGCCAGCCCCCGGCGGCGAGCCGGCGCAGGCGCGGCATGCGGTCGAGCATGTCCGGGGTCAGCCCGACGACGTCGAGCAGCAGCACCGGCCTCATCGCGCCACCCCCGTGATCCCGCGGCCGGTCCCCGAGCCGCCCGCGACCCGCGGCGGCAGCAGGTGCTCCTCGGCCCAGCGCAGCTCGGCCGCGATCCCCTCCACGAGGTCTCCCGCGCCGCCGGGCAGCACCGACCAGGTGTACGTCTCCACGTCGAGGTGGGCGTCGGCGCCGTGCGGGGCGGCGCGTACGGCGTCCACCGCGTCGGCCAGGACGCCCGTGGTCGACGCCAGCGGTGGCTCGGGGTCGTGGTGCAGCGGCACGTGGAAGTGGACGCGCCACGGCCCGTCGCCGGGCAGGGGCGCCTGCCCGGTGCTGCCCAGCGCGTCGGGCAGGTCGTCGGCGGCGAGCACCGTGCCCTCGGGCGTCCGCTCCCGCACCTGGTGCAGGTACCGGTCCTCCGCGTACCTCCCGACGGCGGCCCGCGCCTCCGGGTCGGACGGCGCCGCGAGGTGCAGCGCCGCGGACGCCTGGACCTTGACCACGCGCAGCCCGGCTCCGGTGATGCGCCGGACGGCGCCCGCCGGGTCGGCGAACGAGACCGCGAGGTGGCAGGTGTCGAGGCAGACCCCGACGTGTTCCGGATCGATGCGGCGCTCCGCCGGGACCGCGGGCCCCGTACGCTCGGCCAGCCAGCCGACGACGTCGTCCACCGTGTCCAGCACGCAGCCCGGCTCCGGCTCGATGGCGAGCCGCACGACGCGGCCCGTGCGCGCGGCCAGCTCGCGCAGCTCGGCGGACGCCGTGGCCAGGGCGCGGGTGGCGACGTCGTCGTCGGCCCGCGACCACGGCGCGCGCCAGGCCAGGGGGAGGGTCGAGATCGACCCGTCGGCGCCGGGCGGGAGCAGCTCCGCCAGGACGCGGGCGCAGTCCAGGACGTAGCTCAGCCGGGCTCGCTCCGCCCAGGTCGGCGAGTACACGGTGTGCTTGACGACCTTCGCGTGGAACGCGGCGTACGGGAAGGCGTTCAGGGTGTGCACGGTGAGGCGGTGCTCGTCGAGCGTGTCGCGCAGCCGCGCCAGCGCGGCCGGCTCGGTGGCGAGCCGGTCCGCGAGCTGCGCGGGCAGCCACAGCCCGACCCCGAGCGTGTCGAGACCCGCCGCGGCCCGGACCGGCCCGGCGTATCTCGCGAGCTGGTCCAGGACGCCGTCGAGGTCCTCGGCCGGGTGGACGTTGGTGCAGTAGGAGAGCAGCATCAGGCACGCACCCCCCGCAGCACGCCCGACCCCTCGTACTCCGCGGGCGCCGGGAGCGCGCCGGGCACGAACCCGGGCACGGGGTCGAGCACGAGGTTGCCGGACTGCCCGTAGAACTCCACCGGATTGCGCCACAGCACCCGGTCGACGTCGTCGTCGGTGAAGCCCGCGTCCAGCATCGCGCGGCCGGTGCGGTACGTCTTGAGAGGGTCGGAGCGGCCCCAGTCGGCGGCGGAGTTCACGATCATGCCGTCGAGGCCGTGCTCCTGGAGGAGCGCGACCATGCGGTGCTCGTCCATCTTCGTGTCCGGGTAGATGGAGAAGCCGGCCCAGGCGCCGGCGTCGCGCACCATGGCCACGGTGGTCTCGTTGAGGTGGTCGACGACGACCCGCTCCGGCGGCAGGCCCGACTCGCGCACGACGTCGAGCGTGCGCCGCGTCCCGGCGAGCTTGTCGCGGTGCGGGGTGTGGACCAGGACGGGCAGCTCGGCGTCCCGCGCGAGCTCGAGCTGGCGGGCGAAGGCCTCGTCCTCCTCCGGGGTCATCGAGTCGTAGCCCACCTCACCGACGGCCACGACGCCGTCCTTGAGCAGGTAGCGCGGGATCTCGTCGAGCACCTCGCGGCAGCGCGGGTCGTTCGCCTCCTTCGGGTTGAGGGCGATCGTCGCGTGGTGCCGCACGCCGAACTGTGCCGCCCGGAACCGTTCCCACCCGATGAGCGAGTCGAAGTAGTCGAGGAACGAGCCGACGCCCGTGCGCGGCTGCCCCAGCCAGAACGCCGGCTCGACCACGGCTTGCACGCCGTGCGCGGCCATGCGCTCGTAGTCGTCCGTGGTGCGGCTGGTCATGTGGATGTGCGGGTCGAGGATGCGCATGGGTCACTCCACGGTCTCGTCGGTCAGGAGATGGTCCAGGTCGCCGGGCACCGCCCGCCCGGCGGCACGGCGCTCGGCCGCGAGGTCGCGCGCCATGCGGGCCAGCTCCGCGTCGCGGCGCGCGTCGAGGCCGGCGACGGCCTCGAGGCTCACGCCCAGGAACACGAGCTTGATCACGGCGTGCCGCCAGGTGTGCTGGTCCAGGTGGCGGGCGCCGAACGGGCCGACGGCGGCCGCCACCAGGCCGGCGTCGTTCGAGCGCAGGGCGTCGGCGGCGAGCTCGGCGCCGGTCGTCGCGAGCGGGGCGGTCAGGGCGGACGGGGGCGGCGGCCCCAGCCCGGGCTCGACGTCCGGTTCCGGGCCGGGCTCGACGAGCCGGACCGTCAGCGCGTCCAGGCCGCGCAGGACCCCGCGGCGCTCGGCGGTGTCGCCCTGGTGGTACAGGGTGCGCAGCTCGTCGGCGACGTCGACGGTCCCGGTGGTGCGGGCGGCGTCGGCCAGTGCGAGGACGAGGGCGGCGCGCGCTGCGTCGTCGACGGTGCCGTGCACGACCCCGGACGGGTCGGTGCCGGGCCGCAGCGGCCCGCGCCCGACCTTGCGCGCGGCGAACGCGAACGCGCGGGGGAGCGTGGTCGGGTCGCGCCGGACGTCGTCGAGCGCACCCGACAGCCACGGGTGCGAGGGAGTGGTCATGCGTGGCCCCCTTGTCGGTCGGGCAGCGCCGCGCGGAGTGCGCGCAATGAGTCTCGTGCCAGGGCAGGTGCCGCGTGGGAGTGGCGGGGCAGCTCGACGGCGGCGACCCCGTCGTACCCGATCTCGTCCAGGACGCCCATCACCCCGGCCAGGTCGAGCTCGCCCGCGCCGAACGGGCGGTGCTCGTGGTGCGTGCGCGGCATGTCGTCGAGCTGCACGTTGCGCAGGTACGGCGCGGCACGGCGCAGCGCGCCGGCGGGCCCGTCGGGCTCGACGACGAGGCAGTGCCCGACGTCGACGGTCAGCCCCAGCCCGGTGGCCCCCGCACCCAGCTCCGCCCGCAGCCGCAGCGCGTCGTCCACCGTCTCGACGAGCATGCCCGGCTCCGGCTCGATCGCGAGCGGGACCCCGCGCCCGGCGGCGTACCGCAGCAGCACCGCGACCCGCTCCAGCAGACGCGACCAGCCGGTCCGGGCAGGGACGCCGCCGGGCAGCACACCCGAGAAGAACGACACGCAGGTGGCGTCGAGCCCGGCGGCGACGTCGACGGCCCGGCGCAGGTAGTCGAGCCGCGGCGCGGCCTCCGCCTCCGGGTGCAGGAGCGTGGGGTGGTGCTTGCGCAGCGGGTCGAGCAGGTACCGCGTCCCCGTCTCGACGACGACGGCGGTGCCGGCCCGGGCGAACCGGTCCCGCAGGCGGGCGACCGTCGCGTCCGCCGTGGGGTCGAACGGGTCCAGGTGCGGGAACCCGAGGGTGAGCGCGACGGCGTCGTACCCGCAGCCGTCGATGACGTCGAGCGCGGCGTCGAGGGGATGGTCCCCGAATCCGTTGGTGCCGTAGCCAAGCCTCATGTGACGCTCACCCCCGACCGGCGCCGGGCCAGGAGCCGGCCCACGGCCGTGACGCCCGCCAGGAACAGCGCGGTGCCCGCGGCCCCGGCTCCGGCGGACCACGCCGCCTGCAACGGCACCATCGCACCGATGCCCGACTTCGTGGCCTCGCGGGCGGCGGGCCCGGTCGGCACCTGCGCGGCCCGTACCTGCGCGGGCAGGCACGCGGCCGCGTACGCGGCGCTGCCGGCGAGACCGAGCCCGGTCGCCACGCTCGTCGCCGGGCGAGGGTGCGCGGCCAGCGTCACGGCGATCGTGGCCGCGGTGACCGTGAGCGTGCCCGCGGCGGTGAGGGCTGCCGTCCTCGTCGTCGTCCCGTGGACCTCGCCGCGGGAGAGGACGGTGACGCCCAGCGTGTGCGCGGCGATCGTGGACGCGGCCGGGAGGCCCGCCGCGATGCGGCCGGACGAGGCGCCGAGCAGGACGTCGAGGCCGCGGCACGCGGCCATCGCCACCGGGCCGGCGACGCTGTCCTTCACGAGCGTGTCGTAGGTCCACACGCAGGCCGCGAGCGCGGACGCGACGCCGAACGCGCGTCGTCCGCCGCCCACGGCCGCCGCGGCGACCCCCGCCGCCGTGAGCGCCGCGCCGAGCCCGAGGGCGGCGCGCGGGGAGACCCGGCCGGAGGGGATGGGCCGCTCGGGCCGCTCGATCGCGTCGACGTCCCGGTCCGACCAGTCGTTCAGCACCATGCCCCCCGCGTACAGGCAGGCGGACGCGACCGGCAGCGCGAGCCGGCGCGGTGTCACCGGGACGCGCGCGGCGGCCATCCCCGTGAGCGGGTCGCCGAGGGTGGTCAGGATTCCGGGGGCGCGGGTGAGCTCGGCGAGATCCCGGGGAGTCACGCCGAGCGCTCGTTCCCGGAGGCGGCGACCCGCTGGGCCCAGGAGGTCAGCGTCGCGTACTGGGCGGCCGCGTCGTGCTCGTCCGAGGCCCACGGGTCCTTGAAGAAGAAGCCCAGCTCGGGGACCGGGCCGGCCACCCCGGCCGCGTGGGCGAGCGAGAGGAGCCGCGCGAGGTCCAGCACCAGCGGCGCCGCGAGCAGCGAGTCGTACGCCGACCACGTCGTCTGCAAGGTCAGCCGCGAGCCGAGGAACCCCTCCACGTGCACGTGGTCCCACGCCACCTTGACGTCGCCGAGATCGGGAACGTTGTCGATGTGCAGCGGGGCGGTGTCCGTGCCGGTGAGGTCCCGCAGACCGCGCGACTTCGACGTGAGCTTCGACGCCGCGTTGTGCGGGTCGGCCAGGGTCGCGCCGTCGCCTCCGCCGAGCAGGTTGGTGCCCGCCCAGGAGAGCACCCGCAGGTTCCGCGCCGCGAACGCGGGGGCGAGGGCCGTGCGGAGCCACGTCTGCCCGGTCTTGCCGTCCTGGCCCGCGACGGGGAGACCGGCCTCCGTGGCGAGACGGGTGAGCGCCGGCAGGCTCATCCCCGGACTCGGTGTGAAGGCCGCGTACGCGGCACCCGCCAGGATCGCGGCGTAGGCCGTGACCGACGACGGCGGCAGCGGGTGGGCGCCCGCCCCGGGCGCCGGAGCGTGCGACCCGTTGGACCGCAGGGCCGCCAGGAGTGCGTGCGGGTCGCGGTGCTCGGGCCGCAGCTCGACCGGCGGTTCCGTCGACGCCAGGTCGACGACGACCACCCGGTCCAGGTCGTGGCGCACGCGGAAGTCCGTGATGTCGTGGGCGAGCCGCTCGGCGACCTCCTGCTGCGGCGCGGTGTCGTGGCGCGGGTCGTAGCCGGGGCGCACCTCGGCGTCGGCCCTCGTCAGCGCGGGGCGGGCAGCCTCCAGGAGAGCGTGGGGGAGGGCGCCGGACTCGACGAGCGCCTCGGCACGCTTGCTCATCGCGGCGTCCGTGACGTCGTGCCCACCCACCACGATGTCCTCGAACGCGGCGAGGGGGAGGGTGTCGAACGGAGCGGTCGCGGTGACGCAGCCCGTCGGCGGGGAGTGCCCGTCCGTGATCGCCGAGAGCCCGAGGACAGCGGTGGTGGCCACCGATCCTCGTGCCCCCACGAGCCACAATCCTGTTCGTGCAGTCCCCTGGTGCATCGCCGCTCCCCTCGTCATCGTTGACAGGAGCTACCATAACCAGACTTTTGCTCGTAAACAATCAAAAGGTGATGCGAACCGTCCGGGATGGCAGGACATCGACCGTCCGTGGGCCGCGAAGTACCGGATCATGGCCCGGGGCTACCACATCCCTGTGTCGTGTGGCACCATGGCCCGCATGAACCCGCGCAGCACCCAGCGTCTGGCGATCATCATTCGCTAGCGCGTCCGGCAGCACCATGCTGGACGCGCAGACCTTCCGTACCCGGAGGGTCTTTTTTCTTGCCCGCACACCCACGAGGTCATCCGCGACACGTACCTGCCCGCCAGCCACGACCCGCCGTCGGGCCGCGGCGCCTCTTACGGAAGAGACCTGACGCATGCGCACCGCCACACCGTTCCACGTCTACGACACCACTCTGCGCGACGGGGCCCAGCAGGAGGGGATGAACCTCTCGGTCACGGACAAGCTCGCGATCGCGGCGCAGCTGGACGAGCTGGGCGTCGGGTTCATCGAGGGCGGCTGGCCGGGTGCCGTCCCCAAGGACACCGACTTCTTCGCGCGCGCGGCCAAGGAGCTCACCCTGCGCAACGCCGTCATGGCAGCGTTCGGCGCGACCCGCAAGGCGGGCATGCGCGCCGGCGACGACCCGCAGGTCCGCGCGCTGCTCGACGCCGAGACGCCCGTCGTCACCCTCGTGGCCAAGTCCGACTCGCGGCACGTGGAGCGTGCGCTGCGGACCACGCGCGACGAGAACCTCGCGATGATCCGCGACACCGTCGAGTTCCTCACGGGCGAGGGCCGCCGCGTCGTGCTCGACGCCGAGCACTTCTTCGACGGCTACCGCTACGACGCCGACTACGCGCTCAGCGCCGCGCGGACCGCCTTCGAGGCCGGCGCCGAGGTGGTCTGCCTCTGCGACACGAACGGCGGCATGATCCCCACCCGTGTCTCGGAGATCGTCGGGGAGGTGCTGTCCGCCGTCGGCGGCCCCGTCGGGCGGGTCGACGACGACGGGCGCGCGAGCGGGCCGATGCTCGGCATGCACGCGCACAACGACTCGGGCTGCGCCGTGGCGAACACGCTCGCGGCCGTCGAGGCCGGGGTGACGCACGTGCAGGGCACCGTGAACGGGTACGGCGAGCGCACCGGAAACGCCGACCTCGTCGCGGTGACGGCGAACCTCCAGCTCAAGCTCGGCATGGAGCTCGTGCCACCGGCGGGGCTCCGCGAGGCCACCCGCATCGCCCACGCGATCAGCGAGGTGACGAACATCTCGCCGTTCGCCCGGCAGCCGTACGTGGGGCAGAGCGCGTTCACGCACAAGGCGGGGCTGCACGCCAGCGCCATCCGCGTCGACCCGGACCTCTACCAGCACATGGACCCGAAGGACGTCGGGAACGACATGCGGATGCTGGTCAGCGACATGGCCGGGCGTGCGTCGGTCGAGCTGAAGGGGCGCGAGCTCGGGTTCGACCTGTCGGACCGCAAGGACGTCCTGGCCCGGGTGACCGACCGCGTCAAGCACGACGAGGCGCGCGGCTACACCTACGAGGCCGCCGACGCGTCGTTCGAGCTGTTGCTGCGCGCCGAGCTCGGCGAGCTGCCGCGCTACTTCGAGACGCAGTCGTGGCGGACCATCGTGGAGACCGTCCCGCACGGGCACACGCCCGCCGACGTGTACGGCCCCGAGGCCGAGACGTTCGCCGAGGCCACCGTGAAGATGAGCGCGGGCGGCGAGCGGGTCGTGGCGACGGGGGAGGGAAACGGCCCGGTCGACGCGCTGGACCACGCGGTGCGGCAAGCGCTGACGCCGGTCTACCCGGAGCTGGAGCGGTTCGAGCTGATCGACTTCAAGGTGCGCATCCTCGATACGGACCAGGGGACCGACGCGACCACGCGGGTGCTCATCGAGACGGCGGGGGACGAGTGCTCCTGGTCCACGGTGGGCGTGGGCCCGAACGTCATCGAGGCGGCCTGGGAAGCGGTGACTGGCGCCTACGTGTACGGCCTGATCAAGGCCGGCGTCGAGCCGGCATAGCGTGGGACGGCGTCCGCCCCGCCTCAGTCGTGGCGGGACGGGCGGCCGAACTCCATGCGCTGGCCCGCCACCGCGGCGGCCGTGAGGCGGATGGCCTCCTGCGACTTGTCGTAGGAGCGCTGCGCGACCCGGACGAACAGGAAGTCGACGATGGTGAGCTGCGCGATGCGGCTCGCCATGGCGCCTGCCCGGAACTTGGTCTCGCGCGCGGTGGTGGCGAGCACGAGGTCGGCGACCTTGCCGATCGGCGCGTCCGGGTAGTTCGTGATGGCGGCGGTGATGGCGCCCCGCTGGCGGGCGAGCTCCAGGGCCGTGTTGGTGGCCGTCGTCTGGCCGCTGTGCGAGATGCCGATGGCCACCGAGCCGGGGTCGAGGACCGCGGCCGAGGACTGCTGAAGGTCGGCGTCGGGCGAGCAGAAGGCGATCCGCCCGATGCGCTGCAGCTTGATCGCCAGGTCCTGCGCCGCGATGTGGGAGGCGCCGACGCCGTACACGGCCAGCTGTGGGGCCGTGGAGATGGCCTCCGCGAGCTTGTCGAGCACCTCGCGGTCCACGTCGCGGGCGGTGTCCTCGATGGTGCGGGCCTCGTGGAACGCGATCTTGGTGACCACGTCGTCGACGCCGTCGGTCTGGGTGAGCTCGCCCTGGGCGATGCCGGAGCGCTCGAGCTCCAGGTCTCGCCGGCTGGTGGCCTGCGCGAGGTCGATCCGGAACTCCGGGTAGCCGGCGTAGCCGATGGCGCGGCAGAAGCGCACCACGGTGGCCTGCGAGGTGTCCGCCTCGCCCGCGAGCTCGGTGATGGTGGAGGCGACGACCAGGCTCGGGTTCTCGAGCACCGTCTCGGCGACACGAGCCTCGGCGGGGCGAAGCGTCGGGAGCGAGCGTCGGAGCTTGACGAGCACGTCACCTGTCATCAGCGGCATCTCCAGTTGTGGTCGGGCCCGGGGACGTTCATGCCATCCCCGGGGTCTCGGGCAGGACGTTCGGCAGCTCGGTCGCGGAGAACTGCGACGTCGCCATCGAGCTGAACATGTCCGCGCCCGCGTCGGCGTGCTCGGACGTGGTGTGGCGGCCGTCGACCCGCACCGTGAGCCATGGCCGGTACCCGACCACACTCGACGGTTCCGCCGCAAGGCGGCGCGCGAGGACCTTGGCGCCGTCGAGCGGCGAACCGTCGCACGGCACCAGGCGGACGCCGGGACGCTCCAGCATGAGGTTCTCGTGCAGGGACTCCGTCAGCGGCGACGGGCGGTGCGCGAGCCGGCCGGTGATCGACGCGAGCTGCGGGATCTCCGGGCTGAGCGCCGTGGCCAGCGTGGCTGCGAGGTGGCGGCCCGCCTCGGTGAGGATGTTGTGCGAGATCGTGTCGCCGTCGGCCGCGGCCGCCATCACCGCGGGAGCGAACGAGGCGAGCTTCGCCGCGCGGTCGTTGCTCATGTACAGCTGGGCGGGCCAGCTCGCGACCGGGCCGAGCTTCTTGGTGGCGAACTCGAGCAGGCGGCGGGATCCCCCGCGCGGACGGCCGTCGTGCGCGGCCGTGGCGGCGCGCAGGGCCTCGCTGCCCACCCAGACGCCCGCGCCGAGATCACCGAGCAGGTGGCCCCAGCCGTCGGCGCGGCGCCAGCGGCCGCTCTGGTCGAACGAGAACGCGACAGCGCCGGTACCGACCGACAGCACCGCTCCGGGACGTCCGCGCAGGGCGCCCATGTGGGCGGTCAGCGCATCGCCGGCGACAGCGGTGCGGTTGGTCCGGAGCATCGCCCCCATGACGTCGTGGATCTCGTGCGTGCTGGGCACCACCGACGTGAGTCCCGTGACGCCGACTGCGGCGGATCGCACGACCGGCGGCTGCTGGAAGTGGTACTCGGCATTCTTGACCCAGTACAGGAACGTCTCGCACAGACCACGGATCACCTGCGCGGCGTTGCTGCCCTCGGGCAGGATCTTGACCGGCTCGCCCTCCAGGGCGATCGAGATGCCCTCGCCGCCGGACAGCTTCGCGTCCATGAGCTCGGCAGTGAGGCGCGAACCGCTGCCACCCACGTCCATCGCGACGACCCACCCGGCGGTATCGCCGACGGTGGACCCGTCCCCCTCAGTGTCAGTCTGCACCGATCCATTCTGACACGATTTTACCCCAAGATTGTGTAAAGAGTGGCAGAAATTCTTGCATATTACAGACTGAAATATCCGGCATGCCGAAGCGTGCTAATCGCAGTGGGGTCAGGGCCTCCTGGAGGGTGAGATCCTGTGATGGTGTGACTGTTCGATCATTACGATTCGATAACGGTCGGGGCTGACGGTTTTGGCCCGGGTTGCTATGTAGGTAATCTCCGCGAGTGGTGGCAAGTCGGGTAACTGTATTTCACGCGGTCCGGTGCCGGGTGCGACAGGAGAGGGCCTAGCGTGAGCGAGCTGGTGCGTGATGTGGCCAGATCCACCCGGTACGGTCGAGCTGCCGGGCGGAAAGGAGAACCACGGATGATCGCCGATACGAGGTACGAGAAGACGGAGTCCGTTCCGCCGGTGCGCGTCTCGTCACCCACCGAGGAGCGGAACCCGCGCACGCGGGACATCGACGTCGTCCCCACCGCCGAGCTGGTGGCGATGATCTCGGACGAGGACGCGCGCGTCGTGGACGCGGTGCGCGCCCAGCACCCCCGGATCGTCGCGGCGGTCGACATCGCCGTCCAGGCGATCCTCGCCGGCGGCCGGGTGCACTACGTGGGGTCCGGGACGTCGGGCCGGATGGCGTTCATGGACGCCGCCGAGCTGCTGCCGACGTTCGGGGTCGGCGAGGAGATGTTCGTCGCGCACATCGCGGGCGGTGCCGGGGCGTTCGCCCGCGCCGTCGAGGGTGCCGAGGACGACGCCGGTGCCGGGCGCGCCGTGCTCGACGACGGGTCGCCGCACGACGTCGTCATCGGGATCGCCGCCAGCGGGCGCACGCCCTACGTGCGCGGTGCGCTGGAGGCAGCACGAGAGCTGGGCGCGGCGACGGTGCTGATCGCGTCCAACCCGGTCGCGCCGCTGGCCACGCTGGCCGACGTCGCCATCCTCGTCGACACCGGGCCCGAGGCGGTCACGGGATCGACCCGGATGAAGGCCGGGACGGCCCAGAAGCTCGTGCTGAACACGATCTCGACCGCGGTGATGATCCGGCTGGGCAAGACCTACTCGAACTTCATGGTCGAGGTGGTCGCCACCAACGAGAAGCTGCGGGGCCGGCTGGTGCGGCTGCTGGAGCAGGCGACCGGACGGGACACGGAGGACTGTGAGAAGGCGCTGCGCGACGTCGGGGGAGACCTGCGCGTAGCACTGGTGACCCTCCTGGTCGACGTCGACCAGGCGGCCGCGCGCGCCGCCCTTGCCGCGCCGGGTGTGCTCGGGGTCCGCGGAGCGCTGGACCGGCTGCGCTGAGCTCCGCTCAGCGCAGTTCCGGGACCTGCGCCGCCATCTTGGCCACCAGGATCTCGCCGCCCTTGGTGAGCTGCTGGCCGGTCTGCTCGAACCCGAGACGGTCGTGGAACCGCATCGAGCCGGGGTTCGGCGGGTTGAGGTTGATCTCGCAGGTGACGACGTCGCGCTCGGCATCCCGGGCGGCGTCGAACACCGCGTCGTACAGCTGACGGCCGATGCCCCGGTTCCGCGCGCGCTCGCCGAGCACGATGCGGTCCACGTACAGGTGGTCCAGACCGCGGTCCTCGAACCAGTCGTAGTTCTCGGACGAGTACTCGGCGCCCGGATCCAGCGCGAGCAGGAACCCGAGGGGGTCGGCGGAGCCCTCGGGGTCCGTGGCGACCAGGGCGAGGGAGGAGACGTCGAGGAGACCCGCCATCTCCTCGGCCGGGGTGACGGGGACCGCCGGGATCGCGGCGTTGTTCAGCTCGACCAGCGCCGGGACGTCGGCGTCGGTCGCGGGCCTCAGCGTGGGGGTCGCAGGAGCGGCGACGGGCATGGGGTGTCCTTTCATCGAGAGCGGGACGCGCAGATCCTACCGGGGCAGGTTGTCCGGAGCAGTGGCCGGCCCCACATCGTGACCACGCTCACGGGCCCGGGCCGGGCGTCTCAGGCCAGGTGGGCGATGCCCTGGGTGAGGGTGGCCGCGCCGCCCACGTAGGCCAGGACGATCAGGACGCGGCGGGTCGCCTCGCGTGAGACGTGCGGGGCCAGGAGCTCGCCCAGCCCGATGCTCGCGAGCAGCGCGAGCCCGATCACCACCCACTCCCAGACGGCGAACGCCGGGAACCTCGCGTCGGCGAAGGTGAGCTTGGCCGCCATCGCCGCCAGCGCGTTGGTCATGAAGAACGGCTGCGCCGTCGCCGCGAAGGCTCGCGGGTCCCACCGGTCCAGGACGGCGTACACCGCGAGCGGCGGCCCGCCGATCCCGGCGGCGACGCTGCCGAACCCGGCTGCCGCACCCGCGACGAGAAGCGGACGGGGGTCGCGGGCGTCGAACCGCCGCCGCTCCCCGCGGAGCCGGGACGCGACCAGGGCGAGGGTCATCGCCGCGACGACGATCGCCCCCACCGCGATCTCCAGGATCGCCGAGCTCGCATCCCGCAGCAGCAGCGCGGCCGGGACGGTGACGCTCACCGAGGCGCTCGCGAGCCAGGCGAACCGGCGCCAGTCGACGCCGCGCAGCAGCCGGCCCACGATCACCATCGCCATCGCGGCGCCCACCACGTTGACGAGCAGGACCCCCTCCAGCGGCCCGACCAGCAGCACGATGAACGGCCCCGCCGCCAGCCCGAACCCCATCCCGGTCACGCGCTGGAGCGACCCGCCCACGAGGATGGCCAGGACGAGGAGGGCGAGCACCCGGCAACTGTAAGCCCGGGCAACTCGCCACGGTCCCGCCCGTCCGCCCGTCCGGCGCTCCGCGTGCGACGGGCCCATGGGCGCGAGCGAGCCGCGGGTCCGGTGAGAATAGGGAGGTGGGGAAGAAGAAGAGAGGCGGGGCCGCCGGCGGCACGCCGGCCGTCGTCGCCCTGGAGAAGGGTGGTGTGGCGCACACGCTGCACGCCTACGAGCACGACGCGACGCGCGGCGACTACGGGGCGGAGGCGGTCGACGCGCTCGGGTTCCCGGCCGACCGGGTGTTCAAGACGCTGCTCGCCGACGTCGACGGCGCGCTCGTGGTCGGCATCGTGCCGGTGTACCGGAAGCTGGACCTCAAGGCGCTGGCCCGGGCCGTCGGCGGCAAGAAGGCGGCGATGGCCGACGTCGCGCGCGCCGAGCGGGCGACCGGCTACGTGGCGGGCGGCATCTCGCCGCTCGGCCAGAAGCAGCGGCACACCACGGTCCTGGACGAGTCCGCCGAGGCGTTCGACGCCGTCTACGTCTCCGGCGGACGCCGCGGCCTCGACGTCGGCCTGGCACCGCAGGACCTGCTGGCGCTCACGGACGGCACGACGGGCCCCATCGCACGCTAGAGCGCCGGGCGCCGCCCGAAGACGGCCGTGCCGACGCGCACGATCGTGGCGCCTTCCGCGATCGCCAGGTCCAGGTCGCTCGTCATGCCCATCGAGAGCTCGCGGGCGGTGGAGGTGCCGGGCGCGCCGGAGGCCAGCACCTCGTCACGGATCGCGCGCAGGCGGGCGAAGCCGGTGCGCACCGTCGTGTCGTCGGCGGGCTCGCCGCCGGTGGTGAGGCGTGCGCCGATCGTCATGCAGCCCGTCAGGCGCAGGCCGGGCAGGGCGGCGACGTCGCGGGCGAGCGCGACGGCGTCGCCGGGCGCGGCGCCGGACTTCGTCTCCTCGCCCGACACGTTCACCTGGACCATGACGTCCAGGGTCAGGCCGTCGCGGACGGACCGCGCCGACAGGGCCCGCGCGAGCGCGAGGCCGTCGACCGTCTCCACGCCGGTGGCGGTCGCCAGCACCTGGTTGATCTTGTTGCGCTGCAGGTGTCCGATCATGTGCACGTCGAGCGTGCCCGCCGCGACCCGGTCCGCGAGGGCCGGGGCCTTCGCGACGAGCTCCTGCACGCGGTTCTCGCCGATCAGGTCGACGCCGGCCTCGACCGCCGCGGACACCGCCTCGGCGTCCTGGGTCTTCGTCGCGACCAGCAGGCGGACCTCGCCGGGATCGCGCCCGGCGGCGCGGGCGGCGTCGTCGATGCGCGAACGGACGGCGGTGAGGCGGTCGGCGATGGTGGAGGTCGGCACGCACCGAGTCTAGGGAAGCCCCGGTGGTCCACCCGGACGGTCAGGGGCGGATCAGGGCGATACCCGGTTATGCCTCCGCACCGGTGTGCGACAGAATCGGACCATGCTTCGGACGCTGCTGAACATCATCTGGCTCATCTTCGCGGGCCTCGGCCTCTTTCTCGGCTACATGCTGGCGGGCATCATCTGCTGCCTGCTGATCGTCACCATCCCCTTCGGCCTCGCGTCCTTCCGGATCGCCGTCTACTCGCTCTGGCCGTTCGGCCGGGCCGTGGTGGACCGGAAGCAGTCCGGGGTCGGCGAGGTGATGTCGCTCGTGGGCAACGTCATCTGGGTGATCGTGGCCGGCTGGTGGCTCGCGATCGGCCACATCGTCACCGCCGTCCCGCTGTTCATCTCGATCATCGGCATCCCGATGGGCTGGGCGAACCTCAAGCTCATCCCGGTGTCGCTGATGCCGCTCGGCAAGGAGATCGTCCCCAGCGACGCGATCCTGCCGACGTACCAGCGCACCGCCTGACTCGTCGCACCCGCGGCGGTGCGGTCGTCACGACCACACCGCCGCGGGTGCTGGTGAGGTCCCGTCAGCCCTTGGCGAGCGAGGCGACCTCCTGGTCGAGCGGGCCCAGGCGCATCCGCGGCTCACCCGTCGCCGTGAGCGTCGTCGCACCGATCCCGCCGATCACGCAGCTCCCGCTGACCGGGTTCCCGCCGTTCCACACCTGCCGCAGGCAGTTGCGCTGGGCGAGCTGGCCCCAGTAGTTGGGGTGCAGCGACTCCTGGACCTGGTAGGGCGAGTCGCCGATCGTGGAGATCGTGCGGATCTGGTTGACCCACTCGGTCTGGTCCACGGCGCCCGGGGACTGCCAGTTCGCCAGCCCGACCTCCTCGTACAGGCCCACGCCCTCCTCGCACAGGCGCTGCCCGTCGAAGGCGTGGGTCATGTCGAGGGTGCGGACGTTCGGCAGCCCGACGTCGGCCGCCGCGCCGAGCAGAGCACCGTTGATCACGGGCAGCGCCGTCGCGTTCGCCCAGTCGGCGTCGGCGTTCCAGAGCCCGCAGCCGCCGGTGAACTGGCGGCCGTACCCGGACTGGGAGTACCGGATCCCGGACCCGTCCGGCACCGGGGACGGGTAGGTCTGGACGACGAGCGTCCACTGGTCCTCGGTGTAGCCGGCCTCCTGCATCGCGGTGGCGACGTCGCCGAGCGAGTCCGCGACCTCGGCGCGCACGGCGGCGACGTTCGCGGGCGTGAAGTGCGCGGTCACGGAGCCGTCGTCGTGGCAGTAGTTCTTCCACCAGCTCGGCGAGGTGAGGAAGTTGACGACGCACTGCTGCACGATGTCCGCGAAGCCGAAGTCGTTGCCCCCGATCGAGACCACGACCATGCTGACGTTCCGGGTCGCGGCGGCCTCTTGCAGGGCAAGGGCCTGCCCCTGGCCGGCGGCGCCGTCGTAGAGGTCGACGCCGGGCTTGAACAGGGACCCGGTGGACGTCGCGGTCTGCGCGCCGCTGCAGGCGAGGTTGAGGCCCTGGGTGCCCGCGCCGATGTAGGCCTGGGCGGAGGACGCCCGGTGGCAGCCCTCGATCGTCTCGCCGGTGCCGTCGGCGTCGTCGTGGTACGCGTGGCGGCCGAGCGCGTCGGCGCGGCGGTGGTCGGCGTTGGAGCTGCCCGCCCAGCGGCCGGCCTCTCCGGAGATGTACGAGTCGCCGAGCGTGACGACCCACGGGTCGCCGACACCGGGTCCGTCGGCGGCCGCGGGCGGTGCGGCGGTAGTGGTGGTGGCGACCAGGGCGGCGGTGGCCAGCGCGACGGCCGACCCGGTCAGGGCGGCTCGGGCGCGGGGCGATCTGACACGGAAGGTGTGCATGACCAGACTCCTGTTGTCGGGTGAGACAGCACCGTTACTGACTCGGTCTCAACAGTAGAGTCTATGAAGCACTCATAAAAGAGCAAATGAGCGGCAAAATATGACGGGCGTGGCTGGGGCAGGTAGGAGCCGCCCGCTCGGGCGTCAGATCATGCCGACCCGGATCGCGCGCAGCACGACCTGACCCGCCTCGTCGCTGCCGGCGAGGTCGACGCCGGCGGTGATCGCCCAGTCGTGGTTGCCCGCCGGGTCGTCGAGCACCTGGCGGACCCACCACGTGCCCTCGGGCACCGTGCTGCCGTCCGGCAGCCCGGCCCCCGGCTCCCGGACGGTGATCAGCGCCGAGGCGCGCGCCTCGGGGCCGATGCCGATCGCGTCGTCGCCCTGCTCCTCGAACAGCGGGTCCAGGGCGTCGCCCCAGGCGTCGGCGTCCATGCCGATCGCGGCGTCGAGCGAGCCCAGCGCCTCGTACGCCTCACGGGCGGCCAGCTCGACGCGCCGGAACATGGCGTTGCGCACCAGGCGGCGGAACGCGCGCGGGTTCCCCGTGACCGGCCGGGCGGGCGCCTCGGCCCCGGCTTCGGCGAGCTCGCCCTCGACCACCAGGTCCGCGTCGTCGTCCACGGGGTTCTGCAGCCGCTCCCACTCGTCGAGCAGCGACGAGTCGACGTTCCGCACCAGCTCGCCCAGCCACTCGATGACCTCGTGGACGTCCTCGGTGCGGTGCTCCTCCGGCACCACCTGCCGCACCGCGCGGAACGCGTCCGCGAGGTAGCGCAGCACCACGCCCTCCGTGCGCTCCAGCCCGTACGCGCTGACCAGCTCGGCGAACGTCATCGCCTTCTCGAGCATGTCACGCACCACCGACTTGCACGACAGCTCCGCGTCCGCGACCCACGGGTTCGTCTGCTTGTACGTGGCGAACGCCGGCTCCAGCAGGTCCTGGAGCGGCTTCGGCCAGGTGATCTCCTCCAGCAGCTCCATGCGCTCGTCGTACTCGATGCCCTCGGCCTTCATCGCGCCGATCGCCTCGCCGCGCGCCGTCTTCTGCTGGCCGAACAGGACCTGGCGCGGGTCGTCGAGCGTGGCCTCGATGACCGAGACGACGTCGAGCGCGTGGGTGGGGCTGTCGACCTCCAGCAGGTCCATCGCGGCCAGCGCGAACGGCGACAGCGTCTGGTTCAGGGCGAAGTCCCGGGGAAGGTCCACCGTGAGCCGGGCGCTCGGCCGGTAGCCCTCCGGGCGGGACCCGTCCGGGACGCGGACCCGTTCCACCACGCCCGCCTGGCGCAGGCTGCGGTAGATGCGGAACGCCTGCCGCACGTGCTTGGCCTGCTGGGCCTCGGTGTCGTGGTTGGCGGTCAGGAGGTGCCGCATCGCCGCCACGGGGTCGCCCTCGGGCCGCGCGAGCACGTTCAGCACCATCGCGTGCGAGACGGTGAAGTTGCTGGAGAGCTGCTCGGGATCGGCGTCGCGCAGGCGTTCGAACGTGGAGTCCGTCCAGTTCACCGCGCCGCTCGGCGCCTTCTTGCGCACGATCTTCTTGCGCTTCTTCGGGTCGTCGCCCGCCTTGAGCAGCGCCTTGCGGTTCTCGATCACGTGCTCGGGGGCCATGACGAGCACCTCGCCGAGCGTGTCGAACCCGGCGCGGCCCGCGCGGCCCGCGATCTGGTGGAACTCACGTGCCGAGAGGTGCCGCATGCGCTCGCCGTCGAACTTCACGAGGCTCGTCATCAGCACGGTGCGGATCGGCACGTTGATCCCGACGCCGAGCGTGTCCGTGCCGCACACCACCTTGAGCAGGCCCTTCTGGGTGAGGCGCTCCACCAGGCGGCGGTACTTGGGCAGCATCCCCGCGTGATGCACGCCGATCCCGGCGCGCAGGAACCTGCTGAGGATCTTGCCGAAGCCCGTGGCGAACCGGAACGCGCCGATCTCCTCGGCGATCCGCTCCTTCTCGGCCTTGTCCGCGAGCTTCATGGACAGCAGCGCCTGGGCACGGTCGACGGCGTCCTTCTGCGTGAAGTGGACGACGTACACCGGTGCGCGGTGCGTGGTGACGAGCTCCTCGATGGTGTCGGTCAGCGGCTCGACGACGTACGAGAACTCGAGCGGCACCGGGCGCTCGGCGTCCGTCACCTCGGCGGTCTCGCGGCCGGTCCGCTCCTCCAGGTCCTCGCGCAGCCGCGTGGTGTCGCCCAGCGTGGCCGACATGAGCAGGAACTGCGTGTCCGGGAGCTCCAGCAGCGGCACCTGCCACGCCCACCCGCGCTGCGGGTCGCCGTAGTAGTGGAACTCGTCCATGACGACCTGGGAGATGGCGTCCTCGCCGGTGAGGACACCGCCGTCGCCCCGCGTGCGGCGCAGCGCGAGGTTCGCCAGGATCTCCGCCGTGCAGCAGATGATCGGGGCGTCCGGGTTCACTGCGGAGTCGCCCGTCATCATGCCGACGTTCTTCGACCCGAACGCGGCCACCAGGTCGAAGAACTTCTCGCTGACCAGCGCCTTCAGCGGTGCGGTGTAGTAGGTGCGGCCGCTGCGCCCCGCGCGGTTCGCGCAGAGCGCGGCGAACTGCGCGCCCATCGCGACCATCGACTTCCCCGACCCGGTCGGTGTCGCGAGGATGACGTGCGAGCCCGTCATGAGGCCCAGGAGCGCCTCCTCCTGGTGCGGGTAGAGCGGACGCCCGCCGTCGGCCGCCCACGTCCCGAAGTTCTCGAAGAGCACGTCCGGGTCCGGCGCCTTGCCGGTCGGGGCGGGGACGTGGGGGAGGAGGGTTCCGGCGGGGCGCGGCGTCGTGGTCGTCATGGTGCGCACATTCTCGCAGCACTGTCGACGGGTGTGCCGGGGCGGGGCGAGGGTGCGCGGCCGGGCCGCTGACGACCCGCGGGCCGTCCTCGCCGTGCCTACTTCCGCGACGCCTTGCGGTACTGCTCGATCGTGTCCCACAGCAGGCGGTAGTAGGCGGTGCGCTCGGGGTCCGGCCGGACGCCGTACGCGGCGAAGAACTCCGCCTCGAGGCGCGGGTCCCGGAACCGGCGGGCGATCGAGCGGGACGCCACCGCGAGGTCGCTCCACCGGTCGGCGATGCCGAGCTCGCCGAGGTCGACGTGCGCGGCGAACGTGCCGTCGTCGTGCAGCAGCGTGTTGGGGACGCAGGCGTCGCCGTGGCAGACCACGAGGCGGTCCACGGGCGGCGCCGGGCCGGTCAGGTCCCGGACCTTCGCCGGGAGGCCGGCGGTGCGGGCGGCGGGCGTCCAGGTGAAGGGGCAGGCGGCGAAGGGGGCGGTGTCGTGCAGGAGGCGCAGGCCCTCGGCGATGGAGCGCGCGGCGGTGTGCGGGTGGTCCTGCCACCGCGGGTCGATGGCGGAGGTGCCGGCCAGCTCCTCGGTCAGGAGCCAGGCGCCGTCGTCCCCGCGACCGACGTCGAGCACCCGGGGGACGACGGCGAACTGCCGCGCCCAGGAGAGCCGGCCGGCCTCGGCGAACGGGTCGGGGCACGGGGCGCCCTCCGGGACCCACTTGAGATACCGGGCGGGGGGTGCCGCCGGGCCGGCGAGCAGCGGGGCCTCCTCGAGCCGGAAGGTGAGTCCGCCCAGGTCGTTGCGCCAGACGGGTGCGACGCTTCCCCAGCCCACGTACCAGCCGGCGAGCGCGTGAACCGCGTCCGGTATCTCGACAGGTGCGGGGTGGACGCCCCGCACGAGCATGGTCGGCACGCGTTCATGCTGGCACGGAACGGGTGAAAAAGTGCACCCGATTTCAACTGATTCCGGGCACGGCGGGACATGCGCAGGTGGCGGCGTGTGCGGGTGACGTGCACCGACATGCAGAAGACGGGGTGAAGCAGGGCCGGCCGCACCCGTGACGAGCACGGGTGCGGCCGGGCCGCGGGCGACGGACGGGGGACGGCTCGGTCAGCAGGCGCCGAGGTCCCTCCACGGCCCCCATTCGCCGGACTCGCTCGGGACCTCGCCCTGCGTCCACCACTTGGCCTGGTAGAGGTTGCCCTGGTAGGAGACCTGGGCTCCGCCCAGGTAGGCGGCGGCGCTGTCCCACACGCCGGCGGAGCATTCGCCCGGCTCCTCGTCGGGCGGGTCGGTCGGCCCAGGGTTGCCCCCGCCGCCGCCGACGTTCACGTCGATGCACGCGTAGAACGCCATCGCCGTGTCGTAGACGTTCCACCGCGCGAGGATCGTGTGGTTGCCCGACGGGAGACCGGACAGCGTGTGGTTGACCGTCGAGGGTGGCTGGGCGCCGCCGTCGTCGAACGTCCTGAAGGGCTGCCCGTCGACGAAGTACTCCCACGTCGAGGTGCGGTGGTTCGCCGTGATGTTCCACGTGAACGTGTGCGTGCTGCCGATCGAGGTGCGCGGCCACGCGAGCGAGTCGTCGTCCAGGTTGGTGAATCGGGAGCCGCCGGAGCACTGCATCGAGCCCTTGGGGGCCTCGACGCTCTGCGGCTCGTACTGGATGCCCTGGCAGTCGTGGCTCACCGTGCCGTTGGCGCAGTGCGCCTGGCGGCTCGGGGGGTCGGAGACCCAGCCATGAGCCTGGGCGGACGGGGTCATGAAGGTCGGTGCGGCGACGAGCGCCGTGACGGCCAGAGCGAGCGTGGCCAGGACGGCCAGAGCGAGGCGGCCCGGCGTGAGCCGGGTCCGCTGGAGTGCTGTGCCTCTCATGTCGGATCACCTCGGTCATTGGGGTGCGGCGAGGACTGCTTCCGCGTCGCGGACCACTTGACCGTAGGAATAAGCGTGCAGTCCTGGCAATTGGGGCAACCACGTAGTGGGGGAAGCCCGTAGCGGGCAGCGGCGTGCGGCGCGGGGGTCAGACGCGCGCCAGCACCTCGCCGTGCAGGACGGCGAACCAGCCGTCGTCGGCCGCCGCCCAGTCCTGCCAGCCCTGCGCGAGCTGCTCCAGGCCGACGTCGTCCGCCAGCGCCGACTCCTTGGCCTGCACCGCGAAGTTCGACTCGGTGCAGCGCTGCGCCCAGAGGTCGCCCCACCAGCGGCGGTCACCGGGGGTGGCGTAGCACCAGGAGCTCGCGGTGGGCACGATGCCCGAGGGGTCGAAGCCGGCCTCCCGCACCCACGAGAGCAGGTGGCGGCCGGCGTCCGGCTCGAAGCCGTAGGCGTGCGTGACCTCGTGGTAGAGCGTGTTCCACTCGGTCAGCTCGGCCGACGCCGGGTGCCACGCCATCGCGGCGTAGTCGGCGTCGCGCACGGCGACGAGCCCGCCCGGCCTGGCCACGCGCTTCATCTCGCGCAGCGCGACGACCGGCTCCGACAGGTGCTGCAGCAGCTGGTGTGCGAAGACCACGTCGAACGTGCCGTCCTCGAACGGCAGCTCGTAGGCGTTCGCCTGCTCGAACCGCACGGTCGCGCCAGGGTGCTGCGCGGCGAGCTCGCGGGCGGAGTCCAGCACGTCGGCCGCGGCGTCGACGCCGACGGCCTCCCCGTCGCCGAGCTTCTCTGCCAGGTCGACGGTGACCGTGCCGGGACCGCAGCCGACGTCGAGCACGCGCATGCCCTCGCGGAGGTGGGGCAGGAGGAACGCCGCCGAGTTCGCGACGTTGCGGGCGCGGTGGGAACGCAGCACCGACTCGTGGTGGCCGTGCGTGTACGACTCCGACTCCTTCGTCAGGTCGCTGCGGTGGTGACCGGGCGCGTCGATCGCGTCGACGGGATCGGTACCTGCGGGGACGTCGTGTGGAGGCGCCGCAGGCTCGGTACTGGGTCTCATGTTTTCACGCTACCGAGGTGGGACCCAGGTCACACAGGGGTTCTCACTGGTCGGGACGACGTTCGGTGAGACCTGCGAGGATGCTGGCATGCCCGAGCCGTCAGCAGAACCGGCCCCCGTGGGAGCAGCATCGGAGCCGTCTCCGCCGGACGCGTCGTCGCCGGCGGGGACGGCGGCGGTCCGCGGGCGGCCGGGCGTCCTCGCCCGCGCGGGAGAGCGCCTCCTCGGAGGTCCGGGCCGCGTGCCGGGCCTCGACATCGCCCGCGGCCTGGCCGTGCTGGGCATGTTCACGGCGCACGTCGGCGTGACGTCGGCCGACCTCGGCACGCTCGAGGGCTGGCTCGGGCTCTCGCACGGCCGCTCCTCGATCCTGTTCGCCACGGTGGCCGGGGTGTCGCTGGGTCTCGTGACCGGAGGGCGGACGCCAGCGTCGTCCCGGGAGGCGTCGTCGCGGGGATCCGCGGGGACGGGGGCCGGCCTCGCGACCGCGCGCGGGGCGGTCCTGGCACGGGCGGCCGCGCTCCTCGTCCTCGTCGCGGGCCTCGACCTGCTCGACACCCGCGTCGCGCTGATCCTCGGTTTCTACGCGACGTTCTTCGTGCTGGCGCTGCCGTTCCTGCGGCTGCGGCCGTCCGAGCTGGCGCCGCTCGCGGTGATGATCGCGGTGCTCGGGCCCCCGCTCGCCTACTACGGGCCCGAGCTCCTCGCCCGGCTCGGGCTCCGCCTGCCACGCGACGGCTCGGGCGCGTTCACCGACTTCCTGCTCTCGGGGCACTACCCGGCGATCGTGTGGATGGCGTTCGTGCTGGCGGGGCTCGCCGTCGGCCGCAGCGACCTGCGCAGCCTGCGGCTGCGGGCCTGGCTCGTGGCCGGCGGGTTCGGGACCGCGCTCCTGTCCGCGATCGTCGCGGCGGGGATGACCGAGCAGGCCGGCGGCCGCGACGCGATCGAGGAGAATCTGCGGTCCACCACCACCGGGCAGGCGGGCCCGGGCGTCCTCGGCCTCGGCGACCCCTGGCCGACGCCGCACTACCTCTGGCTCGACGGCCCGCACGACGACACCATGTTCGAGGTGTTCGGCTCGGGCGGGTTCGCCCTCGGGGTGATCGGGCTGTGCCTCTTTGCGGGGCGGGTCGGCGCGCGCGTCCTCGCCCCGCTGGCCGCCGTGGGCGCGCTGGCGCTGACCGTCTACTCGGCACAGATCGTCGTCGTCTGGGCCGTCACCGCGAACGGCTTCGACCTGCTCGACCCGCCGACGAACACTCCGCTCGGCCGGATGGTCCTCGTCACGCTGGCCGCGGCGACCCTGTGGCGGGCGCTGTTCGGCCAAGGCCCGCTCGAACGGGCGACGGCGGCCTGGGTCCGCTGGGTGACGGGCAGGACGACGCGCGGCTGAGGCGCGCCGTCAGAGGCGGAGCTCGCCCGCGACGGTAGTGGTCGTGGCACCCGCCACCCAGACCTCTCCGTCGGGGAGCCTGGTGACGTGGGCACGGCCCTCGCGGCCGAGGGCCGTGCCCTGTGCCGCGACGTACGCCGCCGGCAGCACGTTACCCGCCAGCCACTGGCCGAAGCCCGCGTTCAGGCTCCCGGTGACCGGGTCCTCGTCCACCCCGATCGTCGGGACGAACGCGCGCACCTCGACGTGGGCGCCGAGGCGCTCGCGGTCGGCAGGCGTGTGCTCGCCGATCACACCGATGTCCAGACCGGCGAACTGGGTCGGGTCCACGCGCAGCGCCAGGACCGCCGTGGCGTCGCGGAGCTGCACGCCGACCCAGCCCGGGCCGTTGTCCAGCCAGGAGGCACGGACGATGTCGGACACGTCGATCCGCAGCGCGCGGGCGATCTGCGCGACGTCGTCCTCGTCGACGGGCCCGGAGCGCAGGAGCGGCGGGGCGGCGAAGGCGAGCCGGGAGCCGCCGTCGGGCAGCGTCTCCCTGCGGAGCGTGACCAGGCCGACGCCGCACTCCTGGACCACCACCCCGTCGCCGGCGGGCTCGCCGCCGGCCTCGAGCCAGGCGTGCGCGGTGCCGAGCGTGGGGTGCCCGGCGAACGGCAGCTCGCTCGACGGCGTGAAGATGCGCACGCGATAGTCGGCGCCCGGATCCGTGGGCGGGAGCAGGAACGTGGTCTCGGAGAGGTTCGTCCAGTGGGCGAAGGCGGCCAGCTGTTCGTCGGAGAGCCCTGCGGCGTCGTGCACGACGGCGACCGGGTTGCCGCCGGTCGGGTTCGCGGAGAAGACGTTGACCTGGCGAAACGGGAGACTCATGGGGACAGGGTAGGAGGCAGGTCACGCGGGCAGGCACGACCTCGCCGGCGTCCCCTACCCGCGCGATCGCTAAACGCTTCGACCCCTCACGCCCCGGTGCCCGACTTCGTACGGTCACCAGGCACGCACTTGACCGACCTATCGGATTTCGATCCGCACCGAGGTGACAACGCATGAGATCTCTCGCGCACTTCCCGACGCCGCGCTCCGCGGTCGGGCGGCTGTTCCTGTCCGTCGTGGCCGTCCTCGCCCTGACCCTCACGGTGCTCGTCGCGGCACCGACACCGTCCGCCCAGGCCCACGGGTGGATCTCGGACCCGCCGAGCCGCCAGGACCTGTGCTACACCGGCACTGTCGCCAACTGCGGGCCGGTCCAGTACGAGCCGTGGAGCGTGGAGGCTCCCAAGGGCTCGATGCAGTGCTCCGGAGGCGGCCGCTTCAGTGAGCTCGACAACGAGTCGATCGCCTGGCCGCGCCAGGCGGTCAGCACCAACCAGACGTTCACGTGGGACATCGTGGCGAACCACTCCACGTCGACCTGGGAGTACTTCGTGGACGGCCAGCTGCACACGACGATCGACGACGGCGGGGCGCTGCCGCCCGACGTCGTCACCCACCAGATCTCCAACCTGCCGGAGGGCAACCACAAGATCTTCGTCCGGTGGAACATCGCCGACACGGTGAACGCGTTCTACGCCTGCATCGACGCGTACATCACCCCGGGCGGGACGGAGCCCGACCCCGACCCCGAGCCCGAGCCCGGTGAGTGCGACGTGGCGACGTGGAGCCCGACCACCGTGTACCTGGGCGGCGACCAGGCATCCTTCGACGGGGCCGTGTACGAGGCCCAGTGGTACACGTCGAACCAGAGCCCGGCCGACTGGTCGGACCAGTACGAGGTCTGGCAGCAGGTGCGTACCTGCTGACCGCCTGACCGTCCACGCGGCGTCGAGGCGGTGCGCGACTCGTCGCGCTGCTGTCCCGACGCCGCGTGCCACCGGACCCGGAGCACGACCGAGCAGCGCCCGCCACCCCATTACCCTGACGGGGTGACTGTCACGAGTGAGCCCGTCGGTGTCGTCGCGCCCGCGGCCTGGCGCGCCGCGGTGGACGCCCACGTCGCGCGCGCCGACGTGCTCACGGCCGTGCGGCGCGCGGCGCAGGCCGCCGGGCGCAAGCACGCGATCGAGGACTTCCTGTTCACCTACTACCCGACCCGGATCGCGCACCTGCGTCGCTGGCATCCCGGCCCGGGGGTGGTGCTGGCCGACGGTCCGCCGGGGGACGGCCCGCCGCACGCCGCGTGGCGGTGGTACACGCGGACGGCGGCGGGCGTGACGCTCGACGTCGGCGCGTTCCTGGCGGACCGTGGCGACACCGTGCGGTACGTGCGCGAGCTGCTCACCGCGACGGCGTCGCGCCCCGGCGCGTTCGGCTGCCTCGGGCTGCACGAGTGGGCCATGGTGTACCGGGACGAGGCGGCGGGGCGGGACCACCGCCACCCGCTGCCCCTGCGCCTGGGCCATGCCGGGACGGACGCCGTCGTGGAGTCCCACCCGGTGCGGTGCTCGCACTTCGACGCGTTCCGCTTCTTCACGCCCGAGGCGGCCGGCCGCAACGGCCTGCGGCCGACGCGCGCCACGCAGCCCGCGCTGGAGCAGCCGGGCTGCCTGCACGCCAACATGGACCTGTACAAGTGGTGCCTCAAGCTCGGCCCCGCCGTCCCCGGCGACCTGCTGCTGGACGCGTTCGAGCTGGCCCGCGACATCCGGTACACCGACATGGCGGCCTCCCCGTACGACGTGTCCGCGTACGGCGTCGAGGCGGTGGCGATCGAGACGCCGGAGGGCAGGACGCAGTACGTGCGGCGGCAGCGCGCCTTCGCCGACCGCGCGTCCGCCCTGCGCCGCCGGGTCCTGGCCGTCTGCCAGGACCTGCTCGGCGGCGTGCCCGCCGGTGCGTCAGGACCGCCCGCGGGCACGTAGATTGGGTGGGTGCGCATCGCGAGATTCACCACCGGAGACGACCCCAAGTTCGGCCTCGTGCAGGAGGAGGGAGACAGGACCTACCTCGCCGTGCTCGGCGGCGACCCGCTGTACATGCCGGCCATGCCGACGGGCGAGCGGGTCGAGCTGGGCGACGGCGTCCGGCTCCTGGCGCCGGTCATCCCACGGTCGAAGATCGTCGCCGTCGGCAAGAACTACGCGGCGCACGCCGCCGAGATGGGCGGAGAGGTGCCCGCCAGCCCGCTGCTGTTCTTCAAGCCGAACACCTCCGTCATCGGGCCCGACGACCCGATCGTGCTGCCGGACTTCTCCGACGAGATCAGCTACGAGGCCGAGCTCGCCGTCGTGGTCGGGAAGGTGTGCAAGGAGGTGCCGGAGGAGGACGCGGCGTCGTACATCCTCGGCTACACCGTCGCGAACGACGTCACCGCCCGCGACGCGCAGCGCACCGACGGCCAGTGGGCGCGCGCCAAGGGCTTCGACGGGTCGTGCCCGCTCGGACCGTGGATCGACACGGACCTCGACCCGGCCGACGTCGGCGTCAGGTCCCGTGTCAACGGCGAGACCAAGCAGGACGGCCGCACGCGCGACCTCGTGTTCGACGTGCCGTTCCTCCTCTCCTACATCTCGCAGGCGATGACCCTGCTGCCGGGCGACGTCATCCTCACCGGCACGCCCGCCGGCGTGGGGCTCGTGGACCACGGTGATCGCGTCGAGTGCGAGGTCGAGGGGCTGGGCGTGCTCGCGAACCCGGTCCTGCGGCGGAGCTGAGGCCGCGGCCCGGACCCCCGCGGACGACGACGGCGACCCGCGCGCGGCGGCGTCGTCGCGGTGTCGGACGCGCCGACTACCCTGGACCGCGTGAACTCCTCGACCTCCGTACGCGTCCGATTCGCCCCGTCGCCCACCGGCATGTTCCATGTCGGCGGCGCCCGCTCCGCGCTGTTCAACTGGGCCGTGGCCAAGCAGCAGGGCGGCGTCTTCGTGCTGCGCGTCGAGGACACCGACGCCTCGCGCAACAAGCCCGAGTGGGTGGACGGGATCCTGTCCGCGATGGAGTCGCTGGGCATCACCCAGGACGACCCGGCCTTCGAGGGGCCCTACTACCAGTCGAAGAACGCCGGCATCCAGCGGGAGGCCGCCGAGCGCCTGTACGCCGCGGGCGCGGCCTACTACTGCGACTGCACCCGGGACGACGTCGCCGCCCGCACCGGCAACAAGCAGACCGGCTACGACGGCCACTGCCGCGACCGCGGCCTCGAGCACGCCGAGGGCCGCGCCCTGCGCTTTCGCACGCCCGACGACGGCGAGACGCACGTCGTCGACCTGATCCGCGGCAACCCCGCCTTCCCGAACGACACGCTCGAGGACTTCGTCGTCGCCCGCGGCGACGGGTCGCCCGTGTTCCTGCTCGCGAACGTCGTCGACGACGTCGACGAGGGCATCACCCACGTGATCCGCGGCGAGGAGCACCTGCCCAACACCCCCAAGCAGCAACTGCTGTGGGAGGCGCTCGGCGCCACCCCACCCGTCTGGGCGCACCTGCCCGTCATCGTCAACGAGAAGCGGCAGAAGCTCTCCAAGCGCCGTGACAAGGTGGCCCTCGAGGACTACCTCGCCGACGGCGTGCTGCCCGCAGCGATGGTCAACTACCTCATGCTGCTCGGCTGGGCGCCCGGCAACGACGAGGAGATCCTCCCGTTCGACGAGCTCGTGAGCCGCTTCCGCATCGAGGACGTCAACTCCTCCTCCGCGTTCTTCGACCTGAAGAAGCTCACCGCCTTCAACGGCGAGTACATCCGCGCGCTGCCCCTCGACGAGTTCAAGGACGCCTGCGCCCCCTACCTCGTCGCCCCGCACGCGCCCTGGCCCCCGGAGCAGTTCGACCGGCAGGCGTTCGACGCCGTCGCGCCGCTCGCCCAGACCCGCGTCGCCCTCCTCGCCGAGATCACGGACAACGTCGACTTCCTCTTCCTCGACGAGCCCGCCGTCGACGAGGACTCCTGGAAGAAGGCCATGAAGGGCGACCCCGCCACCCTGCTCGCCGACATGCGAGCGGCGCTCGCGGACACGACGTGGGAGGCGGAGCCGCTCAAGGAGACGGTGACCGCCGTCGGGGAGAAGCACGGGCTGAAGCTGGGCAAGGCGCAGGCGCCGCTGCGGGTGGCGGTGACCGGCCGCAGGATCGGGCTCCCGCTGTTCGAGTCGCTCGAGGTGCTCGGGCGGGAGCGCACCCTGGCCCGCGTGGACGCCGCGACCGGGCGGCTCGCCGAGTGACGGGCACCGACGTGGCGGTGCCCCGCAACTACCCGCAGGCGTGGCGGGGACCGTGGCACCGGTGGTGGCGGCCCCTGCTCGCGATCGCCGTCGCGCTGGGCGGAGCCGGGGTGTTCTTCGTCTGGTCCGCCCTCACGCAGGCCGGGGCGATCTTCGCCGACGACCCGGTGAAGTTCGCGACCGACCTCGAGGAGGCGGCGCTGGCCCCGGAATGGATGGTCACGCCGCTGGGCCTCCTGGCGATGAACCTCTCGCTCGCCATCCCGATCCCGGTCGCGCTGCTGGCGGCCCTGGTCGTCACGGGACGGCCGGGTCTGGTCTCGTCGGTCCTCGGCCGGCTGCGCTGGGGCCTGCTGCTCGGTGCGGCGGGCGTGTCGTTGCTCGTGCTGGTGCCGCTCGGCTTCGTGCTGGAGTGGGTGGCGCCGACGTCGGGCGAGGAGCTCGCGGTCGCTCCGGAGGTGGGCTGGCAGCTGGTCCTGCTGGTGATCCTGCTGACCACGCCCTTGCAGGCGGCGGGCGAGGAGTACTTCTTCCGTGGCTGGGTGCAGCAGGTCGTCGGGGCGTGGTGCCGCTCGCCGTGGCTCGCCGTCGCGCTGCCGATGCTGATCTCGGCCACGCTGTTCGCGTTCGCGCACGGCGTGCAGAGCCCGTGGCTGTTCGCGGACCGGTTCTTCTTCGGGGTCGTGGCGAGCGTGCTGGTCTGGCGCACCGGCGGCCTGGAGTGCGCCATCGCGCTGCACGTGGTGAACAACCTGTTCGCGTTCGGGGCCGCCATCGCCACGGGGAGCATGGCCGACGCCATGCTGATCTCGGAGGTGGACGCCCTGTCCGGGGCGCTCAGCATGACGGGCACACTGGTGTCCGGTGCCGCGCTGCTGGGCTTCGCCCGCTGGCGCAAGGCGCAGCGGCTGACCACGCCGGTGATCGACGGCGTCGCGTAGAGCGCGGCGTCGCGGCCGCACCGAGGGGACGGTGCGGGCGAGCAGTGCCGCGCGGCAGGGCGCCGGCGGGACGGAGAAGGAGCATCTGGTGGACGGTGTGCTGTTCGACGTCGACGACACCCTCGTCGACACCCGCAAGGCCTTCGCCCGGGCGCTGGACGCGGTCCGGGAGCGGCACCTCCCGGCCGCGGGGGCGGAGCGTCTGGAGGAGATGCTGCACCACTGGCGGTCGGACCCGGGCGGCTGGTACCGGCGGTACACGCGCGGCGAGACGGACCACCGGACGCAGCGGCGGCACCGGGCGGCGCTGCTGCACGAGACGTTCGGCGGGGCGCCCGTGACGGATGCGTCCTTCGACGAGTGGGACGAGCTGTTCTGGGGCACCTTCGAGAAGTCCTGGACCCCGTTCGACGACGCCGCGTCCACGCTCGCCGCCGCACGTGAGGCCGGGCTGCGTGTGGGCGTGGTGACGAACGCGGCGGTGGAGCTGCAGGAGCGCAAGCTGGCCGCCGTCGGCCTGTCCGGCCTGCCGGTGCTCGTGGGCGTGGACACGCTCGGGTTCGGCAAGCCGGACGCGCGGGTCTTCACCGAGGGCGCGCGACGGCTGGGGACGGACCCGGCACGGACCGCCTACGTCGGCGACGAGCCGGCGGTCGACGCCGCGGCGGCCCGGGACGCGGGGCTGCTCGGGGTGTGGCTCGCCCGACCGGGCGTGCGGAAGCGGACCCACGAGACCGAGGACCAGGGCGCGATGCGCAGCTCCGGGATCGCCGTCATCGCGGGGCTGGCCGAGCTTCCGGCGGCGCTGAGCGGCCGCGGGGAGCGTTCGTCGACGTCGGCGTGATGCACCGCACCTGAATCCGCTTTGGCAGGTCGGCGACTGTCGGGTAGTGTTTTCCCTCGGTGACGCCCTCCATCTGGGGGGAGCGGACACCCCCTTGGGGTATGGTGTAATTGGCAGCACGAGTGGTTCTGGTCCACTTAGTCTAGGTTCGAGTCCTGGTACCCCAGCGCAGTACAGCAGCAGTCTCTGGCCCCCATCGTCTAGCGGCCTAGGACGCCGCCCTCTCACGGCGGTAACGCGGGTTCAAATCCCGCTGGGGGTACGCAGGTCCACCGGCTCCGGCCGGTGTCGTGGTTCCAGGCCCCCATCGTCTAGCGGCCTAGGACGCCGCCCTCTCACGGCGGTAACGCGGGTTCAAATCCCGCTGGGGGTACGAGAGACGAAGAGGTGGAACGGGTTCGGGTCTTCCGAACCGGCTCCGCCTCTTTGTGCTTGGTGGGGCGGAGCCCTCTCGCCCCCGGGTCAGGCCTCGTCGCGGCGGGGGATCCTGATCTGCTGGGTGCGGGGAGTGGACGGGGTGCCGTCGTCCGGGTCTTCGCGGCGGGGCGGGACGATCGACGGAGGCATCGCGGTCGGCTTCCTCTCCCCCTCCGGGGCCGGGTGGAACAGGTCCGTCATGAGGGTGCGGTAGAGCGAGTCCGAGCCCGGGATGTAGTCCACCGTGCTGAGCTCCTGCTCCTGGCCGGCCGACTCGAAGTGGAACGTCCCGTAGCCGAGCAGCTGCCCCATGAGGTGCTGGCGGTAGCCGAGGTCGGTCACCTTGTCGCGCGGCATCGTCGCCACCGACTGCACGACGAGCCCCGTCACCGTCATGAGCCGCAGGTTCGTCATGAGCAGCCACTCGTGCTGCCACTCCAGGTACTTCCACACGAAGCGTGCCGCGAGCACCGCCCACGCCCAGAACAGCCAGATCAGGATGCTGCGCATGTCGCTGCTCGCGGCCAGGAAGACGAACGCGAGCACCACGAACGAGCCCACCGTGGTGAACGCCGGCTCCCAGAGCCGGATCCAGTGCCGGTGGGTGGCGAAGACGATCTCCTCGCCGCCCAGGATGTACTTGCGCAGTCCCCTGTGCCGCCGGAGGAAGCCGTCGGTATCGGTCACGGACTCAGGTCACCCGGCCAGGATCCCCGAGAACAGCTGCTCGAAGAACGCGGCGATCGCCAGGATGGAGTCCCAGATCATGTTCCAGATCGTGAGGACGAAGTCCGCCGACCCGTTGGGGTCGCTGATGATCATGGACACGATGGCGATCACCGCCAGCCAGATGAGGATGAGCCTCAGTTTGGGTGACATCTCTCTTCCTCACGACGACGAGCGTGCGGCCGGACGGCGCACACGTCGATGAAAGGGTACTTTCCGGGCCGAGCGTGTGCAGTCGTCATCGTCGGCGTGGCGCGAAGGTTTGGTAAAGAAAGTCACTCGCCCGAGCGATGGAGCACCTCGGTGAGCTTGTTCGCGGCGGCGGCCACGGCGGCCGAGTGCAGCCGGCCGGGCTGCCGGGACAGGCGCTCCACGGGCCCGGACACGCTCACCGCGGCCACCACACGGCCCGACGGTCCGCGCACGGGAGCGGAGACGGACGCGACGCCGAGCTCGCGCTCCGAGACCGACTGCGCCCAGCCGCGCCGTCGGACACCGGACAGGATCGTCGCGGTGAAGACCGCCTCGCGGAGGCCGCGGTGCAGGCGGTCCGGCTCCTCCCAGGCGAGCAGGATCTGCGCGGCCGAGCCGGCGTGCATCGTGAGCGTGGCGCCGACCGGGATCGAGTCCCGCAGGCCCACGGGGCGCTCGGCGGCCGCGACGCAGACCCGCTGGTCGGCCTGGCGGCGGTAGAGCTGCGCGCTCTCCCCGGTGTGGTCCCGCAAGGCGATGAGCACCGGGTTCGCTGCGGCGAGCAGCCGGTCCTCCCCGGCTGCCGTGGCGAGCTCGTTGAGGCGTGGACCCAGCACGAAGCGCCCCTGCATGTCGCGTGCGACCATGCGGTGGTGCTCCAGCGCGACCGCCAGGCGGTGCGCCGTCGGCCGGGCCAGCCCCGTCGAGTTCACGAGCTGTGCCAGAGTGGCCGGACCGGCCTCGAGTGCCCCGAGGACGGACGCGGCCTTGTCCAGTACGCCGACTCCGCTAGTATCGTCCATACCTCGATATTGCCGTCTCAGGGCGTGAGATAGCAAGTCGACATCCGTGGAGCTAACACGACACGGGGCGAAACTGGAAGCGACGAGGAGGCGACCCGCAATGGCCGGCACGCTGGCGGAGAAGGTCTGGGAGGCACACCTGGTGCGACGTGGCACCGGGGGCGAGCCCGACCTGCTGTACATCGATCTGCACCTCGTCCATGAGGTGACAAGTCCGCAGGCGTTCGAAGGCCTGCGCCTGGCCGGGCGCCCGGTCCGTCGTCCGGACCTCACGATCGCGACCGAGGACCACAACACCCCCACGCTGGACATCGACCAGCCGATCGCGGACCAGACGAGCCGCACCCAGATCGACACGCTGCGCGCCAACGCACGCGAGTTCGGCGTCCGGCTGCACAGCCTCGGCGACGCCGACCAGGGGATCGTCCACCAGGTGGGACCCCAGCTGGGCCTGACGATGCCGGGCCTGACTGTCGTCTGCGGCGACTCGCACACCTCCACGCACGGCGCGTTCGGCGGCCTGGCGTTCGGTATCGGCACGTCCGAGGTGGAGCACGTGCTCGCCACGCAGACGCTGCCGCTGACGCCGTTCAAGACGATGGCGATCACCGTGAACGGCGCGCTGCCGCCCGGCACCACGAGCAAGGACATCATCCTGGCGGTCATCGCCAAGATCGGCACCGGCGGCGGCCAGGGCTACGTCCTGGAGTACCGCGGCGAGGCGATCCGCAAGCTGTCGATGGAAGCGCGGATGACCATCTGCAACATGTCCATCGAGGCGGGCGCCCGCGCCGGCATGATCGCGCCGGACGAGACCACGTTCGAGTACCTCGCGGGCCGTCCGCACGCGCCCGAGGGCGCCGACTGGGACGAGGCCGTCGAGTACTGGAAGACGCTGAGGTCCGACGACGACGCCGAGTTCGACGCCGAGGTGGTCCTCGAGGCCGCCGACCTCGAACCCTTCGTCACGTGGGGCACCAACCCCGGCCAGGGCCTGCCGATCTCGGCCTCCGTGCCGGTGCCGGCGGAGATCGCCGACGAGTCCGAGCGCGTCGCGGCCGAGCGCAGCCTGGAGTACATGGGTCTGGAGCCGGGCACGGCGCTGCGGGACGTCAAGGTCGACACGGTGTTCATCGGCTCCTGCACCAACGGCCGCATCGAGGACCTGCGGTCCGTCGCCAAGGTCGTCAAGGGCCGCAAGAAGTCGGACGACCTGCGGGTGCTCGTCGTGCCGGCGTCGGCCCGCGTGCGGCTGCAGGCCGAGGCCGAGGGCCTCGACCAGATCTTCCAGGACTTCGGGGCGGAGTGGCGCAACGCCGGTTGCTCGATGTGCCTGGGCATGAACCCGGACCAGCTCGCGCCGGGGGAGCGGTCGGCGTCGACGTCGAACCGCAACTTCGAGGGCCGGCAGGGCAAGGGCGGCCGGACCCACCTGGTGTCGCCGCTCGTCGCGGCGGCGACCGCGATCCGCGGCACGCTGTCGTCGGTGGCGGACCTGGAGCTGGGCCATGACGTCGACCTCACCACCTTCGACGGCACGCCGCTGGACGGCGTCGGCGCGCCGCCGATCACCGAGACCGTCGTCGACCTGCCGATGCCCGTGCCGGCCGGCGCGCGCTGACCTGCCCGGCCGCTACCTCACGGAGACCATCATGGAGAAGTTCACCACCCACACCGGTGTCGGAGTGCCGCTGCGCCGCGGCAACGTCGACACCGACCAGATCATCCCGGCCGTCTACCTCAAGCGGGTCACCCGCACGGGCTTCGAGGACGCGCTGTTCTCCGCCTGGCGGAACGACCCGTCGTTCGTGCTCAACCAGGAGGCGTACTCGGCGGGGTCCGTACTCGTGGCCGGGCCTGACTTCGGCACCGGCTCCTCGCGCGAGCACGCCGTCTGGGCGCTGAAGGACTACGGGTTCCGCGTGGTGCTGTCGAGCCGGTTCGCGGACATCTTCCGCGGCAACTCGGGCAAGCAGGGGCTGCTCGCGGGCATCGTCGCGCAGGAGGACATCGAGATCCTGTGGAAGGTGCTGGAGACGAGGCCGGGCACCGAGGTGACGGTGGACCTGGACGCACGGACCGTGACGGCCGACGACGTCACCGTGCCCTTCCAGATCGACGACTACACGCGCTGGCGGCTCATGGAGGGTCTGGACGACATCGGCCTCACCCTCCAGCACGCCGACGAGATCACGACGTTCGAGGAGACCCGCGCGAGCTGGCGCCCCAGGACGCTCCCGGCCAAGCACTGGCCGACGGAGACGGTGGAACCGGCACGGCCGGTGAGCTGACGCCCCGCCGCCGCGCGGGCGTGGCCGGCCGCGCACAGCCGGGCGCAGCCGCGCACAGCCGGGCGCGTGATCGGTCCGTTCTTGAGTGATCGGCAGTTTGAACTGCCGATCACTCAAGAACGGACCGATCAAAGCCTCGGCGAGTGATCGATCGCGGCCGTCAGCGGACGCTGTCGACTCCCTTGTTCGCCAGGGCGTCGGCGGCCTCGTTGCCTGGGTCGCCGGCGTGGCCCCTGACCCAGACCCAGCGGACCCCGTGGCGGCCGACCTCGGCGTCGAGCGCCTGCCACAGGTCCACGTTCTTCACCGGCTGCTTGGACGCCGTCCGCCAGCCGTTGCGCTTCCAGCCGGCGATCCATGACTTCATCCCGTTCATCACGTAGGACGAGTCGACGTGGATCGTCACCTCGCTCGGGCTCTTGAGCGTACGCAGCGCCTCGACCACGGCCGTCAGCTCCATGCGGTTGTTCGTGGTGGCCGGGTCGCCGCCGAAGATCTCCTTCTCGTGCGTGCCCGAGCGCAGCAGCGCGCCCCAGCCGCCGATGCCGGGGTTTCCCTTGCAGGCGCCGTCGGTCCACATCTCGACGACGGGACGCGGGCTGTCAGTGAGGTCTCCGGGGCTGGTCACGGGGTCCAACCTTAGCCGTGTCGCTGCTTCTCGCCGCATCTGCCGGTGTTCCGGCCGGGGTGAGCGGGTACGGCGCCCCTCGTGTCGGTGTCGGTGTCCCGGCGTAGCGTGGCGCACGACACGGCAGGCACGTCCGACCGCACGGAGGCTGGGGCATGAAGTACGGGTTCATCGGGAGCTTCGGGACACCGGAGCAGCACGTCGTGCTCGCGCGCGAGTGCGAGGAGCACGGCTGGGACGGCTTCTTCACGTGGGATGCGATCAGCATGGGTCCGTTCGGCGCCACGTGGGACCCGTTCTCGCTGCTCTCGGCGGTGGCAGCCGTCACCGAACGCATCACGCTCGGCGCGATGGTCTTCGCCCTGCCGCGGCACCGCCCGTGGGAGCTCGCGCAGCGTGCGCTCACCGTGGACCACCTGTCCGGGGGCCGGCTGGTGCTGCCGGTCGGCGTCGGCGTCCTGGACGACGGCGGCTTCGGGTCCGTCCCCGGCCAGGCGACGGACCTCAAGGAACGTGCCGAGCTGCTCGACGACGTGCTCGCGTACCTCGACGCCTCGTGGCGGGGCGAGCCGTTCTCGTTCGCGGGCGAGCGTATCGAGACCGGCGAGATGTCCTTCCCGGAGCAGCCGGTGCACGGACGGATCCCGGTGTGGCCCGTCGGGGTCTGGGACCCTGTGCGGCCGCCCGTGAAGAACCTCGCCCGCACCCTGCGCTGGGACGGCATCGTGACCCAGAACCGCGGCACGGCCGAGGAGCCGGGGCCGGACTCCGTCCGCGGTGTCACCACCTGGCTGCGGTCGCAGGAGGCCTGGGGGGAGCGGAGCCCGGACCGCTCGTTCGACGTCGTGGCGCAGGGCAAGCTGTCGGCGGACCGCGGGGAGGCGGCCGACCAGGCACGCGCCATGCAGGAGGCGGGCGCCACCTGGTGGATCGATTCCTGGTGGGACCCGGAGACCGTCACACCGGAGCTCCTCCTGGAGAAGGTCCGGCAGGGGCCGCCGGCAGTCTGACCGGCGTACGTCCTGAGACGCCCGCGAGTCGTCCGGGACGGCGGAATACGCTCGCCAGGTGCACGACGTCCTCCTCGGGTTCACGACCATCGCCGCCGTCATCGCCGTCGGCTACGGGATCGCGGCCGTCAAGCTGCTGGACGAGCACGCGCAGACGGTCCTGACGCGGCTGTCGTTCTTCGTGGCGAGCCCGTGCCTGCTGTTCGTGGTGATGTCCGAGACCGACGTCGCGGGCTTCCTCTCGCGCAACCTCGTGGCGACGGCCGCGGGCGTCGCCGCCGCGGCGATCCCGTACGTCCTCGTCGCGAGGCTGGTGCAGCGGCGCCGTGCCGACGAGACGGCGATCGGCGCGATGTGCTCCGCCTACTGCAACGCGGGGAACCTCGGCCTGCCGGTCGCCGCCTACGTGCTCGGCGACGCCGCGCTCATCGCCCCGATGCTGCTGCTCCAGCTCGGCGTGCTGCAGCCGATCGCGCTCATGGTGCTCGACGCCGGCCGCGAGGGCCTGCGTCGCACCCGCTCCGAGGCGTTCTGGCGGGCGGCGCGGCTGCCGTTCACCAACCCCCTGACCGTCGCCACCCTGCTCGGCCTGGCGATCTCCCTGACCGGCCTGCGCGTGCCCGACCTCGTCATGGAGCCGGTAGGGCTCGTCGGTGGCCTCGCCGTGCCGGGCGTGCTCATCGCCTACGGCATCTCGCTGCGGCTCGGCCCGCTGCCGGGCCGGGGCGTGCCGGCCGTCGAGCTCGGGTTCGTCACGCTCCTCAAGCTCGTCGTGCAGCCGCTCGGCGCGTACGCCGCCGGTCGCCTGCTCGGGGTCGACGACGTCGCCCTGCTCGCCCTCACCGTGACCGCGGCGCTCCCGAGCGCGCAGAACATCTTCGTGCACGCGACCCGCTTCGGCCGGGCCGAGCTGCTCGCCCGCGACGCGATCTTCGTGACCACCATCGGCTCGGTGCCGGCGATCACCGTGATCACGCTGCTGGTGGCGTGACGGCCGGGCCGGGCGGGCAGATAGGCCCGGCCGGCCCGGCTAGTCGAGGCAGAACTCGTTGCCCTCGATGTCCTGCAGCGTGATGCAGGACTCGTTGTCCTCGTCGGCCTCCTGCGTCAGCACGTGGGTCGCGCCGAGGGCGAGGAGCCGGTCGGCCTCGGCCTGGAGCGTCGCGAGCCGCTCCGCCCCCACGAGCCCGGCGCCGCGCCGCACGTCCAGGTGCACCCGGTTCTTGACGACCTTGCCCTCGGGGACCCGCTGGAAGAACAGCCGCGGGCCCGCGCCCGTCGGATCGACGCACGCGAACGCCGCGTCCCGGTCCTCGGGCGGCAGCGAGCGAGTGAAGTCGTCCCACGAGTCGAACCCCTCCGGTGCCGGCGGGACGACGTACCCCAGGACCTCGCACCAGAAACGGGCGAGGCGCTCGGGCTGCGCGCAGTCGAAGGTGACCTGGAAGTGCTGGACCGACGTCATCAGCCCACCCTAGGGCGAGCAACGGCCGACCGCGCCAGGCTTTTTCCACGGGCTCGCGAGGACGTGGCGGCGGGCGCGGAGCAGCAGACGACAGCACCGAACGGGGCGTGCACGGCGCCCGGCCGCGGCAGCCGTCGTCGTCGTCGGCCGGCGGCTCTTCCATGACGGACGTCACGCCACGGCATCGCCGCTCTGCCCATAGGCTGGGGGCCATGGCTTCCCACTACGACGTCGTTCTCCTCGGAGCTGGCCCTGGCGGCTACGTCGCCGCGATCCGTGCGGCGCAGCTCGGCAAGTCCGTTGCGATCATCGAGGAGAAGTACTGGGGTGGTGTCTGCCTCAACGTGGGCTGCATCCCCTCCAAGGCCCTCCTGCGGAACGCGGAGCTGGCCCACCTCTTCACGCATGACAAGGACCTGTTCGGGATCTCGGGCGACGTGTCGTTCGACTTCGGCAAGGCCTGGGACCGCTCGCGCACGGTCGCGGATGGCCGCGTCAAGGGCGTCCACTTCCTCATGAAGAAGAACAAGATCACCGAGTACGACGGCCGCGGCTCGTTCGTGGACGCGAACACCATCGACGTCACGCTCAACAAGGGCGGCTCGGAGCGCGTCACCTTCGACAACGTGATCATCGCGACGGGCTCGCAGGTCAAGCTGCTGCCGGGGGTCGAGCTCAGTGACAATGTCGTCACCTACGAGAAGCAGATCCTCACGCGCGAGCTGCCGAAGTCGATCGCCATCGTCGGCGCCGGCGCCATCGGCATGGAGTTCGGGTACGTCCTGAAGAACTACGGCGTGGACGTCACGATCATCGAGTTCCTCGACCGTGCGCTGCCGAACGAGGACGCGGACGTCTCCAAGGAGATCGCCAAGCAGTACAAGAAGCTCGGCGTGAAGGTCCTGACCTCCACCGCCGTGCAGACCGTCAAGGACAACGGCTCCTCCGTCCAGGTCAGCTACAAGGGCGTGAAGGACGACAAGCCGGGCGAGCTCACCGTCGACAAGGTGCTCATGGCCGTCGGCTTCGCACCGAACGTCGAGGGTTTCGGGCTGGAGAACACCGGCGTCGCGCTCACCGACCGCGGCGCGATCGGCATCGACGACCACATGCGCACCAACGTGCCGCACATCTACGCCATCGGCGACGTGACCGCGAAGCTCATGCTCGCGCACGTGGCCGAGGCGCAGGGCGTCGTCGCCTCCGAGACCATCGGCGGCGCCGAGACGCAGACCCTCGGGGACTACCGGATGATGCCGCGCGCCACGTTCTGCTCGCCGCAGGTGGCCTCGTTCGGCCTCACCGAGCAGCAGGCCAAGGACGAGGGCTACGACGTGAAGGTCGCGTCCTTCCCGACCATGGCCAACGGCAAGGCGCACGGCCTCGGCGACACCGCCGGCTTCGTCAAGCTCGTGGCCGACGCCAAGTACAACGAGCTGCTCGGCGGGCACCTCATCGGCCCGGACGTGTCCGAACTGCTGCCCGAGCTGACGCTCGCGCAGAAGTGGGACCTCACCGCGGACGAGGTGGCGCGGAACGTGCACACCCACCCGACGCTGTCGGAGTCGGTGCAGGAGTCCATCCATGGGCTGGCGGGGCACATGATCAACCTGTAGTTGGTCGCTCGGCCGCCCTTGGGCGGTCGGGCTGGTGAGAGGCCCGGATCCGCGGAATTCCGCGGATCCGGGCCTCTTTTGCGTGTGGTGTCGCGTGGACACCTGAGGTCGTGAGGAGTCCCGGATTGCCGCCCCCTATGGCACGGGGATGGCACGACGACGGACACGACGCGAACCAGGGAGACACGACGATGAGCCAGGTGACGACGCCGAAGCGGCGGGGCCGCGAGGCATGGGGGAGCCTGCGGAAGCTGCCCTCGAAGCGGTGGCAGGCACGGTACCCGGGGCCCGACGGGGAGACGTACTCCGCGCGGACCGAGGACGACAAGCCGCTGACCTTCCTCACGAAGACCGACGCCCGGGCGTGGCTGAACCGGATGCACGAGACGATCGCCTCCGGGCGGTGGGAGCCTCCGGCCGAGGCCGTTCGGCGGCGTCGGGCCGAGGCCGAAGCGGCGGCGCTGCGGGACGTCACGTTCCGCAACTACGCGGAGCAGTGGCTCCAGCGGATCGCGCACGAGCCGGGCAAGGGAGGGCGACGGCGTCGGTCCGGAACCGTGACCTCCTACCGGGGGCGTATCAACAACTACCTCCTCGAACCGCTCGGCGATGTCAAGGTCCGCGACATCGACACCGCTAGGGTGCGGGCGCTCGCGGCCGAGCTCACCGCGCGGCCGTCGGTGCTGAAGCCCGGGGCGGGGCACAACGGGGTTGCCGGCGACGTCGTGGACACGCTCAAGATGATCCTGCGCGCGGCGGTCAAGGACGGCCTGTTGGGCGCGATGCCGGACGTGATGACGCCCGCTCGGAAGTCGGTGCGGCACGACGACGCGCACACTCCCGAGGACGACGTCGCGACGCCCGCTCAGGTCGATGCGCTGTATCGGGCGGTGCCGCAGCCGTGGCGGATCGCGGTGCTGTTCGCGGCGTGGTGCCAGCTGCGGCGCGGGGAGGTGCTGGGGCTGCAGCGGAGGGACATCGTCTGGAACGGCGGCCGGACGGCGGCGACGCTGTACGTGCGGCGGCAGAAGAACGGGACCACGGGGAAGCTCGCGGACCCGAAGTCGGACAACGCGGTGCGGTCTATGTCGGTTCCGCCGCTCATGATCGAGCGGCTGCGGGAGCACCTGGACGAGCGCGTGGGGTCGGGGCGGATGGCGCCGGTGGTGCCGGTTCAGGAGCGGGGTGGGGAGCATCTTTCGGCGTCCCGGTGGAACGGGGTGTGGACGGAGGCTCGGGCGGAGGTGGCCGGGCTGCCGGACGGGTACCGGTTCCACGACCTGCGGCACACCGGGCTCACGCGGTTCGCCCAGGAGGGGGCCACGCTTGCCGAGCTCATGCGGCGCGGGGGCCACGCCGACGTCGCGGTGGTGCTGCGGTATCAGAAGGCGACGATGGCGCGGGACATCGATCTGGCGGCGCGGATGAGTGCGACGGTGGGGGAGGAGATGCGGGTGGAGAGGGAGCGGGCGGAGGCTGAGGAGGGCAGGGCGGCATGAGGTCTGGCGGTGAGGCCCGTGTCGTCGCAGCCCCACGTGCCCGGCCTCCGCGTCGTCCTCCGTGTGCTTGAGGAGCATGGCTCCGTCTCTCCGTGTCATGGTCTGAGCTGTTCGTGGGCGAGCCTCTTGCAGAGCCTTGCGGAAGGAGTGTCGTGGCCGCTCCGACCACGTCGAGTGAGCATCCGTCCGTGACCCGCTCCTCGTGCAGCAGAATTGGCGCGATGGCACCACGAAACATGTCGGCGCGGCAGCGTTTCTACGTTGCCGCCACCCGCTGGTCGGCGGGCCAGGGAGTCGACAACCAGTTCCTGATCGACGCCGCGACGCACGCTCTCGCGTCCGGCGTGGACTCGCCGACGCTGCGTGAACTCGCTGGGATGTCGTCCCACGACGACTCCGAAGGCCTGAGAGCGCTGCTCGGTGACGCGCTTGCGGAGCTGATGCTGCCCCATCCGGGCGGACTGGAGCCTTCCGATGTCCTGGCTGACGACGGTGGCGTCGTCCCGCGGACTCCGGCGGAGGCCGTTCGATTTGAGATCGCCTCGGCTGACGTCTATGACCGGTTCCAGGTGCTGGTTTTCGTCGACGGCATCGAGATGACGTCCCGCGCTGCAGGCTTGGGCATGGCGCCTTCCAGCTTGTTCGTACCGGAGAACCTGCTGGTCGCCACTGGCAAGCCGCGCATCGTGCCGATCGCACGTTGTGAATGCGGGGAGTACGGCTGCGGAGTGACCGACGTCCGCATCCTGCGACAGGGCGCCGTCGTGCACTGGGACTGGCTGCACGAGACTCCGACCGATCACGGCGCGAGCTTCGACGCAGACCAGTACGACGCCGAGGTCGCCCGCATCGGTGCCGACCACTCCTGGGAGCGTCCAGAGGATACCGCTCATCGGTTGATCCTGACCGGCGCGGACCACGAACGACTCCAGGCCGAGGGGCTGACCCTGCGCTGGGCGCAGCCAGCCTATGGTTCGCCGTCGACGTTCCGTGTCGCGCTCCAGACGACCGACAACATCTACCAGGTGTTCCTTCATCTTCCGCTTGACGGCAAGGCGCCGACCGAGATCGTCGGTGACGTTCTGCAGCTGCTCGACGAACCTCCGTCTGCCTGGGAGGCGGAGTTCCACGCGACCCTGACAGCGGTGACCGACCCGCCCGCCATCGCAGGTACCAGATGGTCGAGAGCCGATTTCGGCCGGCCTCGGAGGGCGACATGACCGGCACAGTCTCTTCCGCGTCTCCAAAGGGCTACGAGGTGCTGAGTCCGCTCGGTGGTCAATGAGGGCGCTGTGTTGGACGACGGGCGTGGGACGGAGGCAGGGACGTGCGGTGTGAGGTCGTACCAACCTGCTCGTTAGGTCGTGTTGGGCCGCGTCGAATGTGCTGCAGGGATCGCGACCACAAGTCGCCGAGTCAGTTCGTCGAGGTCCACCCGGATCAGTCGGCCGATGCGGTAGCCGGTGATGGTGCCGTCGGCGATGCGGCGGCGTAGCGTCTTCACGGACACGTGGAGGTGCGCGGCGGCATCGGCGAGGGTCACCAGATGGATAGGCGGCGTGCCGGGTGAGTTGTGGTGAGGCATGGGCTCTACCTTTCGACGCTGTGTGGCTGACATTTGCGCAGGTCGCACGGTCCGGCCAATTTGGCGCCACCGTGAGTGTCCGACTCGTCCTGCACTGCCGCGCCCTTGCTCACTCACTATTCTGAGGTGTGGATGTACCCCTTCATGTCCCCCACTTCTGCGTCAGCTGGCTTGCTCGGGTGGGGGACATGGCGTGGTGCAGGGCGAACGTCGGGCCGTCCGTCCGTCATCGAGCCCCTCGCGTCGTTCCGGCGATCGTTCTTTGGTTTCAAAGTCCGATCGTCGTCGTTGGAGTGGACGTCGAAGCCGGCGTCGGCCAGGCGCTCCACCAGGAGTTCGACGTTGTGCCGGGCTCGGCGGGCCATCGCGCGAGCGACCGCTTCAGCGTCCTCACGAATGGGCGCGTGCAGAGCGGCGGACCCCAGCTCTCGCAGCTCGCTCCAGACCTCATCGTGTTCGCCTCGTTCGTACCTGGCGGCATAGCTCGTCACGAGCCGACATCCTGCCAGGCGCGGAGCTCGGGGCCGATGTCACGTGATCCTCAGCAACTACTCGGCCGCCCGGTGCCACCCCCTGTCTCCCACCGCAGCGGCTGCCGGGCCACGACCTGATACACCTCTGGCATCACTGGCTGTTAGAAATGCTTGATAGCGATTGCTGAACTCGGCCTTCGCACGGCACTCACGTGGTTGGACCCATGCGTGCCCTCGCGTCCTGGTGCTTTGGCGGCGGTGAAACGTCTGGACCTCATGGCGGTGGCCTCATAGGCTTCTTTGTGGCTGGCGTGGGGTGTGACGACCCCCGATGAGCGTTGGCTCGCGCGTGCGGCGGACCGACGAGAGGCCGGTCCCTTTGTCTGACCGGCGAAGGTGTGGTGGCACCGCGAATTTGCCCCTCGCCCACACCTCCAGGGCAGTCATTGCGAACTGGAGGTGAATCTTCATGAGTGTGTTGTCTTCCGTGTCGCCCGCACGAACGTTGTGCGGCGACCTTTCTGCGGCCGAACCAGGTAGCCGGGTGCGGTTGCAGGGCTGGGTGCACCGGCGGCGTGTGTTGTCGGCGGTGTCGTTCCTGATCGTGCGAGACAGGTCGGGCCTGGCCCAGGTCGTGGTCCGGCCCGAGGACGGCCAGGAGATCCCGCCGGAGGAGACCACCATCGAGGTGGTCGGTACCGCGACGCCGAACGAGCAGGCGGCCGGCGGCGTGGAACTCACGTCGCCGATCATCACGCCGCTGACCGAGCCGGCTGTCACGCCTCCGGCGGAACTGTGGCGTCCCAAACTGAACGCGGCCCTGCCTACGCTGCTGGACCACGCGCCGGTCATGTGGCGCCACCCGGCCCAGCGGGCCGCGTGGGAGATCGCGGCCGCGTCGCTGCGCGGGTTCCGCACTGCCCTGGACGCGTCCGGCTTCACCGAGGTGCAGTCGCCGAAGTTCGTGGCCTCGGCCACCGAGTCCGGGGCGAACGTGTTCCAGGTCGGCTACTTCGGCCGTCCCGCCTACCTGGCGCAGTCCCCGCAGTTCTACAAGCAGCAACTGGTGGGCGTCTTCGAGCGGGTCTACGAGGTGGGGCCGGTGTTCCGCGCCGAGCCGCACGACACGGTGCGTCACCTGGCCGAGTACGTGTCCCTGGACGTGGAGTTCGGCTTCATCCGCGACCACCGCGAGGTGCTGGCCGTGCTGCGTGACGTGATCGCCGGCATGGCCGACGGAATCACCGCGCACGCCGCCGGCGCGGTCGAGCGGCTGGGGATCGAGGTGCCCAAGGTGCCCGACCAGATCCCCGTCGTGCACTTCGCCAAGGCCCTTCGAATCGTGGGTGCACCTGAGGACGAGCCTGACCTGGCACCGGAGCACGAGCGGTCGCTGGGGGAGTGGGCGGCAGAGGAGTTCGGCAGCGACTTCCTGGCCGTGGAGGGCTACCCGATGGCCAAGCGGCCGTTCTACACCCACCCGCAGCCGGACGACCCGCGCTGGTCCAACAGCTTCGACCTGCTGTGCCGCGGACTGGAGCTCGTCACGGGCGGGCAGCGACTGCACCGCCCGTCGGACTACGTCGCGGCGATCACCGCACGGGGCGAGGACCCGGCCGTGTACGCCTCCTACCTGCAGGCGTTCGAGCACGGCATGCCACCTCACGGCGGCTTCGCGATCGGGCTGGAACGATGGACCGCCCGCCTGACCGGGGCGGCGAACATCCGCGAGGTGTCCCTGTTCCCCCGCGACCTGCACCGGCTGACACCCTGACCGGACGACAACGGCTGGGCCAGTGGCAGCCGCCAGTGGCCCAGCCGATCCGGCGTCGGGCCGTCAATCTGAGGTGACTCGGCGGTTGCTCTCGGTCCACCGCTGGTAGTACTCGGTCAAGGCGTCGAGCACCCCGGTCACGTTGCTGAGCCCGATGCAGATGGGCGTGCCGAGCAGGTTGATGCTGCTTCTGCTGATCAGGTGCTGAAGCGGTGACATCCGGTTGAGGATCGCTCCGGGGCCAGCGACGTCATTGCCAAGGAACTCCCGCTCTGGGATGCCGTGGTCGGGCGACGGGGTGGGGATGGCGTCCACGGTGAGAGGCAACGCGGAGACGCAACCAGGAGGGCGTGCGGAATTGCCTCGTGGCCGTTCACGTGCCGCTGCTACGTTCCGTGGTCATGTCCGTTCAGGAGTCCCCGGCGCCTCGTCCGGCCCGTGAGGTGCGTGCGGTGTTCGACGACGAGTCGATCACGGTCTACCAGGCGTACCCGCCGCAGATCGCTGACGCCGCGCTGAAGGCCGGGACCTTCGTGGCGCCGTTCAAGCGGGAGCGGATGACGTGGATCAAGCCGTCGTTCACGTGGATGATGTACCGCTGCGGGTGGGCGACCAAGCCTGGGCAGGAACGCGTCCTGGCGATCCGTATCACGCGGGACGGATGGCACGAGGCGCTCGCCGGCGCCTGCCTGAGCCATTTCGATCGGGCCGTGTACAACGACGCCGCAGCCTGGGAACTGCGCAAGAAGACCACCGCGGTGCGCGTGCAGTGGGACCCGGAACGGACGGCGTCGGGCACGGCGCTGGCGTATCGCTCGCTCCAGGTGGGGCTGAGCGGGTACGCCGTCGACCGGTACCTGGACGAGTGGATCATCGACCTGCGGGACATCACCGAGGGCGTGCACGAGTTGCGTGGGTCCCGGATCGGCGGCCAAGACGTCGCCGGGCTGCTGCCACCGGAGCGACCGTACCCGCTGCCCGACGACGTTGCATCGGTGATCGGCGCGAGTGTTGTCGCTGCTTCGGGGAGCGGGATGTGAGGTTCGAGAGTCCTGTTGCGCTGCCTCGCTCGGTGGTGGTTGAGACGTTGGAGCGGGCTCTTCGTGACCGCTCGGCTGAAGGCGAGGCGGCTGGAGTCTTGGTCGGGACAGCGCTTGACGACGACGATGGGGACTTCACCGAGCATTGCTGCGTGCGGGTCGGCACACGGGCTGTGCCGGGGAGCCAGCTGCTGGGGCTGACCGGCCTGTGCTTGGGCCATGCTGCTCGACGCTTTGGCCGGCTCGGGCACGAGGCCCAGGCGCTGGCTGCGTCCCTGGCGGCGCGCGCAGAGGCGGACTCGGCCGACGTGGATTTCCGGGCCGTTGACGGCTATGGCGAAGTGCGTAGCTTCCTGCACCTGGAGGAGTCAACTGCCTGAGGGAGGGGCTGACGGATGGAGCCCAGATCCACTGACGAGCCGAGGTGCCTTCGAAAGGCACCCCTTACGCGCCTTCTCACCGCTGTACGGGTTCTCGGCGACAGCTTCCGGGCGGCAGTTTGTGCCAGGATGTACACCATGAGCACAACGAAGGGGAATGCCGCGTAGGCATCTTGCGCGGCAGCGGCGCCAGTCGGCCGCGCGACGACGTATTTACGGCCCAGCCCATGCCAAGGATGGCCGGCTGTCAGGTTCGGCCCACGCAGCCATCGCACTCCTTGAGTCCTGGCCCGGCCAGATCCACGGGGCACTTCTGAACTGGGAGCGTGAGGCGCGTAGGCGCAACCCGTGGAGCCGGAACTCCTACGGCTGCGGGATCCGCGAATGCTGCGGCCTCCCGATCGACGACCGTGATCTTCTCGAACTCACCATCCACCGATTGCCGCGCCGCTCGGCCCGGGAACTGCGTGTCCTCGTTCGGTCGATCGATGAGCGGATCATGGCGAAGTCCCCTGTGAAGTTCGACCACCAGCAGCATTGGTGGCATGCGGATTTCCCATGGATCTACGACTGAAAGCCGAGCCGACAGCGGGCCACGGTCCTCGTCGTCGGCGTCCCGCTCACGCGCCTACTGCTTGTGAACCTATGACGGTACGAGCGCGACATGACCAGGGCATCCGGGCGTCATGGACCACCGGCGGGACGAGCCGACGGCACATGCCTCCGTAGACTGGCCGCGCTCGCCAGCGAGCATTCCCCCTTCGAACGAGAGGTTCCCGCGTGACCGATATCGTCGCGATCTCCGCCCAGGTGGAGGCAGCCGTTCAGGCTGCCCTGACCCAGGTGCTCCCGGCCGAGCTGGCTGGCACCGACCCGGTGGTCCGACGATCCGACCGTGCTGACTTCCAGGCCAACGGCACCCTCGCCGTGGCCAAGAGGGTCGGCCGGCCGCCGCGAGAGATCGCCACGGACGTCGTCACACACCTGGACGGGTTCCCCGCCGGAGTCTCCGGCCCTGGCTTCCTCAACCTGACGGTGCCCGACGACGTCGCCTGGTCCACCGTCGCAGCGCGGCTTGCAGACGCGCGCCTGGGCGTGGGCAGTCCGCGCACGGGGGAACGCGTGGTCGTCGACTACTCGGCGCCGAACGTCGCCAAGGAGATGCACGTCGGCCACCTGCGCTCGTCCGTGATCGGCGACGCGCTCGTCCGCGTCCTGGGGCACCTGGGCGCCGACGTGACTCGGCAGAACCACATCGGGGACTGGGGCACCCAGTTCGGCATGCTCATCCAGTACCTCGACGAGCACCCCGAAGCCTCCTGGAAGGGCCAGGGCGCCGAGACCATGTCCGCCCTGGATGCCCTGTACAAGGCCGCTCGCGCCGAGTTCGAGGCCGACACGGCGTTCGCCGACCGGTCCCGTGCTCGCGTGGTCGCGCTCCAGTCGGGCGACGAGGCGACGGTCGCAGTGTGGCGTGACCTGGTCGCGGAGTCGGAGAAGGCGTTCCAGGTCATCTACGGTCGCCTCGGGATCCTGCTGGACGACGGCGACTTCGACGGTGAGTCCCGCTACAACGACGCCCTCCTCGCGGTGGTCGACGCTCTGGTGGCGAACGGCATCGCGACCGAGTCCGACGGCGCCATGGTCACCTTCACCGATGGCGTGTACAACCCCGAGGGCGACCCGGTCCCGCTGATCGTGCGCAAGAAGGACGGCGGGTTCGGCTACGCCGCCACCGACCTGGCCACGATGCGTCTGCGGGTCGAGGAGTACAAGGCCGACCGGATCCTCTACGTCGTCGACGCCCGCCAGGCGCTGCACTTCACCATGGTGTTCGACACCGCCCGCAGGGCCGGCTGGCTCCCGGAGTCCGTCCACGCCGAACACGTCCGGTTCGGCACCGTGCTAGGCACCGACGGCCGCCCGTTCAAGACCCGCTCGGGCAAGACCGTCCGCCTCGCAGACCTGCTCGACGACGCCGAGTCCGCCGTCCGCGCCGCGCTCCAGGACAAGCAGCACGACTTCACCGACGACGAACTGGACGACGTCGTGCGCGCGGCCGGGACCGCGGCGATCAAGTACGCCGACCTGTCCAACACCCGCACCAAGGACTACGTGTTCGACGTCGACCAGATGGTCGCCACCACCGGAAACACCGGCGTCTACCTCCAGTACGCGCACGCCCGGGTGCGATCCATCCTGCGCAAGGCCGGCGAAACCGCCGCGCAGGTCGACATCACCGCCCCGATGCACCCGGCCGAGAAGCACCTGGCCCTGACACTCGACGCATTCGACGCCACGCTCCGCGATGTCGCCACGGCCCTGGAGCCGCACCGCCTGTGCGGCTACCTGTACGACGTCGCGACCGCCTTCACCCGCTTCTACGACGCCTGCCCTGTCCTCAAGGCGGATGACGATGCGGTCCGGGGCAACCGGCTGGCGCTGTGCGACCTCACCAGGCGAACGTTGGCCACGGGGCTGGAACTGCTCGGGATTGCTGCGCCCGAGCGGATGTGACCGGATGCTGCCGCGCCGCACACAGCGTGGCAGCACCGGAGCAGCGACGCGTGGCGACCTCAGTCGTGTAGCTGAGCCGCTCCCCGCCCCCGAGGCTGCTGGGCGCGTGCCGCGACCTGGTCCTTGCTAGCGTCAAATGCCCTGTCCACACTGCACGAAGAATCGAGTTCCCATGCACGACGTGCGCGACCTGATCAGCCTTGGTGACGAGGCCGTCCGACGCCTGGCCCGACGCGGCTACACGCTCGACCTCGACGAGCTGTCTCAGCTCCAGAGCCGGCGGACCTCCAGCATTCAGGCAGCTGACTCCTTGCGCGCGGAGTCCAAGAGGATCGCTTCCGAGGTGGGCCAGGCCGCGAGGAACGGTGGCGACGTCGAGGGACTCAAGGAGACTGCTCGCAAGCTCAAGGACCAGATCCGCGAGGCTGAGCAGGACGTCGAGGATGCCGAGGAGAAACTCACCATCGCGCTCCTGGAGATCCCCAACCTTCCCTCGGACGACGCACCTGACGGCGACTCGGAGGAGTTCGCCGTCGAACAGCGCAAGGTCGGCAACCCACCGGTCTTCGCTTTCGAGCCGAAGGACCATGTCGATCTCGGAGAGGGCATGGGGATCCTAGATTTCGGACGGGCGACGAAGCTGTCCGGCCCGCGGTTCAGCGTGCTGCGCGGTGCCGGAGCTGCGCTGGAGCGCGCCCTGTCCACGTTGTTCCTGAACCTGCACACTCAACGTCACGGGTACGTGGAGCACTCCGTGCCGTTTCTCGTGACACGCAAGACCATGACCGGCACCGGTCAGCTCCCGAAGTTCGAAGCGGACCTCTTCAGAACCGCCGTGGCAGACCGTGACCTCTTCCTCATCCCCACTGCCGAGGTTCCGCTGACCAACTTGTACGCCGACGAGATCATCCCTCCTGACCAACTGCCCATCGCGCTGACCGCGCTCACCCCATGTTTCCGGTCCGAGGCAGGTTCGTACGGTCGGGACACCCGAGGGCTGATCCGCCAGCACCAGTTCGCCAAAGTCGAAATGGTCCGGATCACCTCCGCCGAGAACGCCCGTGCCGAGATGGAGGCCATGGTCGAGCACGCCGAGGTGTGTCTCAAGGAGCTCGACCTCGCCTACCGCGTCGTGACTCTCGCCGCAGGCGACACCGGCTTCTCCGCCCAGCTCACCTATGACATCGAGGTGTGGCTCCCCAGCCAGAACACGTACCGCGAGATCTCCTCGGTCTCCGACTTCGGCACGTTCCAGGGACGCCGCGCTGGTATCCGCACCCGTGACGAGAACGGCAAGACCACCCCGGCAGCCACCGTCAACGGCTCCGGCCTGCCCGTGGGGCGGACTCTGGCCGCCGTCCTGGAGCAGCACCAGCAGGCCGACGGGTCCGTCGTGCTTCCGCACGCTCTGACCAAGTACCTCGGCTTCGCCCGGATCGACCCGGACGGCACGACCTCCAACGCGTAGCTCATGCTCGTCGGCGTCTGCGACTGCCCCAGCACCGACCCGTTCGCCGCCATGCTCGTCCTGACCGCGCGCCGCCGTCGCGCGACCTGGTGTCACGGCGTTGCGCCCGACCCCGTCCAGTTCCACGCTTGGATCGAGGTCGACGACGCGCCCGTCGACGAACCGCTCTCCACGAGCCGCTTCACCGCCCTGCTCACCACCTGACCCTTGGAGCTCACCGTCAACGAGGACACCGCACCTGACCTATGGCTCACCCCCGACGGCATCGGGCTCGGCCCGCTGCGCGCCGACCTGCTGGAGTCGTACTGGCGCTGGGAGAACTCCCTGCCCGTCATGGCCGGCTACGCCCGCCAGACCCCCGAGTCCCTCACCGAACGCACCGCCGGGCTCGACCACCAGCTCTCGGACACCGAGACCAGACCTGCTTCACCATCTACCGCGACCACACCGACAGCAGTGACGGCGAGGTGTGGCGGCCGGTCGGCATGGCCTCCGTGCTCATCGACGACCGCTACCGCACCGCCGAGTTCTTCATCTACATCGGCGAACCTGCCGAACGCGGCCGGGGAACCGGAACCGCCGCGACCATCATGGTGCTGGACTGGGCCTTCCACCTGGCCGCTCTGCGCTGTGTCCACCTGTCCGTCATCGCGCAGAACACCGGTGCCATCCGTGCCTACGAAAAAGCTGGCTTCCGCATCGTAGGCACCCGTCGGCGCACCGGCTCCTGGCTCGGCCAACCCGCCGACGAAGTCATCATGGACGCCATCCCCGAGGACTACACCGGACCGCGACTCGTCGAAGCAGCGGTCCTCGGGAGACCGTGCCGCACCAGTCCGCGACAGTTGGTACCGCGAGGCGCTGGATGAAGCTCTCGGACAGGCCGAGGTCGCGGGCGATGTCGGCGCCCTCGGACAGGTGGACGGGTTCGATCGTGACGGTTCCGCCGCGCAGCAGGGTCAGGCGGGCGACGCAGTCCTCTCCGAGCATCTCCAGGATCTCGGTCAGCGCGACGAACATCGCGTGCAGCGAGGGCGTTGGTGAGTGCGTCTTGATGTTCGGCATGGTTCACGCTCCAGGGTTCGGCGTGAGCCCACGGGCAACGATCAGGGCGGGCTCTCGTACGCCTTCCATCGAACCCAGCGCAGCGAGAACTCTGTAGCGCATGCGTGAAGCGGTCACTCCGCATGTTTGGCGCAGGGATCCGCCGCGGGTGCCGAACGGGCAACGCCAACCGGCAGGCCGAAATACCGATGCGAGCCGCCGTCTCACGGCCCTACGGCCTGCGGGTGCTCAAGACGCGACGAGCGGGCGAGCGCCCGCAGACTTCTGACCAAGGCCCGCATCGACAGCTCACCCAGAAGTCGTCCCGGCCGTGTGGGGCGAGTTGGTGGCGCGGGTGTTCGCCCTCGATGGCGTCCGGGAGGGGCACAGCCAGGTCTCGCCGGCGTCGTCCCGGGCCGTGTTCCTCGAGGGTATGGACGAGGAGCGCGTTCCGGAGACAAACCTTGCCCCCGGTCAGCGCCTGGAGCCCGTCCACCTGCACGGGGTCACCGATACGAGCGTGCACCTGGTGCTGCCGCACGAACGCGGCGAGGATTTGGTTGCTCTTGGCTGGGCCGAGGCCCACCAGTACGAGGACTTCGGCACCGAGTACATGATCTACGGCCCCCGGAACGCGGCCGAGGTTGATGCCGTGGTGTCGGTGGTCGAGGAGAGCATCGCGTTCGCTCGCTGGGCCTGAGCTCTGCACTCTGCAGCCGGGAAGCATGGAGCAGCTGGTCGACGCAATGCGAACGTTCCGAAAGGAACTACGATACGTTCGTAGAAGTGATCGAGGGAGTGTCATGAGCGCAGAGCTGGCATCACAGACCTATGTCCCAGAGGAGTCGGCCCCGGGCGCGGCCGAGGTGCTCAGTTTCCTCGCCGCGCACAGCGAGCGGCGGGGGACCGAGCCTGCTCGACGGTTCTTGCTCGTCGGTAGTGACGAAGGTGAACAGATCGAGTTGCCGGGGACGGTGTACCGCGCCTTGGTGCAGGTGGTCGAGGCGCTCGCTGCAGGTAAGGCGGTCACGGTGTCGCCGCAGGAGCCGCAGCTGACGACACAACAGACGGCTGATCTGCTCGGGGTGTCGCGGCCCACGGTGGTACGGATGATCGAGTCGGGTGAACTGGCCGCTGAGCGCAACGGGAACCGGCGGCGTCTCCTGCTGAGCGATGTGCTCGCGTACCGGGAGCGGCGGCGGGCCCGGCAGTACGCGATGCTCGACGCCACGGCGGTAGACCTCGAGGACGAGGACGATCCCGCCGAGATGATCGAGCGCCTGCGCGAAGCGCGCAGGGTAGCGGCGCGAGAGCGGCGGGGGTGACAGGGTGTTCACAGCATTGTTGGACACCTCGGTGTTGTGGCCGAGCTTGCAGCGGGATTTTCTGCTGAGCATGGCCGCTGAGGGTCTGTACCGGCCGATCTGGTCGCAAGCGATCCTGGACGAGCTGGTTCGGGTCGAGGCAGACAAGCGAGTTCACCGGGGTGCAGAGCCGGAGCAGGCCGAGGCGGCGGCCTGGCGGTTGGTCGATCAGATGGGCTGGGCGTTCGACGACTCGTGCGTCGAGGGTTGGGAACCGTTGGAGGGTTCGTACGGCCTGCCGGATCCCGACGACGAGCACCTGGTCGCTGCTGCGGTCGTGGGTGGTGCCGGAGTGATCGTCAGCGACAACGTCAAAGACCTGCCAGCCAAGCGCCTGCCCCATGGGATCTCCGTGGTCACCGCCGCGCGATTTGCGGCGGACTCGGTCTCCGTCGCACCTGAGATAGCGCGACGCGCACTGGGAAGGATCAGCGCCCGGTACGTCAACCCGCCGCGCACCATCGACGACCTGCTCGACCTGTTGTCGGCCCGATACGGGATGGCGCAGGCCGCAGCGATGATCCGCGACGTGTGAGGCTTGATCTCCGGACAGGACGACCGTTCCGGGAGTTTCATGCCTTGAGCAGGGCCGCGGCTTCGAGTCCAGCCGCATGCCCGCCACCCCGGCGGGCTATCCCGTAGCGGGCCAGGGTTCACGCCCCGATACCGGGCTTGCTACGGGCCGAGCCTGGCACCCAGCCGGCGGGAAGCCCACGCCAGTCGATCCGCTCCTGCTCCAGGCGCACCCGCGTTCCATGCCGGTCGCTGACGAGCTCGGCGTAAAGGGCCGCCTCGGCCCTGGTCAGGCGCGTGAGCGCGGCGGATGTCGGACGTTCCTCCCGTCCCCAGCGCTCCTCGTGAGCCAGCAGGGTGTCCCGGTCCATCAGCACCGACCGTGCCTGCGGGAGCCACGCGCGGAGGCGGTCGAGAATCGCGAATCCGTGGGTGTCGAGGTCGCCCCAGTAGGCCACGTCGGTTCCCGCGAGCCAGGGGAGGGAGGCCGGCTGGTCGACGTCGAACCCCTTACCCCAGAGGACGAGCCCGCCGGCGGGGATCGGCGCGCTCAGGTAGGTGACCTCGTTCTCCACGATCAGCGTTCGCGCGATCGCATCAGGAGTCAACTGCCGGGCCTCGTCGAGGCGCAGGGCCACGTCCGACACGACGTCGGGCAGGCCGAAGAGGCCCGGCGCGCAGCGTAGCCGGACCATCGCGGGCTTGCCGGACAGGCCGAGGTCGGCGGTGAAATCACCGGCGCGGGAGGTGACGTCGAGCATCTCCGCGAGCACGGCCCGGTGTCGCTCGACCAGTTTGGTGTCCACGCCCGGTGCGTCAATCTGGCGCACGTACCTGCTGGAGCCGCGGTTGTCGCGCAGCCAGCAATAGGCGGCGGTGATCGCCGGCCACTCGGGCTCCAGCGCCAGCGCCCGACCACGACCGCGCCGGCCTGGTCGCAGTCACCGCGGGCGAAGCCGGACGCCTCTACACCACCCTGGCCGCCCCGACCCCAACGACGATCCAACAGGTCCTGGCATGGTCCCGATGGCCACGACGACACCAACACCGCGCCCGCCGAGCCCACTACCAACGACGCGAAGACAGCATCACCACAGCCCACAAGCCCGATCTACGGCTGTAGTACTAGGGACTTAAACTGGATCCGGCAAGACGCGAGAGTGGTCTTTCACCTTCTCCAGCTGGTCACGGAGGACCGCAACTACGACGTCCGCAGCAGCAGCAGGCGCCTCGTGCTCCCAGATCCGGACGACTCGCCATCCCACCTCCGTCAGTACACGGTTCGTGTCAGCGTCACGGGCGGCGTTGGCAGCAAGTTTCGTATCCCACCACGCAGAGTTGGACCGAGGTTTCGTCCCATGATCCGGGCATCCGTGCCAGAAACAGCCATCGACCATGACAGCGACCTTGGCGCGAGTAAACGCGATGTCGATCGTCCGACGTCGCTGCCCTGGAATCGGGTACGCAACCCGGTAACGCAGCCCACGGGCGTGGAGCTCACGGCGCAGCGCTACCTCGGGGGCCGTGTCTCTCCGTCGCGCCGTCGACATCCGGCGGCTGATCGACGATGACGATGCACCTGGGTGTGCACCGACATGTTGCGGCACCATCTCCGTCGTCACCTTGGGCCGGGCGCGCTCCGCCGGCCCTTCAACTTCGCGCAAAGCCCGCTTCTCCAAGCATCTTGCGCGCGGCCTGCGTTAGGTCCACAGTCGGATTGAGATCGCCATTGACCTGCGCGGGCAGTGCGATCCTAAAAGTGACCGACTCAGGCTCGATATGAGGCAATCCTCCAACGTCCGAGGAGTGCAGAACGCGGATCCGCTCATCTCTCATGTCGTAGAGCCGTTCAAAAACCCCCATCAGCCGCCTCGCGTACCTCGGCCGTTCCCGGTCGTTCGTGTGGTCGTACCCAATCCCGACGTCGCCACCGTACTGGCGTAGCCGCGCGATGAACTGCTCGCGGACAGAGGCGTTCAACCGCCCTGCGATCGCGTCGACCAGCGCCGGGAGCGAGGTACCGCCCTTCGCGGGAAACGGCAGCCACCGGACGCCGATGCTGAGCAGGTAGAGAGCCGTCTCTGGCACTCCCGTCACGGGATGCCCCAGCTCGATCTGGTGAAATCCCTGGATGAGGTGGCTGGCCGTCGCTCCGGTCGTTGCCTTTACCTCGATGCCAACCTCGCCCAACTGAACGTCACGTGACGACGGGACGCTGCCGAACCAGCACGCCACGACTTCGTCCGGAGCGGCCGCCTGGCGTGTCAGCTCGTCCAGCAGGATCAGCTCACCCACCAGGCCAGTGAGCACCTCGTTGCCAAGCTGCTGCTGCGCGAACAGTGCGACAATGACGGGCTCCGTGCGGGTGAATGCCGGCTGTCGCTCGCGCCCAAACCCATTGGCCAATAGTTCGGCGCAGATGAATGCGGCCACGCCTGGCAGGTTTGAGCTCTCGGGGAGGGCCATGCGGTTAGCCGCGAGTGCGCCGCCTCCCTTTATCGTCCACGTCTGGTGCTCGAGGACATCCTGGAGAGCACGCGTCGCCGGCACGATCGGATCCCCAACAAGGAAGATCTCGATAGTCCCCTTGTCGTCTCGCGAGACGGCGACCGTGTGGGCGGTATCCGCCCAGATGAGGTCACGGTCCTCCGGGGTGCTCGCACGTGGGTGCTGATCGATCTCAGCCCTCAGCCACTCGAACGGCTCCGCGCGGTCGTCGGTCAACGCCATGCCTCCGGTCGTGCTCGGACGTGGTCGGGCCCTCCGAGCGGAATCGAAACACCGACGGCGATCGTCGGGTCCGCCCGCTGGTGCCCGACGAGGTGGAAGAGGATCAGGCCGTCCTCGCCAGGTGGGCGTCGGCCGTCAAGAACCTGTGGCGGGTTCACGCCTCTCGCGACGTAGTCAAACAGGTCGTCGCCTTGGATGACGTCGCCAGAGTAATTCCTCGATCCCCAGTTTGCGTCGAGCGACGTCGTACCGTCTGCGAGCATTCGCATCATGGGCCGCACGGGCCAGCGGAGCCGGGCAAACGGTCCCGCGGTCAGCTGTTCGCCGCGCCCGAATCGAATGCCGACCCAGAAGTTCGGCTGCCTTCGGGCTCTTGCCGCAAACTCGACGAGATTCCACATCAGCGGCGAGTCGTCGGTCGCCAGGAGACCGGGGACGTTGCGAGGAATGACGGCAGACCACAGGCGCAGATATGCCGCGATGGTGTACGGCGAGTCCTTGGAGAGATCTAGCGAGCCTGCGACCATGGGAGACCGATAGAGCGGGAGGCACGGGTCACCGTCCGGTATCTGTGCATGATGGGCTACCGACCGCCACCTGGCTGCCTCCCCGCTGTCCGGCCCCGGCCCATGGTTCACATAACCCAATGACTCGAGCAGCTTTGCCGCCTCCGTAAGACTGAGCGCTTCGGGGAGCAGCAAGCCGCGTTGTCCGGATCCAGAGGGCACGGCGATCATCCCGTCGCCGGAGAAGAGACTCGCTACGAGCTCAAGGTTGTTCCCGTCAGAGCCGGCCGGGTTCATATGACGGACGAATGGTTTTGGCCCCGGAAACAGCGGCTCGGCCTGAAGGTTTGTGATCTTCCCTGTCGCCTTGAACTCGCGGCCCTGCAGGATGACCGGGGTCGGTGCTGAGCCCGATCCCATAGCCCTGAGTACATCGCGCCGGAGCGCCTCATCGTTCTCGTGATAGTGGGTGAACAGGTCGATCTGGTCACGTGTCGTCAGCACACGGCACAGGTCGATGATCCCGCCCCGATACCCGAACCAGCGCTGCATCTGCATCTGGGTGTCGGCAAGCGGGGTGGACGCGTTGCGTGTGAACAAAGTCGTGGTCAGGCCCTCGAGGGTCAGTCCTCGGGACATGACGTTCCCGGAGATAAAGATCGTCGAGAGGTTGGTCGCCGGGCGCCAGGAGCCGTCGTCGCACTGCCCAGGCGAGAACTCGGGACGGTCGTCTGCTCTCTCGTCACTGTTGATGACAGCGACGCGTGTGCCCGGCACGACTTCCTCAAGGATCAGGCGAGCCACGCTGTCCCACTCGTCCGCAGCCGGGACAGGGCGCTCTTCAGCCGGGGCCAACCTGCCCACCACAAGGTTCACGCTCTCGCGGTACGAGTCGAGCCATGCCGTCCACCGATCGCGGTGCTGGACCATGTCGGCCGCGATGCCATCGACGCCGAGGTCACGGCCTTCGGACGCATCCTCGTTAGGCCGACCGGACGACGCGCCGCCCGCCCAAGCCATCACTGCGTCGGCGGTATCGAAGTGCTCGTCCTTCTCCGCGGACGGGTTGATCAGCATCGACATGGGATCGATGACCGCGGACCGTGCCTCCGCGGAAGTCGAGTACCGCTTGCCCCGTGCACAGAACGGACCGAGCCGGTCAGGCGAACGCAGTAGGCGCACGGCTGCTGCTACGAGGTACGCCCTGACGGCATCGGGCACACGCTCTCCCTCAGGGATGTCGTCGGTTGCAACGCAGAGTGGTGCGCCTGCCAGGTCCTTGTAGAAGGTCTCGCCGCCGGTGTACCAACCTCTGAGCCCGTCCTCTGTGCGAAAGGTCGACTCGCGAACGGCGGCGTTGCCTCTCGCTCCCGGGGTGCGCAAGCTGGCCACGAAATCGGTAGGAGCGAGCGGGTTGGTGCCGTCCTGTAGGAAGTTCGCCTGGGGTGTCGCCGTGTACGCGAGATAGGTCGCGAAGATCTCCGGTCGTACCGTCTCGCCCGGCCGTTGTCGTGACTCCCACAGGTCGACGATGCGTCGTGGTACAGGCCTGCTGCCTGCGACCGCCGACGTATCGACGACAGAGGCGTCATCAGCCTCGTCATCGATCACGAGTAGGTGGAACGGCTCGCCCCGCTCCGATGCGAGGGGGTAGACGACATCCTGCAGATTGCGACTCACCCGTTCCAGGTGCGCGGCGTTCTTCATCACGACGGCGATGATCGGGCGCCGCCGCGTCAGGGCGCGGTTCATACGGGGCCCTGGCATCTCGTAGAGATTGCTGAGGTCGGTGCCCGGCAGGTCGGATGCCAGGCCGCCTGGTATCCGCACTCGACGAGTGTGAGCGCTCGCGTCGGTGTCGATCTGGTCCACGAACCGCTCGAACGTCTGGAGCCAAAGGGCTGTCCTCGTGCCGGCCAGGATGACGAGCGCGTCTACGCCCCGATCGAGCGCCATCGCAGCGACCGCCATCATCGATGCTGTCTTGCCCGATTGGACAGCCCCCATGACCAGTCCCCGGCGCTCTCGCGTCAACGGCCAGGCAGGACCGCCTGGCTCTCCCGCACCGAAGATTCCATGATCCACGATGTACCTTGCGTCAGCAGCGATCACCTCGCGGCTGGTCACGCCTATGCCTGACGCTGCGAGCCTGGTCTCGTACGCCGACCACCACGTCGAGGGGCTCTCGGCCAGCGCGACGTGCTCGACGCCGTAGCGGGCGCCAACCTCGCTCCTCATGCGCGGACGTAGTCCTCGGGCGCCTGAGCATGGTCGACGATGGTCTTGAGACCAGAGGAACCAAACCGCTCGACGAGGGCAGCGTGCGCGTCCTCAGACTCGACGTTCAGGATCGCGAGGATCTCACTGACCACGAAGCCGATCCAGCGCCACTGTTCCTTCGACTGGTTGCGAACAGGCTTGCCCCACCTGGCCGCAGAGCCACTGATGGCCGGTACCGCGTCCTCCAACCTGTCGACGAGCTCGTCGTCGAGGACGACGGCTGCCGCGGACAGGGCGACCAGCGTCGCCACCAAGCGAAGTTCTTGCCACTTTCCGGTGCCGCGCTCGTTCCCGCTACGGAAGCGCTTGGGCCACGCGTCCGCCACTGTGGCGTGGGCATCCAGGGCGTGATCCATCAGGAGCATGAGATCCCGGACGGTCGTGGAACTCTGCAGAGGGTCGCCCGAGCTTGCCTGCACTCGCTGCAACAATGCGTTGATGTGGGCAGACGTGGAACGCGTGATCCCGTCTTTCCCTGCGTCATTGAGTAGCAGCGCTGCAGCGACCCACGACAACACCTTCGTGCGCTTGTAACCGACGTCGCCGAACTGGTACCGCGTAAGGACCTCGCTGGTCGACTTCAGGTCACCCCAGTCATCCGACAGGAAGGAGGCCACGTTCAGATCCTTGGAGTCTCCCCCCATTACGAGAAGGCCACGCATCAGGTCGAGCCGGTGATACAGGGCGTTGCGAATTTCCTCGGCGTTAAGAGACTTGCCCTGCGTGTTGTACAGGGAAAAGACCTCATGAATCTGCGCCATCGTAGCCGTCTTGTAGATGATGACGGGGATTTTGTACGTGGCTGTCTGCTCGAAGACATATCGCACACGCCGTGGTGTCCCCTGGACCGGGATGGTGAGGTCCCGGATCTCGCCGTAGTACTTGCCACGGAGAGGCGCAAGATCGCCGACAAGAGGGTTCGGACTATCAGGCGTCTCGCTCGACCGGAGCGGGAACGGAAAGTGGTATTTCCGTTCCATCTCCGTGGTGAGGCGGTCCCGCTCGTTCTTGTTCCAGATCTCCTTGAAACGCGGATAGTCGGTCTCGAACACGTGCGGAAGAGATGGCTCGTTCCACTCCCGGCTCTTCTGAGCGACAACATCGAGGGCGTGCGGGTGCGCGCCGGTGAAACGCAGCACGGACGTGAGCCGCTGCTTGCCATCGACCACCTCGTAGACGGTCCCGCGGTCTTCGCTCTTCTCCAGGATGATCACCGACGGCAGCGGGATGCCGCGGAGGATCGACTCGATAAGGCGCTGAGCGTAGTTGGTCGGCCAGACGTCAGCCCGCTGGTACGAAGGGCTGAGGTCCAGTTCGTCGTCGCGGGCGTATTGGATGAAGGTCTGGATCGGCCAGGTCTCCGCCCTGGCATCGATCATGCCGCTCGGTTCGGTGCCGTCGTCGTCGGTGGCTTCGTCCCACGACGCAGCCCACGCAAGAGACGCGCTGGTCTTTGTCTCTGTCCCTTCCGCGGTCTGCTCCATCGCCTGCAGGAACTCATCACGCCGCACAGACGCCTCCTCGAGCACCAAGGCGAGAGCCGAGAAGAGCTCGTCTCCGGCAGACGTAGGCTCAAGATTGAGCGCCTTCGCCAAGCTCGCGTCGAACGCCTGCGGCGACGAGCCGTCCAAGATGATCCGCAGTCGGATCCAGCCTTCGACCTCCAGCAGCTTCTGACGCCACGTCCCGTCGTCGAACCGCACATCAGCCGCCCGAAAAGCGACCGGCTCCCGACCGAAGTCTTCGGGCAGAGGACCCGGCTCGCTGAGGCGGGCGAGGTAGTCCGCCACGTTCTGCTGTACCTCGGTGAGCACCTCAGGCATGAGTTCTCTCCTGTCGTCGTTCGAGTTTCCCGCGGCGAGGAGCCGCTCGATCAGCTCGCTTGCCTCCTCCGGCTCGAGCTGCGCGATCTTTGCCATGGTCACAGCGTCCACAAGTTTGTTGATGCCTATGGACGTGATGGTGTCGCCGGCAGACCAGCAGGCGGTATCCCACTCGACGCCCACGGCGTCTGCGATGGCCACAGCGCAACGGTGTTTCGATCGCACGTCAACCAGATCCATACCGATCGCGGTGCCCAGCGCTTCGAAGGCCGATCTCTTCTCTTTGGCACCAGGGCCGAGCGGCTCAGGGTCTTGCCCACCGAGCACGTACATCCGTGCGACGCCGGAGGCCTTCGAGGTAGCGCTCGTGTACTGCACCGATTGCTGCTCCTTCGACTCTGACCTGGATGCTCATCACAGTACACATCGAGGTGGGAGCGTCGACCGAGTGTAGGGCGAATGCTCCGGCCAGGTGCGGGTGAACTCGATTGCGACCGCCTGCCTCACGTCAGAACAGCGTCCGCTCATGGGGGGCAGCAGGGCTGGTGCGCGACGGACGTCTCCTCGAGTTGTCGGCCGTCGTGACCGGATCGAAGTCCCATGAGGAGTGATTGCGGCAGTTTTCGAGCAATGCGTCGAGACCTCCGGAAAAGTTCGGCCCCACGGAGTCGAAGTGATGCTTCACGAAACGAACAAACGCAAACTGCACGGTGCCGACGTGAACCGCGTTTCCAAACTGCTTGTACGACTGGGCGTCGGGCTGAAGCTCCCGCATCGCTGCATAGACCTGGTCGGGGAATCCTTGGACTCTGCCTGCCTCATACGGCGTCAGCCTTCGGAGGTCTTGCCCCAATATCGGGGCCTGGTTGATGGCGACGAGGGCCGGGGTATAGGTCGCCTTCTTGACCCGCACGCCCGAGGGGCGAACCTGTATCAGGCAGTCTCGAAGAGATGTGGCGTCCTGAGCCTGCCACTCGAACTTCCTCCAGGCATTGTTCTCCAAGGCGCGGATCTCCGCGAGTAGCGGCCGTCTTGCTGGCCGCTCAAGGATGTCGGCGAATTCGGCGACGAAACGTCCCGACTTGTCGAGGAACTCATCCTTCCACGGACGCGCCTTGCGACCGAGGCCGTCGTGCGCCCGAGCATCGTCGCGCTCCTTCTGTGCCCACACCGGATCAGTAACATCGAACCAGATGGGATGGCCAGGGAACCGAGAGCCGCGTGCGTTAGGCCGGTGGTTGGTGCTGCTGCTCACCTTCTGCACGAGAGTCTCGTAGACCTTGAACCACGCGGCATCCGTGACGGTGTAGGGCTTGGTGTCCCCGCGTAGTTCCGTAACTTCTTTCGCACGCTGGGCGAGGGCGGAGTCCTCGGCCATGCGCAGCCACCCCTTCGTGATCGCGGCAGGTACACCGTCGGCCAACGGGGTCTCTGTCAGCAACCACTTCTCTACAGGCCATCCGGGCGTGCGCGTCGGGCCCGCGAAAGGCTCTGCCTCGCCGTCGGCCAAGTCGCTACGCAGCGCAAGGATGAAGACTCGTTCTCTGCTCTGGGGGCCACCGCCATGCTCGGGCGAGAGGTAGTGCGGCGAAAATACCGTCGGCTCGTCACTGACCACATATCCCAGTTCTCGAAGAGCCGAGATGATTGTGCGGAAAGTGGTCTCTCGATGCTCCGGACCTACCAGGTTCTTCACATTTTCAAGGAACACGATCTTCGGACGCCGGATCGCGACAACAATCAGAATGTTGTAGAATAATGTACCCCGAACCTGGTCGAGCACACCTAATTGCTTTCCCGATTTGCTGAACGCTTGACAAGGAAAACCGGCGGTCAGCGCGTCAAATTCCGCGGGGATCTTGCCCAGGTCAATCTGACCACTACGCGCACGCACCAAGAGTTCTTCTATGGTGTGGCTCGCATCGATCTGAACATCGTCGTTGATATCTTCTGCGAACGGGACGTCTTCATTTCCGGAAAGCCATGCCCTCTTGTACACGCGAGCGGCGTGCTTGTCCTTCTCCGCCACGTAGACGCAACGCCCGCCGAGTTCAGAAAGGGCTGCGTGAAACCCTCCGACTCCGGCAAAGAGATCGACGAACGTAAACGCGTCGCTGGTCACTCGACTCCTGTCACGGTCACGGTCACGGCGCACGGAAGACCCAACGGCGTCGTACACCAGTCCGAACTTGTCCTGCGGAGTAGGTAAGCAGCTCCGCGCCTGCAACACAACCTCCGACACCCCGCCCCGCCCAAGCTCACCCCGGATTGGCTAGGCACTGCCCCGAACTGGTACAGCCGCTCCGGTCCCTTACGTAGGGCCAGCCTACGTGTGAGGGTCCAAGCCGTGCTCAACATAGCCACCATGACCACTCTTGTCACACTCGCCGCCCGAGAAACCCTCACACCTATCCGTGCAGCAGACCCCCGGCGTACTGGGGATATTCGGCGAGGTCGGAAGCGACGTCGATCCGGAGTCGCGTGGGATCTACCGAGAGCAGACCGTCGTCGAAGAGTCGATGGATATCCCTGCGTAGCATCAACCCGCCGTGCTCGAAGTGCTCCCCGAGCTGGGCGTAGCTGTACAGGTGTCCTGCTTCGAGAACGCGCGGGGGAGCGGCACCGGTGAAGGCGCAGTTGCTCCCCTGGCCGGCGAGGAGGTGTTCCCGGAACTTCCGTTGTCCCCGGCGGACACGGACGATCGAGTGCTCGAAGCCGTGGACGAGCTCGATGCGCGGTCCGGTCGTCGTCGGCCACGACAGGTCTGGCACGCGCGCCCTCATCCGGTCGAGGGCCCGGTGGCCGTTCTTGTTCGCGAGGGCCTGCTGAAAGGCGGGCCACTCGATCTCCCGGATGGAGTTGAAGCTGCCGCTCTTGAGGATGACCGCTCGGATCTCGCTCTCGTCGAGGAGCCCGTCCAGCGCCGTCCACGCGGCGTCGTAGCGAGCCGTGTACATCGTCACGTCGACCTTCTCGAGGTGCGGCGTGTCGAACTCCGACCTGCATGCGGTGTTCGAGCACCGGAACCGTGGCTTCGCCTTCGACGGCGGGTTCGGGCGGGTCTTTCGGCACCTGGGGCACCGCTGCATCGTCTTGGTGCCGGGAGCTTCCTCGATCTGCTCGATCACCGAGATCCCGAGGAGTCTTTCACCGTCCCACAGTGCGATCGGGTCGCCCACGTGGAGTCGCTTGTGGTTCTGGACCTTGCTGTCGTACAGGTACTCGATGCCGAGCTGGTCGTCATAGAGCGCACCGCCCGCGGTGGTCATCAGCAACCAGGCACGGCGGGGGCCGGGAGCGTCCATGCGCACAGCTTTGCACGGGCGGACTCATCGTGACCGGCAGGTGTCAGCTGCTGCGCGCCGCGCGGTGTGGCGGCGGCAACTGAGCCTTGGACGAGGAACCAGGACCCGTCGGTTCACCCTTCCGACCGGTTCCGTCCGCCCTGGCAGTCTGTCACCATCGTTCTCTCGCTGACCCGCCCGAAGAGGGCGGTGGAGCCAACGCGATGTCAGGCACCGAACCCGACCAGAATGGATAGCCTCGGAACCGCGCCGCACCGGCCGCCGACGCCACTCGACGAGGAGCAGCCATGGCCACCTTCACCGGGTCCGACGAGCTTCAGGGAGCGGAGTTCGTCAACGTCAACCTTCAGGGTGCCCGATTCCGCGAGTCCGATCTGTCCGGCATCGTCATGCGGGGTGTCGATGTGCAGGGGGCGGACATCGACGCGCCATGGCTCATCGACGGCGGCGGCACCCTGCTTGTCAACGGCGTTGACGTGGTCTCCTACGTCGACGCCGAACTCAACCGCCGCTTTCCCGGTCGCGCCACCCGGCACGCCGACGATCCGGACGGCCTGCGTGCTGCCTGGGCCGCACTCGCGCGCACCTGGTCGGCCACCCTCGAGCGTGTCGCGGCGATGCCGGCCGGCACCGTCGACGTGTCGGTGGACGGCGAGTGGTCGTTCGCGCAGACGCTGCGACACCTGGTCCTGGCGACCGACATGTGGCTGGGACGGGCGATCCTGGAGGAGGAACAGCCATTCCACCCCATCGGCCAGATCGACGACGCCAGCTCCCCGGAGGACAGCATGGACGGGGTGGCCTTCACGGAGAGTGCGCCGTCGTACGCCGAGGTGCTCGAGGTCCGTGCGGGGCGCGTCGCGATGGTTCGTGACTTCCTCGCGACGGTCACGCCCGACACACTGGCCGCGACGCGGCCGAACCCGCACGACCCCCAGTACCAGGAAACCGTCCTCTCCTGTCTGCACACCATTCTCGAGGAGGAGTGGGAGCACCACAGATACGCCGTACGCGACCTCGACCGATCTGGCTCACTTCCGGGGTGACCCACGGATCGGTGCTGACGTCCGGCGTGAGGTCCAGGCATCGGACGATGCTCGCATGACGACGTCGCGGAGGATCAGGCGTGGATCGCGACGTCGATCCCGTCGAGCGGCTCCGGCGGGTCGGGGAACCGCACCGCGTCGCCTGCGGCGACTCGTTGCGCGCTCCAGCACGAGACCGCGGCGTCGAGCACGTCGTCGGGGCCGGCGACCTCTCCGACGCCTCGTCGTAGGTCGACGCTTCCAGCACGGAGCGCGGTGGGGTCATGAACACCGACGCCCGCCGTGGCCCGGCGGCTGTTCGCGCCAGCGTGTCCGCGCGCCTCGGCTTGCTCCCGGTCGGCAGGCCGATCGGGATGTCGATGCCGGTGACACCGATCGTGCCGTCGGCGTCCGCGGCCGCGAGCAGGTCCGCCAGGGCGTGCTCGGCATAGACCCGCAGATCACTGGTCACACCGACCCAGTACGGCCCGGCGGCGTCGACCCCCATCGCTCTTGCCATGAGCCCATCGTCGCCCGGTGGGCGCCGGCCGGCCACGGCACCCAGACGTGGGTGATGTACCGCTGCGGGTGGGCGACCAAGCCCGGACAGGAACGACGCGATCGGCATGAGCTTGGACCTGACGGCGCTCGCGGCACTGCCAGGCACGTCCGACGAGGACGTTCGTACCCTGGCGCTTCGCTGCCGCCGGCTGGATCACCCCGAGGGTCACCTGGATCTTCGGACCGTGGCCTTCCACGACGACGAGGTGGCCCCGTCGGCCGGCCGGTCTCCTTCCTCGGGGGCGCAGCGCACGGCGCATATTGTCCGGCACCTTCGCCGAGCGGGCTGTGATGTACGTGGCCCGGAGGCGTGCGTAGCCTTGAGGCCCGTCCGTCCGCGAGGAGGTCTGTCATGGCTGGTCTGTGGGGTAGGAAGTCCCGCGCGAAGAGCTGGAAGCGGGGCCTGTGGGGGAGTACGACGAAGGGGCGTAGCAAGAACCTGGGCAAGGGAGTGTGGGGGAGCAGCAAGCGTCGCAAGCGCGGCTTGTGGTGAACGGCGCATCCAGAAGCGCCAGGCGCTCGGTGAGCGAGCCGGAGCGCGCTGCCGACGCACGGGCCGGCTGCGGTGGAGATCACGTCGCCCAAATCATGATCACATGAGCACATGATCGACCGTACGCGCCTTCCCATCGACATCCCGACACCTACCAGCGGGGCTCTGCCCCCCGGAACGCCCGTGCAGCCCGTCCGCCCTCCCGAGGGCGCCCCGCACGTGCTGCTGATCCTGGTGGACGACATGGGGTTCGGCGCGTCCAGTCCGTTCGGCGGGCCCTGCCGCATGCCCACCGCGGAGCGGCTCGCCGAGCGTGGGCTGCGGTACAACCAGTTCCACGTCACCGCGCTGTGCTCGCCGAGCCGGCAGGCGCTGATGACCGGACGCAACCATCACTCCGTCGGCATGGGTGTGACCACCGAGATGGCGACCAGCCAGCCCGGGTACAGCGGTTTCCGCCCGGCCAGCGCGGCGACCATCGCGCAGACGCTGTCCGGCAACGGGTACAGCACCGCCGCCTTCGGCAAGTGGCACCAGACGCCGCCGGTCGAGGTGAGCCCCTCCGGACCGTTCGACCGCTGGCCCACCGGCGAGGGCTTCGACCACTTCTACGGGTTCATGGGCGCCGAGATGAACCACTGGTACCCGCAGCTCTACACCGACACCACCCCGATCGAGCCCGAGCAGCGGCCGGAGGACGGGTACCACCTCTCCGAGGACCTCGTCGACCGCGCGGCCGAGTGGATCCGTCGGCAGCACGAGGTCACCCCGGACAAGCCGACGTTCACCTACCTCGCCTTCGGCGCCACGCACGGCCCGTTCCACGTCTCCGAGGAGTACCGGGAGCGCTACGTGGGGCAGTTCGACGACGGCTGGGACGCCCAGCGCGACAAGACCCTCGCCGAGCAGAGGCGTCTCGGCATCGTCCCGCCCGAGACCGAGCTGGCTCCGTGGGTCGACGGAGTGCCGCACTGGGACGAGCTCGACGAGCGGGAGCGCCGTGTCAGCGCGCGGTTCATGGAGACGTACGCCGGGTTCGCGGAGCACACGGACGCGCAGATCGGGCGGCTGCTCGACGAGCTCGACGACGTGGGCGTGCTCGACGACACCGTCGTGGTCCTCATCCTCGGTGACAACGGTGCCACGGGCGAGGGAGGCATCGAGGGCACCATGCGGGAGCACCTGGTGGGCCACGGTTTCGCCGACGACGTCGCGTGGATGGACGAGCACCTCGACGAGCTGGGCGGGCCACGCAGCTACGGGATCTACCCCGTCGGCTGGGCGCTCGCGATGAACACGCCGTACCAGTGGACCAAGCAGGTCGCCTCGCACTACGGCGGGACTCGGGACGGGATGATCGTGTCGTGGCCGAACGGGATCGGTGCCCGGGGCGAGATCCGCTCGCAGTGGCACCACCTGATCGACGTCCTGCCCACGCTGTTCGACGTGGCCCGCGTGCCGGCGCCGGAGACCGTGAACGGCGTCCCGCAGCAGCCCGTCGAGGGCGTGAGCATGCGCTACAGCTTCGACGACGCCGAGGCGGCCGACCGCCGTCGGACCCAGTACTTCGAGATGGTCGGCAACCGGGGCATCTATCACGAGGGCTGGACGGCCGTCGCCCAGCACGGCATCCCGTGGCAGATGGTCGGGGGGCACGGGCCGTTCGAGGACGACAGGTGGGAGCTGTACGACACGAGGGTCGACCCGAGCCAGGCCCACGACGTCGCCGACGCCGAGCCGGAGCGGCTCGCCGAGCTGCAGCGGCTGTTCCGGTCCGAGGCCGAGCGCTACCACGTGCTGCCGCTCGACGACCGGGTGACCGAGCGCGAGAACCCGCAGATCGCCGGCCGTCCGGACCTGCACGGCGACCGGACGGAGATGACGTTCGGCCCGGCCACGGCACGGCTGAGCGAGGAGGCCGCGCCGAACGTGAAGAACCGCAGCCACACCATCACCGCCGACATCACGTGCGTCACCGACGCCGACGACGGCGTGATCGTCGCGCAGGGCGGCCGGTTCGGCGGCTGGTCGCTGTACTGCGACGGCGGGCGCCCCGCCTACGCCTACAACTGCTACGGGGCCGACCTCACCACTGTCGAAGGTGCCGTCCCGCTGACGGCCGGCGAGCACCGGGTGGTCGTCGAGGTCGACTACCAGGGCACCGATGCGGAGCCCGGCGGCCCCGCCGAGGTCCGCATCGTGGTCGACGACGTGCCCGTGGGCAAGGGGCAGATCGACCGCACGACCGCCTACTACTTCGCGTTCGACGAGACGTTCAACGTCGGGATCGACCGCGGCACCCCCGTCACGGATGCCTACGAGGCGATCGACAACCGGTTCGGCGGGACGATCTCGCGGGTGCACTTCACTCTCGGGTCCGAGAGCGAGCAGGCCGAGATCCGGCGGCGCCAGGCACTGAAGCTGGCGGACGACTGAGCCCGTGACCGACCGGTTCGCGCCGCTGCGCCGCACCTACCTCTCCCTGGGTCTGGGGGAGCTGACGGCAGCAGCGGCGTGCACGCTCGTGGCGTCCGTGACGTCGCCGCACCCGTTCCACCCTCCGGAGGCTCGCACATGCATCCTGGCCACCTCTCCGTCCCCGCCGGGGACGGACCGTTCCCCGGCGTCGTCGTCATCCACGACGCCTACGGTGTCAGCGGGGAGACCCGCCGCGTCTGCGACCTCCTCGCGGCCGCAGGCTACGTCGCGCACGCGCCGTCGCTCTACCAGCGCGGCCGATGCCTGCGGCAGGTGTTCCGCAGCCTGCTCGACGACGAGGGGCCCACCTACGAGCGGTTGCAGACAGCGCGCGAGGCGCTCGCGGCGCGGCCCGACTGCACCGGCAGGGTCGGGGTGATGGGCTTCTGCATGGGCGGCCGGTTCGCCCTGGTCGCCGCCGGGCAGGGGATGTTCGACGCCGCATCGGTGAACTATGCCCTGCTGCCCGCCGGGAAGCAGGAGCCCGAGGCGCTCGACCGGATGCTGTCCGATCCGTGCCCGATCGTCGCCTCGTTCGGTGGGAACGACAAGGTGGTCGACACGGACGAGGTCGACAAGCTCCGCACGGGGATCGGCCGGACGGAGGCGGCCCTGGACCTCAAGGTCTATCCGGACGCGACCCATTCGTTCCTGTCGGCCATGGCCGGACCTCTCGGCACGCTCATGCGCATCCAGGGAATGACGTCCGACCCCCAGGCGTCCGCGGACGCCTGGGAACGCGTCCGCGCGTTCTTCGCCGAGCACCTGGCGGAGCCGGGCGCGACGTCTCGCTGAGCGCCGCTCGGCCCGGCCGGACACCGACACGAGTGACGGGGGAGTCGCACCCGAAGAAGGATGGCGCGTCGCCTCGGCGTCTCCAGCCGGCCCGGACACCTGCTCGGGCGCCCGGCCTCGGGGCGAGAAGCCGGAATCATCTCTCGGACTCCCCACGATCCCACTACCTTGTGCGCATGGCTCTACGACTCCGCACACCGAGCGTGTACCGGCTCAAGCCGGCCTTCCAAGGGGTTCTGCGCCCTGCCGTCGGGAGGCTGGCCGACGCCGGGGTGACGGCGAACGCGGTGACCGTCGCCGCGGCGGTCCTGTCGCTGGCGCTCGGCGCGGCGATCGCGCTCAGCCCGGGAACGACGTGGCTGCTCCTGCTGCTGCCGGTCCTCTTGCTGGTGCGGATGGCGCTGAACGCGGTCGACGGCATGCTGGCGCGCGAGCACGGCCAGGCCTCGCGGCTGGGCGCGATCCTGAACGAGCTGGGCGACGTCGTCTCCGACGCGGCCCTGTACCTGCCGCTCGCGCTCGTCGCGGCGTTCGACCCGGTGCTCGTGGTGGCGATCGTCGTGCTGGCGGTGATCGGCGAGATGGTCGGCGTGGTCGGGATCCAGGTCGGCGCGTCGCGCCGGTACGACGGCCCGATGGGCAAGTCCGACCGTGCGCTCGTCCTCGGTGTGCTGGGCCTGTGGCTCGGGTGCGGCGGACCTGCCGGGACCTGGGTCGACGTCGTGCTCGGCGTCGTCGTGCTGCTGCTGGTGTGGACCATCGTGAACCGTGCCCGCAAGGCGCTGGCCGAACAGGCGGCGCGCACCGAGCAGGCGGCCACCGCATGATCCTCGGCGTCCCCACGACGATCGTCGTCGCCCTGGGCGGCATCGTCGGCATCCTCACGTTCGCCACGATCCTGGTCGCCGTGCTCGGCTCACGGTTCCCGGACGCGACGGCCGTCGAGCTGCGCCAGCGGATCCGGTCGTGGTGGGTCATGCTCGCGGTCTTCGCCGTAGCGATCGCGGTCGACGAGTACGTGTCGCTGGTGTTCTTCGCGCTGCTGTCGTTCCTGGCGCTCAAGGAGTACTTCTCCCTCGTTCCCACCCGCCGCGCGGACCGCACCGTCATCCTGATCGCCTACCTGACGATCCCGGTGCAGTACGTCCTCGCGGGCCTGGAGTGGTACGGGGTCTTCATCATTTTCATCCCCGTCTACGTGTTCCTGCTGCTGCCGGTGCGCATGGTCGCGATCGGCGAGACGAGCAACTTCCTCCGGTCGGTCGGCACCATCCAGTGGGGCCTCATGGCGATGGTGTTCTCCATCAGCCACCTCGCCTACCTGCTGGTGCTGCCCGCAGAGCTCAACCCGGGCGCCGGGAGCGCGGGCCTCGTGCTGTTCCTCGTGTTCTGCACCCAGTTCAACGACGTCGCGCAGTACGTGTGGGGCAAGCTCCTGGGCCGCCGGAAGATCGTCCCGACCGTCAGCCCGGGCAAGACGGTGGCCGGGCTGCTCGGCGGGATCGGGACCTCCCTCGCCCTGGCGGCCCTGCTGGGCCCGTGGCTGACCCCGATGAGCCTGCTGGAGTCGCTCGGCGCGGGCCTGATCATCTCCCTGGCGGGCTTCGCCGGCGACGTGACGATCTCCGCCCTCAAGCGTGACCTCGGCGTCAAGGACACCGGCAGCCTCCTGCCCGGCCACGGCGGCGTGCTCGACCGGGTCGACAGCCTCATCTACACGGCGCCGCTGTTCTTCCACTACATGTACTTCCTGCACTACTCGCCGACCGCCCAGGGGCTGCTGTGAGCACCGCGGCGGGCTGGGCCAACCAAGCCCTGCGCTGGATCTTCTTCGGCGTCGTCGTGCGCACGATCATCCTGTTCGTCATCGGGCTGAACGTGCGCCACCGGGAACGCATCCCGGTCCAGGGTCCCGCCGTGCTCGCGGCCAACCACAACAGCCACCTGGACACGATGGTGCTGATGAGCCTCGTCCCGCTGCGGTACCTGAACCGGGTCCGGCCCGTGGCCGCCGCGGACTACTTCCTGCGCGGGCGGCTGATGACGTGGTTCTCCACCCGGATCATCGGGATCCTGCCGATCCGGCGCACGCGGTCCGACGACGGCGCTGACCCCCTCGCGGCCTGCAGCGACGCGCTCGCCCAGGGCCAGATCCTGATCTTCTTCCCGGAGGGGTCGCGCGGCGAGCCCGAGCAGCTCACCCGGTTCCGCAGCGGAATCGCGCGCCTCGCCGAGAAGCACCCGGACGTGCCGGTCACGCCGGTCTACACCCACGGGCTCGGCAAGGCGCTGCCCAAGGGCCAGGCGCTGCTGGTGCCGTTCTTCGCCGACGTCTTCGTCGGCGAGCCGCTGCGGCAGCGCGACGTCGTCGGCGAGGACTTTCTCGGGGTGCTGCGCCAGCGGATGGAGGCGCTGCGCCAGGAAGGCGTGTTCGCTCCCTGGGACTGACCGCGCGGGCACCGAGCGCGCGGGCACCGAGCGCGCGGGCCGACGACGCCGGACTCACGACGCCCGGGCCGGCCGGGAGGCTCAGGCCGAGACGAACCACAGCCCGGCGAAGAACACCACCACGTACACCGGCACGAGGAACCGCGCGAACCGGCGGAGCCACGTGCCGAGCAGTCGCTCGGCCAGCCACGCGACGCCGGCCACGACAGCGAAGCGGATCGCCCTGCCCAGCGCGAGGACCACGAAGAACGCCCCAGCGGCCGCGAACCCGCCGTCCGCGACGGCCGTCCAGGTCCAGACCTTCGCCGGGATCCCCGAGTACGGCTGCGCGAACACGGCAGCCAGGTCGTCGGCGCGGCCGTCACCGACCGTGGCGAACATGGCGTCGGTGGTGAACGGCAGCGCGGTGATCATCGCGCGCGTGCCGACCGGGTCGACGACGACGGCAGCCGCCAGCACGAGCGTCCCGGCGACGGTTCCGATCAGGGTCGCGCCCACCAGGCGCCAGATCAGCCGGGGGCGCGCGATCACCGCGGGGGCGACGAAGAAGTCCGGCAGCACGAAGAACACCGTGGCCTCCAGCACCGCCCAGACCCCGGCGACCCACGGCAGCACCACGCCCTCGCGTCGCCCCGCCCCGAGCACCGGGCGGTCCGTCATCGATCCTCCTCGCACCGCCACCCGTCAGGTCGCCGGCGCGGCGCCGTGACCGTACCACCACCGCCGGCTCCTGACGTCGCGTCACGCGTACTGGGCTGCGGTGAGCACGGTCCGCACGTCGCGGGCCCTCCCCGCCGCCCGGCCCGGCCGCCCCCACCGACCCGCTGGGCGACGGTCACGGCCCCGCACCGGCGCGACCGGCGCTCCCGGCTCCAGCCGTCAGAGCGTGAGCAGCACCTTGGTGGCGCGCCGCTCGTCCATGGCTCGGTAGCCCTCGGCCGCGTCCTCGAGGGGGAGAATGAGGTCGAAGACCTTGCCGGGGTCGATCTCGCGGTCCCAGACGAGCCGGATCAGCTCGGGCAGGAACCGGCGGACCGGGGCGGGGCCGCCGTGCAGGTGGACGCCGGTGAAGAACAGCTTGAGGCCGTCGAGCTGGACGCCGTGCGCCACGCCGACGTAGCCGACGTACCCGCCGGGCCGCGTGGAGCGGATGGCCTGCCACATCGCTTCCTGCGTGCCCACGGCCTCGACGACGCCGTGGGCGCCGTACCCGCCGGTCAGCTCCCTGACCTTCGCGGCGCCATCCCTGCCGCGCTCGGTGACGACGTCGGTCGCGCCGAACTCGAGCGCGAGCCGCTGGCGGTCCGCGTGGCGGCTGAACACGATGATGCGCTCCGCGCCGAGCTGCTTGGCGGCCAGGACCGCCGACAGCCCGACCGCGCCGTCGCCCACGACGGCGACGGTCCTGCCGGGCCCGGCCTCCGCGGCGACCGCGGCGAACCAGCCGGTGCCCAGCACGTCCGAGGCAGCCAGCAGGGACGGGATCAGGTCCGGGTCGGGCACGCCGGGCGTCGGGACGAGGGTGCCGTCGGCCAGCGGGATGCGGGCGAGCTGCGCCTGGGTGCCCACGGATCCCATCATCACGTGGCGGACGCAGCGTGACTGGTAACCGGCCTGGCAGATCTCGCAGGTGTTGTCGGAGGCCACGAAGGAGCCGACGACGAAGTCGCCGACCTCGACCTTCCGGACCTCGTCGCCCACCTGCTCGACGATCCCGACGTACTCGTGGCTCATCGGGGTCGGACCGTCCAGCGCCTCCACCCCTCGGTACGGCCAGAGGTCCGACCCGCAGATGCAGGCCGCGGCGGTCGTGCTCCTGTCACATCCCATCAGACGCCACCGTGCCGCGCGGACGGGAGATACGGGCAGGGCTCCTCTGCGAGGCCGGTTCGGCTTTGCATAAGGGTAGGTTTACCTAATTTCCTCGGCTAGGATGGCTACGTTCTGACATGTCGTCATGTCGATCGTCCGGCGCCGCCCCCCCGGCGTTGCCCAGCACCTTTCGGAGGTTCCCATGAGCGCTGTGCCTGCCGAGGGCGAGTCGCCCCTGTCCGCCCTGCTGCGGGACGCCACGCGCGCGGACCACGCCGCGGCGGAGTCCGAGCCGTTCATCGAGCGGCTGATGGCCGGGAGCCTGGACCGTGCCGCGTACGCCGACCTGGCGGCCCAGCAGCTCGTCGTCTACCAGGCGCTGGAGGAGGCGAGCGGCGTGCTGCGCGCGGACGGGCGCGGCGGCCGGCTCGTGTTCGCCGAGCTCGCCCGAGTCCCGGCGATCGAGCGGGACCTCGCGTTCCTGCACGGGCCCGCCTGGCGCGACGAGATCCGCATCCTGCCCGCCGCGCGGCAGTACGCCGAGCGGGTGCGCGAGGTGGGCGCGAGCCTGCCGCACTATGCCGCGCACGCGTACACCCGCTACCTCGGCGACCTCTCGGGCGGCCAGGTCGTCCGGCGGATGATGGAACGCCACTACGGTCTGGGCGACGGTGATCTCGGCGGCGGGCTGGCGTTCTACACCTTCGACGGCATCCCCAGGGCGAAGATCTTCAAGGACCTGTACCGCGAGCGGCTCGACGGGCTGGCGCTCGACGCCGCGGAGACCGAGGCGGCGCTCGGCGAGGCCCGGCTCGCGTTCCGCCTGAACCGCGTGGTGTTCGCCGGGCTGGCCGCCGTCCACTGCCCGTAGCGGACACCGGATTCCGGGCCGACGGCGGGCGACGTGGCGGACGGCGCGCGACTAGGGTGGACCGATGGCCTCCGTCAGCCCCTGTTCCTCACCGGAGGTTCCATGACCGTCACCCGGATCACCACGCGCAACGCCCGTTTCCAGGTGCTGCGGACCCTGCTCGGCAACCGGACCAAGCGCCACCGGGCCGGCGAGTTCCTCGTGCAGGGCGTCCGCCCGATCTCGCTGGCGGTCGAGTGCGGCTGGGAGATCCGTGCCCTGCTCTACGACGCCGACCGGTCGCTCTCCTCGTGGGCCCGCGACCTGCTCGGGAGCGTCGGCGGTGCCGAGCAGGTCGCGATGGCCCCGGGCCTGCTCGCGGAGCTGAGCGAGAAGGACGAGGGTGCCGCCGAGGTGCTCGCCGTCGTCGGCATGCGGCCGGACGACCTCGACCGGATCCCGGTGGGGGACGACTTCCTCGGGCTGGTGTTCGACCGGCCGACGCAGCCCGGGAACATCGGGTCGATCGTCCGGTCGGCGGACGCCCTCGGCGCGCACGGCCTCATCACGACGGGCCACGCCGCGGACGCGTACGACCCGAAGTCGGTCCGGTCCTCCACGGGGTCGTTCTTCGCGCTGCCGGTGGTCCGGGCGGCGTCCCCGCGCGACGTCGTCGCCTGGGCCGAGGCCCGGAAGGCTGCCGGGGTGCCGCTGGTGACGGTCGCGACGGACGAGCACGGGGACGCCGCCGCGTCCGAGTTCGACCTCACGCAGCCCGTGCTGCTCCTCGTCGGCAACGAGACGACCGGGCTGTCGCGCACCTGGCGGGAGGCCGCGGACGTGACCGTCAGCATCCCCATGACGGGCGCGGCCAGCTCGCTGAACGCGGCCAGCGCCGCCTCGATCCTGCTGTACGAGGCCCGCCGCCAGCGGGGCGAGCGGGTTCTTCCGGTCTCGTCGTGACACCGCGATAGCATTTCGCGTGCCGACGCGCAGAAGCCTGCCGCGTCGAGACCAACAGGAAGGACCGTCCGGTGCCGCAGGACGTGCCCACGCAGTGGACGGTGCCGCCGCCGGAGCCGGCGCCGCTGGGAACCGGCGACCCGCGCACGATCGGCCCGTACCGGGTCCGCGGCCGGCTGGGCAGCGGCGGGATGGGCACGGTCTACCTCGGGACCGGGCGCCGCGGGCAGGAGGTCGCCGTCAAGCTGATCCGCGGCGACCAGCCGCACGACGGCGAGTTCCGCGCGCGCTTCCGGCGCGAGGTGCGTGCCGCGGCCAGGGTGCGGAGCCGGTTCTTCGCGAACCTCGTCGACGCCGACCCCGACGCGGACCAGCCGTGGCTCGCGACCGAGTATGTCGCCGGACCGACCCTCACGCAGGCGGTGGCCGCGCACGGTCCGCTGCCGCAGGCCGCGGTGATGAACACCTTCGCGGGCGTGGCGGAGGCGCTCGCCGCGGTCCACGGCGCCGGCCTGGTGCACCGCGACGTGAAGCCGTCCAACGTGATCCTCGGGCCCGACGGCCCCTGCCTGATCGACCTGGGCGTCGTGGCGGTCACCGACGCGACGCGGGTGACCCTGACCGGCCAGCCGGTCGGTACCCCGGTCTACATGGCGCCGGAGCAGGCGACGGGGAAGCGGGCGACGTCGGCCGCCGACGTCTGGGCGCTCGGCGCGCTGGCCTACTACGCCGCGACCGGCAACCAGCTCTTCGCCGGGGACAACCCGGCCGTCCTGCTGTACCAGGTCGCGTCGGAGGAGCCGTTCTACGACGACTGCCCCGGCTACCTGCGCCCGCTCCTCGAGGCGTGCCTGGTCAGGGATCCGGAGAGCCGGCCGTCCGTCGGGGCGGTCCTGCGTGTCCCCGGCATGCGCGAGGCGGCGGCCTCGGGCGCCGTCGGGCACGCCTCGGACGGCGGGCAGGCGGACGGCGGGCGGACGGAGCGTCGCCGTGCACCCGGCCGCCGCAGGCGGCGAGGGCTGGTCGTGGCCGGCGCCGTGGCCGCGGGCGCCGTCATCGTGTCCGGGGCGGCGCTCGGGGTCCTGAGCTCGCTCGGCGACGACGGCGGGGAAGCGGCCGGAGCGGACCCGACCCGGCCCGGCGCGCCGACGGCGGCCGGGTCCGCGGCACGGGACGGGAGCCGCGACAGGCCGTGGCAGCAGGGGGTCACCAAGCGGCTGGGCACGGGCTCGTGCTGGACCGCCTCCGTCGACGGCGTCCAGGGACGGGTGGCCACGCTGACGCTCGCGTGCGACAAGACGGGGACCGAGGAGTTCGGGCACCCGATCCCGCACCAGTGGCTCCAGGTCTTCGCCGTCGCCACGGACGGCACCATGCGGCGCAGCGTCCCGGAGCAGGCCGCGGCCCAGGACACGTTCTGGGCGCAGGGCAACCTCCCGGACCCGTCGAGCGTGACGACGACGATCACGATGCCTGACGTCGGGCCGTTGTCCACCGTGGTCGTGCAGCACGTGGACGGTTACGGCTGGCAGTGGGAGGCCGCGTCGTGACGCGACGGTCCCGCCCTCGGGCTCGTTAACCGCGCCAATTCTCGCGAGACGTGCATATCCTGCCTTAACGTCATTGACGATCCAGGGGGAGCATCATGCGGGAGTTCGCAGCGCACGAGCATCTGACGGTGGAGCTTGACGACGACTCGATCGCGCTCGTGGTCCCGTCGTCCGACGCCGAGTACCAGACCGCCCTCCGGCGGCGGTCGCCGCTCTGGACCGACACCTGGGCGACGTCGGTGCGGCTCGTCGTCGGAGCCCTGGCGGGGTGCGCCGCGGTCTTCGTCGTCGGCCTGCTGCCCGTCGGCTGGGACGTGGCGGGCGCGGTGACGGCGCTGCCGTACCAGCTGGGGGTGGTCGGGCTGATCCTGGCCTGGGCCGTCGTCGCGAGCCGGGTCGGACGGTCGCTGGACGAGAAGCTCGCCCGGGTGGCCGGGGCGCCCCTGTACGAGATGGTGGACGACCCGCACTGGGGCCATCCGCTCGTGCGCGTCCCCGGCGCGTGGCTGGACGTGGACCGCTCGCTGTGCACCGACTGGTTGCGCGAGGTCGCCGCGGAGCACCGGTCCGCGCAGCGGATCGACCGCGCCGAGGCCCTGCGCGCGCGGCTGCCGGACACGGCCCCCGAGCACGACCGGAACGTGCTGGCCGCGGAGATCGCGAGGCTGCGCATGTCGGCCGAACGTCGGCAGCGGACCGTCACCACGCTGCGGGAGGCCATCGACCAGCGGCTCCGGCGGCAGCACGGCACGACCGTGCGGCACCGGCCCGTGCTGCGGGAGCCGTCGGCGAAGCGCCACTGAGGGTCCGGCGCGCGGCGGGTCCGGACCGCGCGGCCGGCGTCCCGAGGGCCCCCGGGCGGCGCCGGGGGCCAGAGACCGGTCACCCGGTGCCCGCGGCCAGGTCGAGCACCGCGTACCCCTGGCCGTCGAGGTGCACGACGTCGGACCCGTCGCCGTCCGCCTCCACGCGGCAGCCCCGCACGAGGACCGCCCGGGCGCGCGCGGCACCGTCGAGGGGAAGGCGCACGGCACCGCTGCCCGGGTTGAGGACGACGGCGAGCGTGCCGCCCCGCACGTAGGCCAGGGGATACCCCGTGACCAGCACCTCGACGGGAGAGGTGACGTCGAGCCGCTGGTCGCCGTGCCGCAGGGCGATGAGCTCGCGCACGAGACGCAGCAGCGAGCCCTCGTCCCCGAGCTGGGCCGTGGGGCGGTCCGGGTCGGGGTCCTGCGGCAGGTACGTCGAGGTCGCCGGGCCGTCCGGGCCGGCCGTGCCAGGTCCGAACGCACCGGCGGGGACCTCGCCCCACTGCATCGGGGTGCGCGAGCCCGCCCGGTCGTACGTCGGGCTCAGCCGGGACCCCTCCCGGGTCGGCGTGCCCGGCACGTAGCGCATGCCGATCTCGTCCCCGTAGTAGACCGACGGCATCGCGGGCCAGGTCATCGTCAGCACGTGCGCCACGCGAGCCTGCTCGGCGTCGCGCGGACCAGCCACGAGCCGGGTGAAGTCGTGGTTCGACGTCGGCAGGCCCACCACCCCGCCGCGCCCGTCGGCCGCGATGGCGTCCGCGGCCCCGCGCCAGGCCGTCACGAAGGTCGCGGCGTCGCCCCGGGCCGCGGCGTCGGCCCACGCCGGGACGTCGCCCCAGGACGGGTTCACCGTCCCGGCGCCGTTGTTCCACAGCGACCGCAGCGGGAGGCCGTCGTCGTCGCCGCCGAACTGGAGGAAGAAGTCGGCGTGAAAGCCCGCCGGGACGGACACCCGCGGGTCTCCCCACTCGCTGATGAGCACCCGGCCGGGGAAGTCCCGGTCCAGCCAGGTACGCATCTCGTGCCACAACCTGCTCGTCTCCACGTGCCCTGGATCGTCCTTGACCAGCGAGGACGCCATGTCCACCCGGAATCCCGCCACGCCCAGGCCGAACCAGTGCGCCATGATCTCGCGCAGCGCCGCCCGGTTCGCCCGGGGCCCGGGAGCGTCGACCGGCTGCCGCCACGGCTCCGAGGCGTCCGGCCGGGCGTACCCGTAGTTGAGCGCCGGCTGGACGGGGAAGAAGTTGGGCCGGTAGTAGCCGCCGCGCGCCCCCGGCCCGGGCTCGAACCCCTCGGCGGGCACCGTGCTCCAGACGAACCGGTGGTCGTCCGGGTCGTCGGCCGACGCGCGGAACCACGGGTGCTGGTCGGAGGTGTGCCCGGCCACCAGGTCGAGGAGCACCGAGATGCCACGACGGCCGGCCTCCCGCGTCAGCCGGGCCATGTCCGCGTTCGTGCCGTAGCGCGGGGCCACGGTCAGGAAGTCGGCGACGTCGTACCCGGCGTCCGCGAACGGCGAGACGAAGCACGGGCTGAGCCAGATCGCGTCGACGCCCAGCCACGCGAGATAGTCCAGGCGCTCGGTGATCCCGGCGAGGTCGCCGATCCCGTCGCCGTCCGCGTCGGCGAACGACTGCGGGTAGATCTGGTACAGGACGGTCCTGCCGAGGCGGGACGAGAGCTCCGTGGGCGCGGTCACCGGTCCCACCCTACGGCGAACCTCTCCCGCGCCATCAGCGGGCGCACCTCCCGTTCCAGCGCACCCGGAGCGACGTAGCGCCGCAGCGCGTCGTCGGCCAGCTCGTTGCCGAGCGCGGCCATGATCATGCCCTGGTCGAGCGCCAGGTAGCGCTGGGAGACCTGTCCGCTGCGCACGGCGACGGCGTCGTAGAACCCGCCCGGGCCGTAGGCATCGAAGTCCCGCGCGATGTTCCGCAGGTTCGCCATCGCCTCGCCGCGCGCGTAGCGCAGCGCGAGGAACGACGCGTGCGGGGTCACGACGCCGTCGCCGTACCCGGCCGGCGCGGGCGAACCCTCCCGGCAGCCCTCGTACGCTTGGTCGACGCCGGTGCGCTCCTGGTCCGAGGTGTAGCCCGGGCCGTCCAGCCCGAGCTGGTCGACGCCGTACTCCCGGTACCCGCCGGCCGGGTCGTTCGACGGCGAGAACCCCCAGTACCCGTAGCCCGCCTCCCGCATCCCGTGCTCGATCTGCCCGCGCACGTACAGCGGGTGGTTACGGCCCCACGACCGAGGGCCCCACCTCTCCTCCGGCACGAAGAGCGGCACCATGAGCGCCTCGAACATGCTGCCGCCCCACGTCGGGACCACTCGCATGCCGCGGTACGGCAGGGCGCCCTCGAAGACCGGCACCCCCAGGTGCTCGGTCCACGTACCGGTCGGCCGGGTCTCGGTCCAGGCCCAGTCGCAGGTGTCGGGGAAGGTGCGGTAGGTGCCGAAGTAGTGCTCCGGCGGGATCTGACCCGCGGCGATGCCGAGGTACGAGGCGATCCGCGGCTCCGTGTTGAACGCGCCGTAGTGGTGGCCCGTGTACCAGACCTCGGCGCCCATGCCGCAGTAGTCGCCGGTCACCGGCGCCGTCTCCTGCGGGTCGTCGTCCCAGAACCCTCCCCGGATCTGGTTCTGCTCCGGGTCGTAGAAGCAGCCGAAGTCCATGGCCTCGCGGACGGCGTCCGCCTCGTCGGCCAGGGACGGCTCGGCGCGGCTCGCCAGGAGCAGGCCCGTGGCCAGCCACCCGTTGTCCACGCTGGACAGGAACGGCTTGACCGCGTCACCACTGCCCGGCAGCTCCAGGAGCCTGGCGCCCGTGGCCGGGTCGTACCAGTTGTAGAACATGCCGCTGGGCTCGTGCCGCTCCAGCCCGGTGACCGTGTCCAGCGTGGTCGTCATGCGCTCGCGTGCCTCGCCGCGCCCGATCAGCCCGAGGTCGCGAGCCACCACCGTGCTCCACAGGTAGGCGCCGACGTTCGTCGGCGACGTGTACCCGCCGCGGCTGCCGGGGCTGAGGTCGCCGCCGATGTTGTCGTCGGGCAGCCCGGTCTCCTCGACCACCAGCGCGTCGAACGAGCGCCACGTGTCGGCCGCCCAGGTGTGCAGCTGCCGGCGGTCGTGGCTCTGGTTGGTGCTCTGGCCCTGCCCGGAGGCCGGGTCGCCGGCGCTCGCGGGCGCGGCCGTGAGCGTCAGGGCCGCGACGGCAGCCGCCGCGACCACTGTCCTGTGCCTTCTCATGAGATGTCTCCTCGACGTCGTCGTCGTGACGGGTGGTGCGGGGGGGGGGCGCCGGGCGGCCGCCGTCGGGCCGTGCCCGAGGTCAGACGGACAAGCGCCCCGTGCGCGCGACCTCGCCGAGCCACGTGAGGCTGGGCTTGGGCGTGCGCTCGAACGTGGTGCGGTCGACGGCGACCAGCCCGAACGTCGGGGCGAAGCCGCTCATCCACTCGTAGTTGTCGAGCAGCGACCAGTGCAGGTACCCCTCCACGCGGCAGCCGCCGGCCATCGCCCGGGCCATGCCCTCCAGGGCGCCGGTGGTGTAGTCGATGCGCCGGTCGTCGTCGGCGGTGGCCATACCGTTCTCGGTGACGATCATCGGCACGCCGCCGGTGATGCCGTGGGTGTGCTCCAGGGCTTCGCCGAGCGCCTGCGGGTAGTACTCCCAGCCGGTCAGGGTGCGTTCGACGTCGTCGCCGAACGGGACGGGCTCGCCGTCCGCACCGATGATCGTGCGCAGGTAGCTCTGCACGCCCACGAAGTCGTCGTCGCGAGCCACCTCCAGGAAGAAGTCCTCGCGCGGGTACGCGTAGGCGTCGCGGGCGGCCTCGGCGCCGGGCGCCGCCTGGAACACCTGGTTGGCGACGGTCCAGCCGGCCCGCACGTGCCCCAGGCCGTGCAGGATCTCGACGGCGCGGCGGTGCGCGGTGGCCTGGGTCTCGGAGGCCGCCTCGTCCGGGGCGGCGAGCCCGGCGGCGTCCAGGTCGGTGCGTCGGCTCGCGCCGAGCATCATCGAGGTGATGTTGGGCTCGTTGATCGTGACCACGTGCCGCACGTCGGCCAGGATCGACGTCGCGGTCTCGACGTAGCGTGCGTATGCGTCGACGGCGCCGGGCGCGAACCAGCCGCCGCGCTCGGCGAACCACCGGGGCAGGGTGAAGTGCAGCAGCGTGACCACCGGCGTCACGCCCGCGTCCAGGCAGGTGTCGATCATGCGCCGGTAGTGCGCCAGCTGGGCCCGGGAGACCTCGCCCTCGGCCGGCTCGATGCGCGCCCACTCGATCGAGAAGCGGTACGCGTTCAGGCCGGCGTCGGCGAGCAGGCCGACGTCCTGCGGGTAGCGGTGGTAGCTGTCGACGCCGTCGCCGGAGCTCTCGGCGCACAACGACCCGGCGACGTGCTCCTTGGCCCACCAGTCGCTGTTGACGTTGCCGCCCTCGATCTGGTGCGCGGCGGTCGAGGCACCCCACAGGAAGCCGGGTGCGGTGGGCAGCGTGAGCTGTTCGGTCACGGGAGAGACTCCTCGGGTGGTGCGGTTCGGGGTGCGGGGCGGGCTACTTGAGCCCGGTGGTGGAGATGCCCTGCACGATGTGCCGCTGCAGGACGAGGAAGACGACGAGGACGGGCAGCACGATGACGGTCGCGCCCGCCACGAGCAGGCCGTACTGCACGGTGTTCTGCCCGGTCGAGTACAGGGCCAGTGCCACCGGGAGGGTGTACTTGTCGGCCGACTGCACGGCGACCAGGGGCCACAGGAAGTTGTTCCAGGACCCGAGGAACGTGAGGATGCCGAGCGTGGCCAGGGCCGGCCGGGACTGGGGCAGCACGATGCGGAAGAACGTGCGGAGCTCGCCGGCCCCGTCGACGCGAGCGGCATCCAGCAGCTCGTCCGGGATGTCCAGCATGAACTGCCGCATCAGGAACACGCCGAACGGCGCCGCCAGGAACGGCAGGATGAGCGCCGCGTAGGTGTTGACGAGGTCCAGGTTGGCCACGAGCACGAACAGCGGGACGAACGTGACCATGCCCGGCACCATGAGCGTGCCCATGACCAGGGCGAACAGGGTGCGCCGGCCGGGGAAGTCGAGCTTGGCCAGGGCGTAGCCGACCATGGCGCTGAACAGGACCGACCCGACCGTCACGGCCAGCGCGACGACCACCGAGTTGAGGAAGTACCGCGGGAAGCTGAGCGTGGCGAACAGGTCGGTGTAGTTGGACCAGGTCACCTGGTCGGGGATCAGGGTGGGAGGGAACTGCCGGATCTCGCCCTCGGGCTTGACCGACGAGACGACCATCCAGACCAGAGGCCCGATCGAGGCCGTGAGGCCGACCAGGAGCGCGGTGTTGAGGAGGATCGCGCGGGGGCCGAAGCGGCGCCCTGCGGCGGTGCGCGTACGGACGCCGTGCGGGGGAGGGCCGCCGTCGGGCCCGCGTCCCGCGGCGGTGCGCGGAGCGGGACGGCTGGAGGGGGACGTCATCACTTCTCCGTCCTGAGCAGGCGGAACTGGAAGTAGGACAGCGCGACGACGGCGAGGAACAGCAGATAGCTCATCGCCGCGGACAGGCCGTAGTTGCCGAAGCCGAACTGGTTGAAGATCTCGTACGCCACAGAGTTGGTGGCGCCCAGGGGCCCGCCCTGCGTCATGACGAACGGCTCCTCGAAGAACTGCAGGTAGCCGATACCCGTGATGACCGCGCAGAACAGCAGCGTGGGCCGCAGCAGCGGGACCGTGATGGACCGGAGCTGGCGTACGGGGCCGGCACCGTCGATGGCGGACGCCTCGTACACGTCGCGGGGGATGCCCTGCAGCCCGGCCAGGAGGATCACCATCGAGTAGCCGACGTTGCGCCAGGTGGCCATCACGATGAGGGACGGCATGGCCCAGACCTCGTCGGTCAGCCAGCGCGGCCCGTCGATCCCGATCACGCCGAGACCGGAGTTCACGAGCCCGAAGTCGGGCTGCAGCAGGAACCGCCACACGACCGCCACCGCGACGATCGACGTCACCACGGGCGCGTAGAAGCCGACGCGGAGCACCGACCGGAACCACACCAGCCCGGAGTTCAGCAGCACCGCCAGCAGGAGCGCGATCGCGAGCGTCAGCGGCATCGCGACGCCCACGAAGTACAGCGTGTTGCCGGCGGCCTGCTGGAACTTCGGGTCGGCCAGGGCCGTCACGAAGTTGTCGAGCCCCACGAAGTTGACCGCCCACGGGGTCCGCAGGTCTGCCCCGCGCATGTCGGTGAACGCCATGTAGAGCGAGGACGCGACCGGGACCAGCAGGAACACCGTGAACAGCACGGTGAAGGGCAGCGCGAACCCCCAGGCGGCGAGCCCGGTGCGGCGGCGGCGTGCGGAGACGGTCACGGTCAGTCCAGACCCGTCCCGATCGAGGTGGCGGCGTCCTGCATCCGGGCGGCCGCGTCCTCGGGGCTCAGGTCACCGGCGATGACCTGCTCGATGAGGAGGTCGAGCTCGTGCTCGATCTCTGCCCACGTCGGGATCGCCGGGGTGGAGCGCGCGGTCTCCAGGACGCCTTCGTAGACGGCCACCGCGTCGTCGTCGGCCAGCGCGGGGTCGTCCCACGAGGCCTGGACGGCGGGCAGGTCGCTGGAGACGCCGAACCAGTCGACCTGGGTGGCCGGGTCGGTGGCGAACTGGACGAACTTCCACGCGGCGTCGGGGTTGGCGGCGTCGGCGAGGACGGCGAGGTTGGAGCCGCCGATGAACGACCCGGTCTCCTCGTCCCGGGGCAGCGGCACGACGCCGAACGAGTCCTCGAAGTCGTCGCCCGCCGTGGTCAGCAGGTTGGCACGCTCCCACGGGCCGGACACGAACGAGCCGAGACGGCCGTCGACGAAGTTCTGCACCTTCTCGTCCTCGACGAGCACCGGCGGGGCGAGCCCGTCGCGCATGAACGAGGAGTAGTACTCGAGCGCCGCGACCTGCGCGTCGTTGTCGAGCGTGAACTCACCGGCGTCGTCCATGATCTCGCCGCCCGCCTGCCAGTAGAACGGCAGGTACATGAGGGCCGTGGAGTTGCCGCGGGTCTGCAGCGCGATGCCCTGGTCGGCCCCGGCGTCCTGCAGGCCGGCCGCGAACGCGGTCAGGTCCTCCCAGGTCTCCGGGGCCGGGACGCCGGCCTGCCGGGCGAGGTCGGTGCGGTAGTACAGGACGCGCGACTCGACGTACCAGGGCACGCCGTAGGACGTGCCGTCCACCACCGTGGTGTCCCAGGCGCCCGGGAAGAAGGCCTCGGGGTCGATGTCCTGCGGCGTCGGAGCGAGGCCGTCGAGCCCGACGAACCCGCTCATCAGCGTCGTCCCGACCTGCATGGCGTCGGGTACCTCGCCGGTCGCGATGGCCGTGTTGATCTTCTCGGTGGAGGACTCCCACGGGACCGGTGTCACGTTCACCGTGGCGTCGGGGTTGTCCTCCTCGAACTGTTCGGCGAGCTCGGGCAGCAGCTCGCCCTCGGTCCCCATGGCCCACACCTCGACGGTGCCGGTGGCGGGCCCGTCCGCGATGTCGCTGGAACCTTCTGCCGTGGTGCCGGCCTCGTCGCTGCGCCCGCACCCGGTGAGGGCCAGGGCCAGCATGAGGGTCGACGCCGTCGCCGCTGCGGCGAGGCGAGGTGTCCTGTTCACGATCACTCCTTTGTTGATCCGTGCTGATCCGCGTTCCGAAATTTCGACAGCAGATCTCGGAAAGACGCCGGGACACTAGACGCGCCCGGCGGTCGTGTCAACAGCGGCGTGCGGCGCGGCGGAGCCCACCAGGCCCGCTGTGGCAGGCCCGAGCGGGGAAAGGTGTGGGCGGGCTCCGGCATCGGCTACGATCCTGATTTCGGAAACACATCTCGCCGATCTCGGAGGACCCATGGCTGCCGACCCGACCCGCACGCCGCTCGCCGTCGTCGCGGCCGAGGCGGGCGTCTCGGTCCCCACGGTCTCCAAGGTCCTGAACACCCGGCCCGACGTCGCGGGCGCGACCCGAGCCCGTGTCGCCGAGGCGCTCGCACGGCACGGCTACGCCGTCCGGCCGCCCGCGGCCAGACCCACCGGGATGATCGACGTCCGGATCGTCGACTTCGAGGGCACCTGGTCGGAGGCCGTGGTGCGCGGTGCCGTCGCCGGTGCGCGGCGGCTCGGCCTCGACGTCGTCCTGGCGGTCGAGCCCGACCCGGACGACTGCAGCTCCTGGGTGCGGCACGCCCTGGAGCGCGGCACCGACGGTCTCGTCAGCATCGTCGCGGTGCCCGACGTCGGGGCCCGGCGCGCGCTGGAGGACTCCGGCACGCCCCTCGTCGTCGTCGACCCGCGGCGGCCGCCGCCGGAGGGGATGCTCAGCGTGGGTGCCACCAACTTCCAGGGAGGGCTGGAGGCCACCGCGCACCTGCTCTCCCTCGGTCACCGCCGCATCGCCACCATCACCGGTGCGCTGGAGCAGGACAACGCCATCGCACGGCTGGCGGGCTACCGTGCCGCACTGATCCGGGCCGGCGTCCCGACGGACGACGAGCTCGTGGCCGTGGGCGCCTACGGCGTCACGTCCGGGTACGAGGGCGCTCAGCGGCTCCTGAGCCTGGACGACCCGCCCACGGCGATCTTCGCCAGCAGCGACGACACCGCGCTCGGCGCTCTGCGTGCGCTGCGGGAAGCCGACCTGGTCGTGCCCCGCGACGTCTCGCTCGTCGGCTTCGACGACCTGCCGATCGCGCCGTGGATCGACCCCCCGCTGACCACCGTGCGCCAGCCCCTGGCGGAGATGGGCGCCACCGCCGTCGACCTCGTGCACCGGGCGCGTACGGCGAGCGGGCACACCCTGCGTACCGAGCTCGCCACCACCCTCGTGGAGCGGTCTTCCAGCGCCCCGCCGCCACGGTAGGCGACGACGGCGCGCGACCGCACAGGCCGCGCCCGCGCCGAGCCAGGCCGGCGCGGTGCGGCAGGTCCCGGAGCGGGCCGGCGGCTCGGGCCAGGACCTGGCCGAGGGCTCTGCCCGGGCCGAGGGCTCAGGCGGCCCGGGGCCACACGACCGTGAACCGGGCGCCGCCGTCGGGCGAGTCCCCGACGGCCACCCGGCCACCCCGGCGGCGCACGAGCCCGGCCACCAGGGCCAGGCCCAGCCCGGAGCCACCGGAGGCACGGGCGCGGTCGTCCGAGACCCGGTAGAACCGGTCGAAGACCTTCGCCCGGTGCTCCGCGGGCACGCCCGGACCGTCGTCGTCGACCAGGACGCGGACGCTGGACCGGGCCGAGAGCACCGAGACGACGACCCGCGTGCGGGTGTACCTGCGGGCGTTGCGCAGCAGGTTGTCGAGGACGAGCTCGACCTCGGTCTGCGCCGCGGCCGCCCACGCCTCGCCGGTCATGGCGTTGACCGCGATCGGCACGGGCTGGTCGCCGGCGCGTGCGACCGCCGCGCGGACCTCGCCGACCAGGTCCACGTCGTCCGACGGCGGCAGCTCCCCGGCGTCCGAGCGCGCCAGCGCCAGCAGCCCGTCGAGCAGCGCCGACAGCCGTTCGGCGTCGGCCAGCACGTCGGCGTGCACCTCCTGCGAGAGCCGCGGGTCGGGGTCGGCCGCCGCGACCTCGGACTGCACGCGGATGGACGCCACGGGGGAGCGCAGCTCGTGCGCGGCGTCGCCGGTGAAGCGCCGCAGCCGTTCCGCCGTCGCGTCCTGGCGGTCCAGCAGGACGTTGAAGTCGTCGGCCAGGGCGCGCAGCTCGCCCGGGGCGGTACCGGGCACCGAGACGCGGGCGCCGGGCGCGAGCCGGCGCACGGACTGCCGCATCCGGGCGACCGGCCGCAGCGCGGACCCGACGGCGAACCAGATCGTGACCCCGGCCACGACCGTCCCGGCGAGCGCGACGACCACCAGCCACCGGCTGCCCGAGTCCTCGGCGGCGCGCTGCCCCACCAGGCCGGTCCCGGCCAGCACGAGGCGCTGGCTCCCGTCGGGGGCGGTGACCACCGTGCCGTGCCGGCGCACGGGCGGTCCGGTGGTGCCGTCCTCCGCGGCCGGCGGGACCGTGGTGACCGGCGTGCCGGCCTTCAGCGCGCGGACCTGGCCGCGGGTGAGGGCGGGTGCGGTGGCGGCGACGTCGCCCGGGGCGGGCTCGCCGTCGTCGACCGGGTCGCCCGCGGTGTCCAGGACGTGCACCTCCAGGCCGTCGGGCGTGACGGGCGCCCGGCCGGCGGCGACGTCGCGGGCGGCACCGGCCAGCGTCCCGGCGAGCTCGTCGTCCACGGCGTCCGTCAGGAGCGGACCGAGACCCCGGGCGGCGATCACGGCCAGCCCCAGCAGGGACACCAGCGTGACCACCACGGCGATGGCAGTGATCCGCTGCCGCAGCGACGTGCCGGCCAGGCGCGGCCCGGTCCCGGGCCCCTGCTTCTCGTGCCCGCCGGCCCCGGGCCGGCGTGGTGACGCCCGCACTAGCGTGGCTCCCCGAGCTGGTACCCGTGGCCCCGGACGGTCCGCACCAGGTCTTCCGCACCGGCGGCGGCCAGCTTGCGGCGCAGGTAGCCGACGTACACCTCCACCGCGTTCCGGGTCGCGGCCTGCTCGTCGCCCCAGACCTCGCTCAGCAGCTCCTGCTTGGTCCACACCGTCCCGGCCCGCGCGGCCAGCGCCTCCAGCAGCAGGTACTCGCGCGGGCTCAGGGGGACGTCGACGTCGTCGTAGCGCACCGCGCGGGTCCCGCGGTCGATGGTCAGCGGCCCGAGCTCGATCCGTCCGCGCGTGCTGTCCGCTCCCGCGCGTCGCAGGGTCGCGCGCAGCTGGGCGACCAGCACCACGAAGGAGAACGGTTTGACCACGTAGCCGTCGGCGCCGAGGTCCAGCCCGTCGGCCTGGTCCACCTCGCCGTCCTTCGCCGACACGAGGAGCACAGGCGTCGTGACGCCCGCGGACCGCAGCTCCTGCAGCACGCGGTACCCGGACAGGCCCGGGATCATGATGTCGAGGAGGATCGCGTCGAACGACCCGGTGCGCGCCTGCCGCAGCGCCGTCGGCCCGTCGGCGGCGACGGTCACGTCCATCCCCTCGGCGCGCAGCCCGCGATCCAGCGCCTTGCGCAGGCCCGGCTCGTCGTCGACCACGAGAATCTGGGGCCTCATGCCTGCCAGCATGCCGTACCCGCCCGGCTCCCCACACCTCACGGCGCGGCCGGTGCCGGACGCCGGTCACGCCGAAGTGGCGGGTGGCCGCGGTTCCACCGCGCAGGATGGCCTGGTGGTGTGCCGGACATTCTCAGCGTCGTCTCAGCCGGGGCTGTCGTCTCAGCGTCGTCTCAGGTGGTGGCGGGCATCGTTGAGGGTGTCGGCGCAGGACACCGGGTACGAGAGCGAAGGAGCGGGACATGAGGCGGACGACGAAGGCGCTGGTCGCAGCCGGGTCGGGGATCGCGGTCGGGGCCGCGGGCCTCGTGCTGACCACGCTGCCGGCCGGCGCGGACGACGCACCGGTGCTGCCCGAGGTGGACGCGGAGCAGCTGGTCACCTCCGCCCTGGAGGCGCAGCCGCCCGCGTTCGCGGGCGTGGCCGAGGTGGACAACCAGCTCGGGCTGCCCCCGGTACCCGGGACGGAGGCGCTCGACTTCGAGTCGGCGCGGGTGTTCCACGACGGCCAGGAGAGCGCCCGGATCCAGGTCGAGCGGGCGGCGTCCGAGCTGACGTTCGTGAAGAGCACGGACGAGGCATGGGCCTACGACTCGGCCGAGCACACGGCGAGGCACTTCACCTGGGACGCGGCCGACGCCGCGGCCGCCGAGGAGCGTGCCGAGGGCGAGCTGGCGGACCCGTCGCAGGCGGCGGCCGAGATCATCGCGCGGCTCCGGCCGACCAGCGACATCTTCGTGGACGGTACGGCGCGGGTCGCGGACCGAGCCGCGTACGAGCTCGTCCTGACGCCGAAGCCGTCGGAGAAGACGCTGCTGCGCGAGGTCACCGTCGCCATCGACGAGGAGACGCGCGTCCCGCTGCGGTTCGACGTGTTCGCCAACGGCACGTCGGACCCCGTCCTGTCGGCCGGCTTCACCGAGTTCGAGCTCGGCGCGCAGGCCGCGGACCTGTTCGAGTTCACGCCGCCGGAGGGCGCCCAGGTCGAGACGACCGAGGCGGACGACGTCGCGCACGAGAAGGGCGAGCACGGCGGGAAGCGCGCCGAGGACCTCCAGCAGGGCGCGACGACGGTCGGCGACGGCTGGGACACGGTCGTGATCGGCGAGGTTCCCGCCGGGGCGGGGCCCGGTGACGCGGCACCGTTCGGGCAGGAGCTCGGCGACCGGCGCGGCGGGGACGACGAGGACCTCAGCTCGATGCTCGGCCAGATCGGTGCGCCGGTGTCCGGCGAGTTCGGCACCGGGCTCCACGTCCAGATCGCCGTCGGTGGCGCCGTCCTCACCGAGGACGGCCGGGTCGCGGCGGGCGCCGTGCCGCAGCAGGTGCTCGTCGACGCTCTGGACCGGCAGTGACGACAGCGCACACCGCGCGCACGGCGGTGCCGGAGGCGGGCAGGGCCTCCGGCGCCGCCGTCGCGGCGCGCACCCGGGGACTGCGCAAGGTCTATCGCGGCGTGGTCGCGGTGGACGGTGTCGACCTCGAGGTCCCGCAGGGCGCCGTGGTCGGGATGCTGGGGCCGAACGGCTCCGGCAAGACGACGACCATCCGGATGCTGCTCGGGCTCGTCCAGCCGACCGAGGGCGAGATCGAGCTGCTCGGGGTGCCGGTGCCGGGAGACGCCCACCGGGTGCTGCCGCACGTGGGCGCGCTCGTGGAGGGTCCGGGGTTCCACCCCTTCCTGTCGGGCCGGGAGAACCTGCTGCGGCTCGCCGCCGCCGAGCCGCTGCTCTCCGGGGCGGAGCTGTCCGGTGCCGTGTCCGCCGCGCTGGAGCGGGTCGGACTCGCCGGCGCCGCGCACCGCAGGTACCGCGCGTACTCGCTCGGCATGAAGCAGCGCCTGGGGCTCGCCTCGGCGCTGCTGGCGCCGCGCCGGCTCGTCGTGCTGGACGAGCCGACGAACGGGCTCGACCCGGCCGGGACGCAGGAGGTCCGCCGGATCATCGCCGAGCTGCACGCACAGGGCGTGACCGTGCTCGTCTCGTCGCACCTCCTGGCGGAGGTCGAGGCCACGTGCACGCACGTGGTCGTGCTGAACCAGGGTGTCGTCGTCGCGCAGGGCGCGCTGGACGACCTGCTGGAGTCCGGCAGCCCGACGCTGCTCGTGGCCACGTCCGACGCCGCCTCCGCCGTGGACGCGCTCCGGGAGCACCGCGTCCCCGCCCGGCTCGCCCCGGACGGCGTCCGCGTGGACCTCACGACGGCGACGTCCGCGGCCGTCATCGAGATCCTGGTCCGCGCCGGTGTCGGTGTCGACGAGGCCCGCCGGGAGCGCACCGGCCTGGAGGAAGCGTTCGCCCGGCTGACGCACGACGTCGGCGACGTCGTCGGCGAGCTGGACGCCGGGGAGCAGGAGATGGCCCGATGACCACCCAGGACCGGACCGTCGTGCCGGCACCCGGCACCGCCCCCGCCGGGCCGCTGCCCGCTGCCCGTCGCGCCCCGCTCGTGCGCCTGGTGCGGGCCGAGGTGCGGTGGATCTTCCGGCGTCCGCGGACGCTCGTCGTGCTGGGCCTGCTCGCGGCGCTGCCGGTGATCACGGGCGTCGCCCTCGACCTGACGCTGGGCGGGTCGGGCACGCCTGCCGGGGGCGAGCCGGGCGGCCCCGGTGGCTCGGGCGGTGGCCCGCCGATCTTCGTCACGATGGCGACCAGCGCCTTCGTGCTGCCGCTCGGGTCGCTCATGACGCTGCTGATGCTCATGCTGCCGCTCACGGTGGCGATGGCGAGCGCCGACGCGCTGGCCGGCGAGCAGTCCCACGGCGCGCAGCGCGGCTGGCTGCTCGCGCCCGTGGCCCGTGGCCGGCTCCTGGTGGTCAAGGCCGTGGGCGTGCTCGTCGTCGCCCTGGTCTCGTCGGGGCTGGTCGTCGTGTCCGGCTTCCTGACCGGGCTCGTCCTGGCCGGGACCGACGGCCTGGTGTCGATGTCCGGGACGGAACTGTCGATGGCCGACGTGCTGTGGCGGCTGGCCGTCGCGGTCGCGTGGGCGACGGTGTACCTGATGGCGGTGGGCGCCGTCGCGCTGGCGATCTCGGCGTGGACCGAGCATCCCGTGCTCGTGGTGGTGAGCGTGCTCGGCGGGCTGATCGTCTCCGGGGTGCTGATGCAGATCTCGGCCCTGGACTGGCTGCACCCCTACCTGCTGCCGACGTCGGTGACCGGCCTGGTCGACCTGATCCGGGACCCGGTGTCGTTCGGCGGCCTGGGCGAGGGTGCGATCCGGGCGGGGAGCTATCTCGTCATCGGCCTGTCGCTGGCGTACGCCCGCATCACGACCAAGGACGGCTGACCTCGCCCCGCCGCTCCGGTGCGTCGGCGTAGCGGCTGAGGGCGCGCCCCTCGCCGTCGGCGCCGAACGCGTGGCCGGTCGGGTAGAGGCGGGTCGTCACGAAGTCGACGTGCACGTCGCGGCGCGCCGTGCCCCGGCGAACCGGCACCCGGCCTGCGGCGACGTGGTGCGTCGTGGCGTGGTGCCGCCCGCCGTCCCCCGCACTTCCGTGGCATCTTGGGGGAAGCTGCCAGGTGCCAGGGAGGTGGGTGCGACGCGCGTCGGACCGGCGGGACTCAAGGACATGCGACGTTCGAACGAGCACGCCGTGCTCGGCCTGCTCTACGAGGGCAGCCCGCGTACCCGGGCCGAGCTCGCGCGCGAGACGGGGCTGACCAAGCCGACCGTCTCGGCCGCGCTGGCCACCCTGGCCGGGGCCGGGCTCGTGGAGCGGGTCGAGGACGGCGTGTCCAAGTACGGCGCCGAGCCGTTCCGCGCGGCCGGGGCGCGGTACCCGGTGCTCGCGGTCGACGTCGGGACCCGGCACGTCCGGGCGCAGCTCGCGGGCCTGGACGACACCCTGCTCGCGGAGGGCGTGGCCGACGCCGAGCACACGACCGTGCAGGAGACGTCGCGGCTCGTGGCCGTCCTGCGCGACCGGCTGTTCGCACGGGCGGGTCTCGACCCGGGCAGCCTCGCGTCCGTGGGCGTCGGGGTGCCCGGCGTCGTGCGGTCCGACGGCCGCGTGGCCCGGGCGGGTGGCATCGCGGGGCTCGACGGGTTCCCGCTCGCCGACGAGCTCTCGCACGGCCTCGGCGTGCCCGTGCACGTCGACAACGACGTGAACCTCGCGGCCACGGCCGAGCACCGGTACGGGGCGTGCCGGGAGATCTCCGACTTCGCGCTGCTGTCCGTGGGTGCCGGCGTGGGGTCGGCCCTGGTGCTGGGCGGGACGGTGCGACGCGGGGCCCGGGGGAGCGCGGGCGAGCTGGACGTGCTGTTCTCCGCGGGGGAGCGCGCAGGCCTCCTGACCGATCCCTCGGGGACGGGGGTCGTCGCGGGGGCCGGGCTGCACGGTGCGGACGACGTCCCGCGGCTGTTCGACGACGCGGCGGGGGACCCGGCGGCCCGCGCGCTGATGGAGCGGTCGGCGCGCGGCGTCGCGGAGCTCTGCGCGGTGCTGGTCGCCGTCGTCGACGTGGGGACGGTGGTGCTCGCCGGCGGCGTCGGGGCGGCGCTCGAGGCCGGGGCCCGGGCGGCGCTCGAGAAACGGCTCGCGGAGCTGACCGTCTGGCCCGTGCGCGTGCTGCCCAGCGGCCTCGGCCGTTCCGGGACGGTCATGGGCGCGCGGATCCTCGCGGTGGAGGCGACGCGCGACGCCCTCTTCGCCGAGAAGATCGGAAGGACTCTTTACAAGGTGTCGTGAGGCGCCCTACGTTGGGGGCGCGGCGCCCGCCGGGCGTCGGCAGACCCGGTACGGACGAGGGAGAAGCGTCGATGTCGAAGCGTCAGCCTGCGCCACCCGTGAGCAGCCCCGATCGATCCAGTCCCGCACGACGGCGCCGGTTCCGGGCCGGGCTCGCCGCCACCCTCGGCGCCGGGCTCGCCGGGGCCGCCGTCGTCCCCCTCACGGGAGGTGCCGTCGCCGCCGAGCCCGCCGCCGCGCTCTTCGACGACTTCTCCTACGAGAGCAACGCGGACCCGGACCTCGGCGGGCGCTGGACCCTGCGGAGCGGGGGCGGCGGCCCCGGACTGGCCGGGGTCTCGTGGAGCCCGGACAAGATCGGCTTCGAGGACCGCGACGACGAGCGCGTGATGCGGCTCGAGGTCTCGTCCGCGGGCGCTGCGTCGAACACCGTCCAGGCGGAGATCTACACGCCCGAGCGCAAGTTCCGCGAGGGGACCTACGCGGCGCGCGTGAAGTTCACCGACGCCCCCGTGTACGGGCCCGACGGCGACCACGTCGTCGAGACGTTCTTCTCCATCACGCCGCTGCGCTACGACTACGACCCCGACTACGGCGAGCTCGACTTCGAGTACCTGCCCAACGGCGGCTGGTCGGCGCCGCAGGCGTTCTACGTGACGAGCTGGGAGACCTACCGGCCCGACCCCTGGGACGCGCTCAAGGACTACGACCAGATCAACGAGAGCTTCGCGGGCTGGCACGACCTCGTGGTCACGAACGACGGCGCGGAAGCGGTGTACTACATCGACGGCGTCGAGGTCGGGCGGCACTACCCGCCGAACCTCCCGAAGAGCGACCAGACGATCAACTTCAACCTCTGGCTCATCAACGACGGCGTCCTGCCCACGGGCGAGGCGCGCGCCTACGAGCAGCTCGTCGACTGGGTGTACTTCGCCCAGGACGAGGTGCTGAGCCCGTCCGAGGTCGCGCAGCAGGTCGGCGGCCTCCGCGCGGGCGGCGTGGAGTACCAGGACACGGTCGGCTGAGCGGGACGCACCGCGTCACCCTCCGCGCCGGTCCACGTAACGCGCGTCGAGGGCACGGCGGCGGCCCGACCAGAGCTCCTGGTCGGGCCGCCGCCGTGCCCTCGACGCGGGGTCGCTCAGGCCTGGACGTCGCTCAGACCTGGACGGAGTCGCGCTCGACGTCGGGGTCGGGCGTGCCCTCGCCCTTCACGACGCGCGACCAGTAGCCCCTGATCTCGCGGCGCAGGTCACCGGACATCAGGTACAGGCAGAGGATGTTCGGCACGGCCATCGCGAAGATCGCGGCGTCCGAGAAGGCCAGCACGGAGTCGCTGGCACCGACCGCGCCGACCACCGTGAACACGCAGAAGATGACCTTGTAGACGTTCTCCGCGTGGCGGTTGTCGCCGAACAGGTAGCCGGTGGCCTTCATGCCGTAGTACGACCACGACAGCATCGTCGAGAACGCGAAGAGGACCACGCAGACCGCGAGCACGTAGGGGAACCAGGGCAGCGCCGACTCGAAGGCTGCCGACGTCAGCGCGACACCGTCCTCGCCGCCCGTGGACCAGACGCCCGTGATGACGATCGTGAGCGCGGTCATCGTGCAGATCACGACGGTGTCGATGAACGGCTCGAGCAGGGCGACGAAGCCCTCGCTGGCCGGCTCGTCGGTCTTGACCGCGGAGTGCGCGATCGCGGCCGAGCCGATGCCGGCCTCGTTCGAGAACGCGGCACGCTGGAAGCCCATGATGAGGACGCCGATGACGCCCCCGGTGATGCCGTCCGGGTTGAACGCGCCGCCGACGATCTCGCCGAACGCGGCAGGGACCGCGGTGACGTTGCCGAGGATGACGACCAGGCAGGCGACGACGTAGAGGACGGCCATCGCGGGGACGATCTTGTCCGTGACGTTGGCGATCGACCTGATGCCGCCGATGATCACGAGCCCGACCAGGACGGCGAAGCCGATGCCGATCCACAGGCCGAGGTCCTCGACGGAGGCGCCCGCGACGTTCGCGATCTGCGTCGCGGCCTGGTTCGACTGGAACATGTTGCCGCCACCCAGCGAGCCGAGGATCGCGAAGAGGGCGAACAGGACCGCGAGCACCTTGCCGAGGCCGTCGAGGCGGATCGAGGCCAGGCCGTCGCGCATGACGTACATCGGACCGCCGGAGATGGTGCCGTCCTCGTGCACGTGCCGGTACTTCGTGGCGAGCGTGCACTCGGCCATCTTGGTGGCCATCCCGAGCAGGCCGGCCAGGATCATCCAGAAGGTCGCCCCCGGGCCGCCGATGGTGATGGCCACGGCGACGCCGGCGATGTTGCCGAGACCGACAGTCCCGGAGAGCGCCGTGGCGAGCGCCTGGAAGTGCGAGACCTCACCGGGGTCGCTCTTGTCGTCGTACTTGCCGCGCACCAGGTCGATGGCGTGCTTGAAGCCCCACAGGTTCGGGAACCCGAGCCATGCGGTGAAGAACACCGCGGCGACGATCAGCCAGACGACCACGACCGGGACCGCGGTGTCCGCCGTGACCGGGACCGAGAAGAAGACGTACTCAGAGAACTTGTCGAGTACGAGGTTGACGTTGTCCATACAGCTCCCTCAGACAGGGCCACCTCGTGAGGGTCTTCGAGGGGGACCAGTGCGTAGCGTCGTTCTGGCGCTTCGGGACGCACTATGGAACAGGGAACCTAAGGGGCCCGTACAGCGGAACTCAAACCGGACGCGGCCTGCGGTGCCGCGCGGCGTCCCGTGGGTCCGGGCCTGATCCGCAGACCCCCGGGCGTGGACCGCCTTGGTAATATTCCCAGTTGTGACCGACCTCACAGAGATGATTTCCCCGGCATACAGGGTGAAATCGTTGTCCGACGCCGCGCGGCGGCGCGGCGCGGGTCTCGCCGCGCGGCACCGTGCGTGCTGGGTGAAGGTGTAGTGAACGTGAATACTCTCGACGCGGGGCGTGTTGGCACGCTTGTGCCCGGCGGGGCAGGATCATCGGGGCGCACGGCCCGGCGACGACATGTCCCGCGGCACCGGCCCGGCCCGCTGGGCCGGCCATCACTGCCCATCGACGACAAGGCGACGACGAGGACATGAACGACCTTCTCCACGTGAACGGCGGGAACCCGCTGAACGGTTCCATCACGGTGCGCGGTGCCAAGAACTTCGTCTCGAAGTCCATGGTCGCCTCGCTGCTCGGCGAGACCCCGAGCGTGCTGCGCAACGTGCCGCAGATCCGTGATGTCAAGGTGGTCTCGGGGCTCCTGGAGCTGCACGGCGTCGCCGTGAAGTACGACCCCGACGCCGGCATCCTCGACCTGGACCCCTCGAACGTCGAGTCGGCGCACGTCGCGGACATCGACGCGCACGCCGGCGCCAGCCGCATCCCGATCCTGTTCTGCGGCCCGCTCCTGCACCGGCTCGGGGAGGCTTTCATCCCCGACCTGGGCGGCTGCCGCATCGGCGACCGGCCGATCGACTACCACCTGGACATCCTGCGCCAGTTCGGCGCCGTGGTGGACAAGCGGCCCAACGGCATCCACCTGCGCGCGCCCCGCCGCCTGCAGGGCACCAGGATCTCGCTGCCCTACCCGAGCGTCGGGGCGACGGAGCAGCTCCTGCTGACCGCCGTCCGCGCCGAGGGCATCACCGAGCTCACCGGGGCGGCGATCGAGCCCGAGATCATGGACCTCATCGCCGTGCTGCAGAAGATGGGCGCGATCATCTCGGTCGACACGGACCGCGTGATCCGCATCGAGGGCGTCGACCGGCTCGAGGGCTACAACCACACCGCGCTGTCCGACCGTATCGAGGCGGCGTCGTGGGCCTCGGCCGCGCTGGCCACCGGCGGCGACATCACCGTCAAGGGTGCGACGCAGCCCGAGATGACGACGTTCCTCAACACGTTCCGGAAGGTCGGCGGCCGGTTCGACGTGCAGGACGACGGCATCCGCTTCTGGCACCCGGGCGGCGACCTGAAGTCGATCGTGCTCGAGACCGACGTGCACCCGGGGTTCATGACGGACTGGCAGCAGCCCCTCGTCGTCGCGCTCACCCAGGCCAAGGGCCTGTCGATCGTGCACGAGACCGTGTACGAGAACCGCTTCGGCTTCACCGACGCGGTGCGCAAGATGGGCGCCACGATCCAGGTCTACAAGGAGTGCCTGGGCGGCGGGGCGTGCCGGTTCGGCGCCCGCAACTTCCACCACTCCGCGGTGATCTCCGGCCCGACGCCGCTCGCCGCCGCGGACATCGAGGTGCCGGACCTGCGCGGCGGCTTCAGCCACCTGATCGCCGCCCTCACCGCCAAGGGCCGGTCCACGGTCCGCGGCATCCGCCTCATCGACCGCGGCTACGAGAACTTCCAGGACAAGCTGGTCGCCCTCGGCGCCGACGTCTCCCGCGACTGACGCGCCTCCCGGAGCCGCCGCAGCCCTGACGCCGGGCCCGGCGGCTCCGGACAGCACAGCCGCTGCGCGAGACACAGTAGAGTTTGGCCTCGTGCCCATCGCCCGTCCTGACTCCGTCGCGTATCGCGCCGTGGCCGTCGTCGTCCGCAACGTCCTCTTCAGCATCTGGCGCTACGACTGGCGCGGTCAGGAGAACCTGCCGACGGACGGCGGATTCATCGCGGCGGCGAACCACGTCACCGAGGCGGACGCCCTGTCGCTCGCCCACTTCCTGTTCGACAGCGGCTACGAGCCGCGGATCCTCGCGAAGCGCGGCCTGTTCGAGTCGCCCGTCGGCTTCATCCTCAGGGCGACGAGGATGATCCCGGTGGACCGCGGCTCGAAGGCGGCCGCGGAGTCCCTCGTCAACGCCGGCAACCAGCTCGGCGACGGCGCCTGCGTGGCGATCCTCCCCGAGGGCACGCTCACCCGGGACCCCGACATGTGGCCGATGGTCGGCAAGACGGGGATGGCGCGCCTGGCGCTCGCCTCCCGGCTCCCGGTCGTCCCCATCGCGCAGTGGGGTGCCCACCGCACGCTGGCCCGGTACGGCAGGGTGCCGAAGCTGTTCCCCCGCAAGACCGTCACGGTGGCAGTCGGCGAGCCGGTCGACCTCTCGGACCTCTACGACCGGCCCACGGACAGCGCCGTGCTGCACGAGGCGACCCGCCGCGTGATGGAGGCGATCACCGAGGTGCTGGCCGAGGTGCGCGGCGAGGAAGCCCCGCAGGCCCGCTTCGACCTGCGCAAGCACCCCGAGTACGAAGCGAAGCGCACCGACTACCCGCCGGTGGAGCGCCCGTGAGCGCCGATGCCCCCGCCCCCGCAGGCCCCGGGCCGACGACGGAGCCGGCCGGGACCACCAGCCAGGACGGGCCGAGCCCGACCCGCGTCGCGGTCCTGGGCTCCGGCGCCTGGGGCACCGCGTTCGCGATGGTGCTGGCCGACGCCGGGTCCGACGTCGTCCTGTGGGGCCGCGACCCGGAGGTGGCACGGTCCGTCACCGAGGACCGCACGAACCCGAAGCGCCTGCCCGGCGTCGTCCTGCCGCCCATGCGGGCCACCACCGACGCGGCCGAGGCGCTCGCGGGTGCCGAGATCGTCGTGGCGGCGATCCCGTCGCAGGTGGCGCGTGCCACGCTCGAACCGATGAAGGACCTGCTGGCGCCCGGCACCGTGGTCGTGTCGCTCATGAAGGGCGTCGAGCGGGGCACGGACAAGCGGATGAGCGAGGTGGTCGCCGAGGCGCTCGCCATCCCGGCAGCGCGCGTCGCGGTGGTGTCCGGCCCGAACCTGGCCCGTGAGATCGCGGAGCGCCAGGTCGCGGCCAGCGTCGTGGCGGCGGCCGACGAGGCGACCGCCCGGTTCGTCGCGGACGCGTGCTCGGCGTCGTACTTCCGCCCCTACACGAACGACGACGTCGTCGGCGTGGAGCTGTGCGGTGCCGTGAAGAACATCATCGCCCTGGCCGTGGGCATGGCCCAGGGCCGCGGCTTCGGCTGGAACACGACCGCGACCCTGATCACCCGTGGTCTCGTGGAGATCACCCGCCTGGGCCTGGAGCTCGGTGCGAGGCCGGAGACGTTCGCCGGCCTGGCGGGCATGGGCGACCTGGTCGCCACCTGCGCGTCGCCGCTGAGCCGCAACCACACGCTCGGGAAGCATCTCGGGCAGGGGCTGACCGTGGACGAGGCGATCGAGGCCACGGGCGGGACGGCGGAGGGCGTCAAGTCCTCGGCGTCGGTGCTGGACCTGGCGCGCACGCACGGCGTGGACATGCCGATCACGGAAGGCGTGGTGGGCGTCATCTCGGGCAGGCTCCCGATCGACGAGCTGGGCGTGGCCCTCCTGTCCCGGCCGCTCAAGTCGGAGAGCATCTGACCGCGTTCTGGGCGTAGCCTGCGGGTGGTCGGCGGGGCCGGGCCCTCCGGGCCCGGGACCGCCGCAGAGCGGAGTCCGTGGCGACGAGGCCCCGGACCGGACGAGAAGGAGCCCGCCCGTGGTCATCAGGTCCCTGTTCGACGACGTCGACATCCCCACCTCGAGCATCTACGACTTCCTCTTCACGGGGCTGACCGAGGACGAGCTCGCCGGGCCCGCGCTCGTCGACGGCACCACGGGTGCCGTGACGACGTACGGCGAGCTGGTCGCCCAGATCGACGCGGCGGCGGGCGGGTTCGCCGCCCGTGGCCTGCGGGCCGGCGACGTCGTCGCGCTGCACTCGCCGAACGCGCCCGCGTTCGCCGTCGTCTTCCACGGGCTGCTGCGCATCGGGGTCACCGTGACCACGGTGAACGCGCTCGCGAACGGCGCGGAGATCGCCAAGCAGCTCACCGACTCGGGTGCGAAGGCCCTGATCACCGTCTCCCCGCTGCTGGCGGCGGCCGTGGCCGGCGCGGAGGGTGCGGGGCTGGGCGACGCCGTCGTCGTCCTCGACGGGGCCGACGGCCACGACTCCTTCCGCGACGTGCTCGCGCAGGCCGGCCCCGTGCCGGACGTCTCGTTCGACGCGGCCACGCACCTGGCCGTGCTGCCGTACTCGTCCGGGACGACGGGACGCCCGAAGGGCGTCATGCTCACGCACCGGAACCTCGTGGCGAACGTCGTCCAGAACGCGGGCCTGGGGCTCTCCCGGGACGACGTCGTCCCGGCGGTGCTGCCGTTCTTCCACATCTACGGCATGACGGTGCTGCTGAACCTCGCGCTGTTCACGCGGGCGACGCTCGTCACGCTCCCGCGCTTCGACCTCGCGCAGTACCTCGGCGTGATCGCCGAGCACCGGGCGACGTACTTGTTCGTCGCCCCGCCGATCGCGCTCGCGCTGGCCAAGCACCCGCTGGTGGACTCCTACGACGTGTCCACGGTGCGGGCGATGATGTCGGGCGCGGCGCCCTTCGACGCGCAGCTCGGGGCGGCGGTCTCCGCCCGGCTGCCGGGGTGCCGGGTGCTGCAGGGGTACGGGATGAGCGAGATGAGCCCCGTCTCGCACGTGATCCCGATGGAGCGCGAGGACATCTCGCCGGGGTCCATCGGCCTGCTCCTGCCGAACATGGAGGCGAGGATCGTCGACCCGGCCACCGGCGAGGAGATCGACCAGCCGTCCGAGGGTGTCTCGGCGGCCGGCGAGCTGCTCTGCCGGGGTCCCAACGTCATGGTCGGCTACCTCCAGAACCCCGGGGCGACGGCCGAGACGATCGAGCCGGACGGGTTCCTGCACACCGGCGACATCGTCACGGTCGACGCCGACGGCGCGTTCTTCGTGGTGGACCGGCTCAAGGAGCTCATCAAGTACAAGGGCTACCAGGTGCCGCCGGCCGAGCTGGAGGCGCTCCTGATCGCGCACGAGGAGATCGCCGACGCCGCGGTGATCGGCGTGCCCGACGAGGAGGCCGGCGAGCTCCCGAAGGCCTTCGTGGTGCGGGCCGCGGGCTCGGAGCTCACCGCGGACGACGTCGTCGCGTACGTCGCGGACCGGGTCGCCCCGTACAAGAAGGTCCGCCTGGTCGACTTCATCGAGGCGGTCCCGAAGTCGGCGGCGGGCAAGATCCTGCGCAAGGACCTCCGGGCGGCCGCGGGCTGAGGCCCGGGCGGGAGACGGTCGGGCCGGCGCGTACGCTCGCGGCATGAGCGATCATCCGACCGGTCTTTCTCCCGCGACCCTGGCCGTGGTCGCCGGGCGCCCGCCGCGCGCGCAGGGCGGCGCGGTGAACCCGCCGATCCCGCTGAACAGCACCTATGTGTCCCAGGGCGCCGTCCCGCCGGGCGAGCTCGCGTACGCGCGCGCCGACACCGACGCGTGGCACGGGTTCGAGGACGCGCTGGCCGCCCTGGAGGGCGCGAGCGAGCGGGGGATCGTGTTCGGGTCCGGCATGGCCGCGATCGCCGCGGCGCTGTCGCTGCTGCCCGCCTCCCCGGAGGCGGGCGGCACGCTGGTGCTCCCGCGGCACGCGTACCAGACCACGCGCGGCTACACCGCCGAGCTCGTCGCGCGGCAGGGCGTCACCGCCCGCGCGGTCGACATCGCCGACACCGGTGACGTCGTCGCCGCGCTGGACGGCGCCGACCTGCTGCTCGTCGAGTCACCGACGAACCCGATGCTCGAGGTCGCCGACCTGCCCGCGCTGCTGGCCGCCGCCCGGGAGCGGGGCGTGCGCACGGTCGTGGACAACACGTTCGCCACCCCGCTCGGGCAGCGCCCGCTGGAGCTCGGGGCGGACCTGGTGCTGCACTCGGTCTCGAAGTACCTCGCGGGCCACTCCGACGTGATCCTGGGCGCGGTCGTCACCGACGACGCCGGGCTCGCGGAGCTGGTCCGCGCGCACCGCACCCTGCACGGCTCGATCGCCGGCCCGTTCGAGGTGTGGCTGGCGCTGCGGGGCCTGCGCACGCTCCCGCTGCGGTTCGAGCGGGCGTGCGAGAACGCCGTCGAGCTCGCGCAGCGGCTCTCCCGGCACCCCGGCGTGGCCGAGGTGCGCCACCCGTCGCTGCCCGGTGACCCGGGGCACGCCCGCGCGTCGGCCCACATGGACGCGTACGGGGCGATCATCGGCGTGCGCCCGGCCCGGGCCCCGGGCCGGACACCGGCCGAGGCCGCCGACGACGTCGTGTCCCGCTGCGGGCTCTGGGTGCCCGCGACGTCGCTCGGCGGGGTGGAGTCGCTGATCGAGCGCCGCCGCCGCTGGGCGACGGAGGCGGAGACGGTCCCGGAGGACCTGCTGCGTCTCAGCGTGGGGACCGAGGACGTCGAGGACCTCTGGGCGGACCTGGACAGGGCCCTGCGGTCTGCGGTCGGGGCCTGAGCCGGTGCCGCGGGCGCGCCGTGCGGACGGCGGCCGCACCGGTCAGGCGCGGAAGGCCGACAGGAGGACCGGCACCAGACGGCCCCAGCTCGGCGTCGCTGCGTAGCGGGTGAGGCGCTCGCCCGTCGCCGCCGCGCTGCGGGCGCCCAGGAACCACGGCGGCTTGGGGAAGAGCGACAGCTCGCCGCCCAGGACCGACCTCGGGAACTCGCGGAACGGTCCGGTCACGACGGTGCGTTCCGGGCCGGCCAGGAGGTGCCCGTTGTGGACGACGTCGATCCCGCTGCCGACGTCCTCGATCGTGCTGCCGGGGAACGCGCCCCATGTGGCGTTCGCCAGGAGGAAACCGACGGCGGTCCAGGCGTTGATCGCGACGGTGCCGTAGCGCAGGCCGGCGATCGCGTCGTCGAAGGCGGCTCCCATCGCCTTCCGGGCGGCCGGGTCGACGACGACGTTCGCCCCGAGGGTCCCGTCGAGGTGGTCGTTCGCGAACGCGACAGCGGCGTGCAGGAAGTCCACGCCCGTGCCCGGCAGCGCCCGCCAGGCGAGCACGGGGGCGAAGTACTCCGTCTCGCACGCCGGGTCGTCGCCCGTGGACTCCAGCAGGACGCGGCCGTTGATCGTCTCCGCGCCCGGGTGGGCGGCGACGGCGTCGGCGATCCGGCCGGCCGAGCCCGGGTACCAGGGCTCGCGCGCGGGCAGGCGCTCGAACGCGCGGCGCAGCTCGCCGAGGAAGGCGTCCTTCTGCGGCCAGTCGTCGCCCAGCAGCACCATCTGCCCGGCGATGCAGTTGTGTCCCGCGTTGTGCAGGCGCATCGTGGCGACGTGCTCGGCCTGGAACCGCAGGTCGGCGTCGGACCACCGGCCGGGCACCACGATGATCGGCGAGACGCCGCCGAGCTCGCTGGTGATCGGGACGGTCAGCCGCGGGTCGTGGTCGGCGCGACGCCGCTCCGCCTCCTCGCCCCGGCCCCAGACGATGGCGTCGTGGGTGGCCCTCGCGCCGGTGATGTGCACGGCGGCGACGTCGTCGTGCGCGGTCAGGTAGGCGCCGTCGGCGCCGTCGCCGGTCACCACGCGGACCGCGCCGACGCGGATCAGGGGCGCGAGGGCCTTCTGGTAGACATCGAGCAGGCCCGCGAAGGTCGGGTTGAGCTTCACGAGCGACGTGCGGTGGTGCGCGACGAGCTGGTAGAACGCGTCGAGCGGGGCGATCGAGGAGATGTTCCCCGCCCCGAGCACGAGACCGACGCCGCCGGTGCTCACCGTGCCGGCGCCGAGCCCGGCCTCGCGGCGCAGCCGCGCGCCGTCGACGCCGGGCGGCATCCAGACCTCGGCGGAGAAGCCGTGGAACAGGATCCGCTGCTGGGCGTTGCGGGGGAGGACCTGGACGGCGGTGCGGCCGCCGGGCGCGGGGCGCACCGGGCGGCCGTCGACCGGCGACCTTCCCCGCGCGATCGCCTCGTACGCCCGGGCGTACGAGGCCGCCGACTCCAGCGCCGCGTACGGTCCGCTCATCCATTCCTCGCCGGCCAGCCGCGAGCCGGCCGGGACGTGCTTGGCGCGCGCGGCGGTCTCGGTCCACTCCCGGGCGGTGTCGGCGACGGCCGCGGACACCTCCCGGAAGACACGGCCCCGGTCGCCGGCGGAGAGCCGCGCCCAGCGCTCGGCGCCGTCGCGTAGCTCGCGCAACGCCAGGTCCAGCTCGGGGCGGGTGGTGTACGCGTCGGCAAGGCTCATCGCTGCGGTCTCCCTCGACTGCTTCGGCCCTGGTGAGCGCCCTGAGCGGCGGAAGCTCGGTGAGTCCGGCCCTCCGTGCTCGGTGCACTGCGTGAGGTGCGATTGTTGTAGTCCGAGTCAATTGTGCCGCTGCGCGCCGGGAGACGCCAGCATCACTGGCGGATGGGTGCGCTCCGGGCGTGATGTGGCTACGCTTCCCCCCATGTCGGACATAGCGGGAGAGGGCGGTAGCGCTTCTGCTGAGGGTCGTCGTGACCTGCACGGGCGGATCGCGGGGCTGACGGAGGCCATCCTCGATCTGCTGCACGGCGTGGAGCCGGACGAGGTCGTCCCGCCCCCGGCCGGCGCGGCGGACCGCGCCGCGCTCCCGGCGTCGGGCACGGCGTCCGCCTGGCCCGCCTCCGCCGGGCAGGTGTCCGACCGCCCCGCCTCCGCGCGGTCGGTCCCGGCCCGGTACGGCGAAGCGCCGCTCGACGCCCTGCTCGTGGCCGACAGCGCCCGCGCGGCCGAGCTGTCGGCGGCCGTGCTCGGAGGCCTGGGCGGACGCGACCCCCGGGACGAGGAGACGCTGGTCCGAACGCTGGAGGTGTGGTTCGACGTCGGAGGGTCGACCGCGGAGGCCGCCCGCGCGCTGCACTGCCACCGCAACACCGTGCTGAACCGGCTGTCCCGCGTGCAGGTGCTGACCGGCCGCGACGTCAGCCGTCCGCGGGACGCCGCGGAGCTCTTCGCGGCCCTGCGCGCCCGCCGTCTCCTCGTGAGCACCTGGCCGGCCGACCTCCACCGCCGCGACGCGGCGTCGTGACGGCGCTCCGCGCTGCGGTCGCGGTGTCCCGGGTCGGGTAGTCTCGGGGCCGATGTCGAACCGCAGCGATGCCCAGCCGCCCGCACCCGAGCCCGCAGGGGCCCCGGACCCGACGGGTGCCTCCGAGCCCGGCCGCAGGCCGCGGGTCGTGATCCTCTTCGGCGGGCGCTCCGGCGAGCACGGGATCTCCGTGGCCACCGCGGGCGGTGTGCTCGGCGCCATCGACCGGGACAAGTACGAGGTGGTGCCGGTCGGCATCACGCCCGAGGGCCAGTGGGTCCTCGCGGACGACGAGCCCGCACGCTGGGCGATCGCCGACGGCCGGACGCGCGAGGTGCCCGCGGCCCCCGGCGAGGTGGTGCTCCCGCTGCGGGCCGGTTCCCGCGACGTGCGGGTGGTCGAGGCGGGCAGGGTCCCCTCGGTGCTCGGCGAGGTCGACGTCGTCTTCCCCCTGCTGCACGGGCCGTACGGGGAGGACGGCACGGTCCAGGGACTCCTGGAGCTCGCCGACGTGCACTACGTCGGGTCGGGCGTGCTCGCCTCCGCCGTCGGCATGGACAAGCACTTCATGAAGATGGTGCTGGCCGCGCACGACCTGCCGATCGGCGCGTACACCGTGGTCCGTCCCGGGGAGTGGGAGGCCCGCCGGGACGAGATCCTGCCCGAGGTCGAGAAGCTCGGTCTGCCGCTGTTCGTGAAGCCGGCCCGGGCCGGGTCGTCGCTCGGCGTCTCACGCGTCGACTCGCTCGACGGCCTGGACGCCGCCGTGCGCGCCGCGCAGGAGCACGACCCGAAGGTGATCGTCGAGGCCGGCCTCGACGGGCGCGAGATCGAGTGCGCCGTGCTCGGGGGGAGGCCCGGGGAGCGCCCGCGGGCCTCGCTGCCCGGCGAGATCGAGGTCGAGGTGGGCGACCACGACTTCTACGACTTCGAGGCGAAGTACCTCGCGGAGGCGGACGTCCAGCTGACCTGCCCGGCGAACCTGCCCGACCGCGTGACCAAGGAGATCCAGGACCTTGCCGTGCGCACCTTCGAGGCGGTCGGGGCGGAGGGCCTGTCCCGGGTCGACGTCTTCGTCACCCCGGACGAGCGAGTCGTCGTCAACGAGATCAACACCATGCCGGGTTTCACGCCCTACTCGATGTACCCGCGCATGTGGGCCGCGTCCGGCGTGCCGTACCCGGAGCTCATCGACGAGCTGATCCGGCTGGCGCTCGAGCGGCCCGTCGGCCTGCGCTAGCTAGCGCGGCCTCGCGGAACTGCCCGCGCCGCGACTGCCCGGTTCGGTCTTCCGCCAGTACCTACTAGATTCATCCTTTACTCCTGAATGTCTGGATGGCACCCTTGCTGGGAACGTCGTCGCAGGTCCAGGGGGTACCGGGTGGTCGTGGTCAGCCAGGTGGCGCCCGATGTCTTCCGGGGCACGGGTACGCACGTCAACTGGTACCTGCTGCGGGAGGGCCGGTTCCTGACCCTCGTCGACGCCGGCTGGGTCGGCGACACCGCCGCCCTCGTCGCGTCGGTGGTCGCGATCGGGTGCGACCCGCGCGACGTGCGGGCGATCGTGATCACGCACGCCCACTCCGACCACATCGGCGGCACGCACCACTTCCGGCGCGAGTACGGCACCCCCGTGCACATGAGCGCGCGCGACGCCGCGCACGCCGCCTCCGGCGAGCTCGAGCAGGCCACGGGGCTCGACATCGTCCGCCGGCTGGGCAGCCCCGGCGTCGCGCGGTGGACGGCCGACGTCGTCCGGGCCGGGGCGCTCCGGCGGCGCCCGCTGCCGGGTGCGATCCCGCTGCCCGACGACGACGGCTCCTGGGAGCCCCTCGATCTCCCCGGCGCGCCGGTCCCGGTGGCGACGCCGGGCCACACGTCCGGATCGACGTCGTACATGCTGCCCGGCGGCCTGCTGGCCACCGGCGACGCCCTGATCACCGGGCACGCCCACTCCCGGCTGACGGGGCCGCAGGTGCCGCCGCGGTACCTCGACCACGACCCGGCGGCCACCGACGCGTCTCTCGCGGTGCTGGCCGGGCTCGACGCCGACGTCGTGCTGCCGGGGCACGGACCGGTCTGGCGCGGATCGCTGGGTGAGGCGACACGGATCGCGAGATGGCGAGCGGACGGCGCGGGCGCCAGCCTGCGCTCGAGATGAGAGAGGCGAGACATTGGCAGCGTTCTGGAAGCTCGAAGGGCTGGCGGAGACCACGTGGACAGCGCGGGTCGACGGCGGCACGCTCACCGTGAGCGGGACGATGTTCCGGCTGAACAACCTGCAACGGGCGCACCTCTCCGGCATCTCCAAGCCGCGCCGGCGGCGCCCCGGCGGGTGGCCGGCGCAGGCGGCGAGCTTCGTCCTGCTGGTCGCGCTGGCCTGGGCGTGCTTCCTGCTGTTCGAGGTGCTCGACCCGCTGTTCTGGATCGGTCCGGCGATGCTCGTGGTCGCGGCGGGCGGGCTCGCACTGTACGGGCAGGTCGGGGCGAAGTGCCAGCCGTTCACCCTGCTGGAGATCGAGGCGAGCACGGGGTACGTCGTGCGCATCTTCGGCTACAACAAGGGCGGCGAGCTCGAACGGCTGCGCGACGCCGTCGAGCGGGCGCACCGCGACGAGACGTACACGTGGCACGAGGAGATGAAGCTGCTCAAGAACGCCCACGAGTTCTGCGAGCTCGAGACCCCGTCGGGCAAGGTGCGGATGGTGTCCTGAGGTGCCGGTGCCCCGTCCTCCGGCGGGCGTGGCGCCGTCGTGCTCAGCGGATCGGACGGAAGAACTCGGTGATGTCGTCGGCGAGCAGCTCCGGCTCCTCGTGGGCCGCGAAATGCCCACCGCGTGGCATCGTCGTGTACCGGGTGACGTTGTAGGTCCGTTCGGCCCAGGAGCGGGGTGGCTGGGTGAGGTCGGCGGGGAAGACGGCGACGCCGGTCGGTACCGTGACCTTCTCGACGCGTCGGCTCAGGCCGCGGGCGTACTCGTAGTAGGGCCGGAACGACGTCGAGATCGTTCCGGTGAACCAGTACAGGGACGCCTGGGTGAGGATGAAGTCGTCCGTGAACCGGGACGCGCGGTCGCCGCCCGGGTCGCTCCAGGCGCGGTACTTCTCCACGATCCAGGCCAGGAGCCCGGTGGGGGAGTCGGACAGGGCGTGGGCGAGGGTGAGCGGCCGGGTGCTCTGCTGATGCTGGTAGCCGCCTTCCTCGGCGTTCCAGCGGGCGACCTGGTCGAGAAAGGCACGCTCGTCCGGGGTCAGGCTCGCGGGGTCGTACTCGTTGGGGGCGGCGACGGCGAGCAGGTGGATGCCTACGAGAGCGTGCGGATCGGCTTCCGCGAGGCGCGAGGTGACTCCGGCGCCGAGGTCGCCGCCGTGGGCGGCGTACCGTTCGAAGCCGAGCTCGTCGCGCAGGAGCCGGTGCCAGATCTCGTGGGTCTGGAGTGCGGGCGGGAGGGTCGGCCGCTGCGGTGAGAACGGGTAGCCGGGCAGCGAGGGGACGATCACCGTGAAGGCGTCGGCCGGGTCACCGCCGTGCTTCGACGGTTCGGCGAGGCGCCGGGCGAGCTCGGCGAGCTCCAGGAAGGTGCTGGGCCAGCCGTGGGTCAGCACTATCGGCAGGGCGTCGGGTCGCTCGCCGTCGAACCGGAGGTAGTGGACCGACGTGCCACCGACCTCGGCGGTGTGGTGCGGCAGGGCGTTGATGCGCGCCTCGTGCGCGCGCCAGTCGTACCCCGAGGCCCAGTACCGGGCGAGGCGGCGTACCTCGGAGGCGTCGGCGCCCGCCTCCCAGCCGTCGACCGGCCACGGCGTGGGCCATCGGGTACGGCGCAGCCGCGTGCGCAGGTCGTCGAGGTCGGTCCGGGACACCGCGATCAGCGGCTGGTGGTCGGTCATATGCCTCTCCAGGTCGGGCCCGAGTGCTGGTCGTGCGCACCAGGAGCGCACCACCGCGGCCAGGGGCGTCAGATCCTAGCCCGCGAAGTGGTCCCAGCCCGCGGAGACCACCGGGCGCCGGCCCCCGATCATGACCCGGGGTGCGGCCTGGCCTGGCGGCATCACGCGGCCGACGCTCGTCCAGCCCTCCGGCAGCAGGGCGTCCTCGGGGAAGGTCGCGAGCAGCCCGTGGTCCTCGCCGCCGGACCAGATCCACTGGTTCACCAGGCGGTTCGCGGCCTCCGCCATGCCGATGTCCCCGACCAGATCTCCCGCGTCACCGGCGCGCAGGGCCACCTGGGCGACGACGAGCGCGGCGTCGGCCAGCGTGCGGCGGTCGTCCGCGAACGCGTCCTCGTCCAGGTCGAGCCGGACGTCCGAGGCGGCGGCGATCCGCCCGGCGTCGCGCAGCAGCCCGTCGGACACGTCGAGCATGGCGGACGCGCCCGCCCGGGCGGCGCGGCGGCCCGCCTCCAGCGGCGGCTCGGGGCGCAGGTAGGCGCGTACGAGCGGGTGGTTCCGCGTCGGCCGGACGAGGCCCGACTCGAGCAGGGCCAGCCCGGCGGCCGACCAGCCGCGCGCCCCCGCGTGCGCGACGACGTCGCCGGGCCGCGCCCCGGAACGCAGCACGGGCTCGCGCCAGTCCAGCGTGCCGTGCACCGTCACGTTCAGGACGATCGAGTCGCCGCCCGCCAGGTCGCCGCCGACGACGCCCGCCCGCAACGGCTTGCACGCCTCCGCCAGCCCGCGCGCGAGGCCCTCGACCCAGCCCACGGGCGTCTCGCCGGGCATGACGAGGGAGATGACGATCGCGGTCGGACGTCCGCCCATGGCGGCGATGTCGGCGAAGTTCTGCGCGGCGGCCCGGTGGCCGACGTCGGCCCCGGACGACCATCGCGTGCGGAAGTGCCGGTCCTCCACGAGGACGTCGGACGAGACGAGGAAGCGGCCGTCGGAGGCGGCGACGATCGCGGCGTCGTCCCCCGGTCCCACCTGCGTGGATCCACCGACCGGCAGCAGGGGGAAGATGCGTCGCAGCAGCTCGTCCTCGTTCACGTCACGCACCCGCTCGGTCACGGGGACAACCCTATACAACGTCGCGTGCCGCGCTGACCAGGCGTCACGCACCCGGTCCGGACCGGCGGCAGGGAAGCGTAGTCCGCGGGGCGCGATCCGCCCCGCCCTGACACGGATCTCGTGGACCAGGTACGGTATCGGCGTGGTTTCACGCCGAAGAGGGAGGGTGGTCGCGGCGCTGCCGGTGGCGGCCGTCGTGCTGGCGACCAGTGGGTGCGCCCCCACGATCGGCGTGGCCGTGGCCCCCGACGCTGCCGACCCGCTGTGTGCGTCGGTACTCCTGGCCATGCCGGAGTCGCTCGCGGCGGACCTGCCCCGGGTCGACACGAACTCGCAGGCCACGGCGGCCTGGGGAGAGCCCGGCGCGGCGGTCACCCTGCGGTGCGGCGTCGAGCCGCCCGGACCTTCGTCGCAGTGCCAGAGCGTCGAGAGCGCCGACGGCACGACGGTCGACTGGATCGTCGCCACCGACGACGAGGGCACCTGGTCCTTCACGACGTACGGGCGCGATCCAGCGGTCGAGGTGGTGGTGCCTCCGGCGGTCATGGCGGACCACACCTCGTCGTTCGTCATCGACCTCGCCGGTGCGGTGTCCCAGGTGGAACCAGAGAGGACATGCCAGTGAGCACGACAGACACGACGGCCGACCGGCCGGTCCTGAGCGGCCGGCACACGGAGGCGCGGCGCCAGGCGGTCGAGGCGGCCAGGGCGATCATGCGGGAGTCGGGCGGCACCCGGAACATCACCATCGCCGCGGTGGCGAAGGCGCTGAAGTTCACGTCGCCCGCTCTCTACCGCTACTTCCCTGGCGGACGTGACGAGCTGCTGCGCGCCGTGCACCACGTCGCGCTGGAGGACCTGGGCGTGCAGATGGGCGTCGCACGGGACCGGCAGCCCGCCGACGACGTGAGCGCGCAGCTCTACGCCCTCACCCACATGGCGTTCTCCTGGTCCCTGGCGCACCCTGGCGAGTTCTCGCTCCTCATGGGCCCGGACTTCCACGAGATCCGGGAGGGTTTCGAGCAGTCGGACCGGGACGTCGCGGGGATCGTCGGCGGTGCGTACGTGCCGGTCTTCATCAAGCTGATGCAGCAGGCCGCGGTGCCGGTGTGGCCGGGCGACGACGAGGTTCCCGTCGGCATGCGCGAGCAGATCCGCGAGCATTCGCGCACGATCGCGCCCGGCATGGACGTGCCGCTGGGGCTCGGCTACACGTGGATCGTCGCCTGGCGCAGCTTCTTCGGCGTGATCTGCATGGCGGCCTTCGGACACCTCTCCTTCGCCTACGGCGACTGCGAGGACCTGTTCGACGACATGATGATCCAGGCCCTGCGGATCTGGGGCCTGGAGCGCAGCGCGCGGACCGTGCCGGCTGCGTGACTCAGCGGCGGTAGCGCAGCTGGGTCATCGGCTTGCCGCCGATCTCGTCGATCCGCTCCGTGCCGTCGTGCGCGAACCCGTGCCGGCGGTAGAAGTGCTGTGCGCGCTCGTTCTCCTGCAGGATCCACAGGGTGATCGAGGCCCCGGCGGGGACGCGGTCGAGCACCTGGAGCATGAGGTCGCGGGCCACGCCGCTGCCCCACGCCGCCGGGTGCAGGTAGATCGCGTAGATCTCGAGGTCGTCGTCCTCCGCGTCCTCGTCCCGGGACGGGCCCACGCTCGTGAAACCGACCGTGCCCACCCGCGTCTCGGCGACCAGGATGCGAGTGTTCTCCGAGGCCACGGCGTCGCGCCACAGGGCGGTGCGCTCGCTCGCATCGAGGGCGGACAGGTAGGACCCCGGGAGGATCTCCGAGTACGCGCTGCGCCACGACGCGATATCGACACGGGCGATGTCGTCAGCATCCTTCGCCTTCGCGGGACGGATGGACACCTCGTCGAGCTGAGCCGCCATGACCTCACCTTTTCACCGTCGGAACCGTGCGTGCAACACACCTGGGACATCACGTCCGAGCAAAGCCTAAGAGATCGCGCGAGCGGGCGCTGCTGTTGCGTGCGTCACCCCGGTACCGGCGTCGTGGCGCGGCCGTGCCGGGCGGTGCGGACCTCGGGGCCGACCGGGCGCCAGGAACCCCAGGTCGGAGCGCCGCCGCTTCGCCTCTCGGGGGGAGCGCGGAGAGCACGAAGCCCGCCCGCGGCTCCAGCCGCGGGCGGGCATCGTCGAACGGATGCTGGGCGTCAGGCCGAGACGCGCCGCTGCACCTTGCCGGCCTTCAGGCACGAGGTGCAGACGTTGACGCGCTTCGGGGTGCCGTTGACCACGGCACGCACGCGCTGGATGTTCGGGTTCCAGCGGCGCTTGGTCCGCACGTGGGAGTGCGAGACGTTGTGCCCGAAACCCGGGCCCTTGCCGCAGACGTCGCAGTTGGCAGCCACGGAGTCTCCTGAGTGTCGTGCACGTCCGTGCACACGAGCAGGACGTGGAGTTTGGTCGTAAAGGGATTTGCCCTTCGGCCACCGGCCCGGTATTCCGGACCCTGGACCGCCGTCGGACAACCACAAGAGCGTACCCGATCCACACTTCGGCACTCAAACCGTGCGGCAGCGCGCGAGCAGGGGTTGCGTCACACACCATGACCCCCGCGAGCGGACGCGAGCCGCGCCGGTACGGTGGTTGCCGACCGAGACCGGGGGAGGGACACGTGGCAGGGGTGAGCCAGATCGACGCGGGGCTCGTGCGCAGGTGGGTGCACGGCGCGACGGACGCGCTGCGACGTGAGCGGGCGGCCCTGGACCGGGTCAACGTCTTTCCCGTGGCGGACGCCGACACCGGCACCAACATGTACCTCACGCTCCGCGAGGGGGACCGGGCCGTGCGCGCCGCGCCCGACGACGCCACCGGCGTCGACCTGCTCGCCGCGGCCGCCCGCGCGGCCCTGCTCGGCGCGCGCGGGAACTCCGGCGTCATCCTGTCGGAGTGGCTGCGCGGCACGGTGCTCGCCGCCCGGCAGGACGCGACCGCGGCCGTGCTCCTCGAGGAGGCGGCACGCTCCGCGCGCGCCGCGGTGGCCAGCCCCGCGGACGGGACGATCCTCACCACGGCCGACGCCGCGGCCCGCGCGGGCCGCGCCACGGAGGACGCCGGCGGCGGACCGGGCGCGGTCGCCCGGTCGGCGGTCGACGCGGCCCGCACGGCGGCCCGCACCAGCATGACCGAGCATCCCGTCCTCGCCGCCGCCGGAGTGCTCGACGCCGGCGCGTGCGGCCTGGTCCTGGTGCTCGGCGCGTTCGTGGCCGCGGCGGTGTCAGACTCCCCGGGCACGATGGAGCCCGTGAGCCTCGACCTGATCGTCCACCCCGGAGCCGGCGCCGCGTTCGTGCCGCCGGAACCCGCCCCCGCACGCGCCGGCACGCAGGGCGCGCTGGAGCTCATGTTCGTCCTCACCCGCGGGCCGGAGCGCGCCGAGCGGGTCGCGCCCCGCCTGCGGGCGCGGCTGGAGAAGGCCGGGGACTCCGTCGTCGTGGTCGGCGGGGACACCGGGGGCGGCGCGGCCGTCTGGCAGGCGCACGTGCACACCGACGACCTGGAGGGCGCGCTCGCCGTCGCCTCCGGTTCCGCGGCCGCGGGGGGCGGGGGCACCCTCGCGCAGGTGCACGTGCGGCACCTGGAGGCGGCCGACCCGCACGAGTGGGGCGTGGTCGCCATCACCTCCGCACCCGCGCTCGCCGCGGACCTCGCGCACGCGGGCGCCGTCGTGCTGCTCGCGGGCGGTTTCGACGCCGCCGTCGACCCCATCGCGCCCGACGACGTGCAGCGCGCCGCGGCCTCCACCGGCGTGCGCCGCGTGCTCGTGCTCGGCGACGCCCCCGCGCTCGAACCCGACGGCCGCGACCTCGACGTGGTCGTCATGCTGGACGCCCCCACCGATGTGCACGTGGTCGTGGCGCTCGCGGCCCTCGGCACCGCGCCGGATCGCGCCGACCCGCAGGAGGAGGCCCGCGCGGCGCTCGCCGGGCTGCGCGTGGCCGGCCCCGTCCCGGCGTCCGGAGCCGTCCCGGCGCTCACCGGCCTGCTGTCCGGGGCGCCCGGACCTCCCGAGGTCGTCACCGCGCTCCTGGACGACGGCGCCGCCCACGTCGCCGACGAGCTCGCGGCCGCGCTCGCCGGGTCCGCCCCGGCCGCGGAGCTGGTCGCGCTGCCGACGGGCCGCCCGGGGGAGTCGGTGCTGCTGGGCGCCGAGGCCGCCGTCGGCCAGGAACCGGCGTCCGGACCGGGTGCCCCGTCCGGTCACGAACCGGGCCGCGAGACGCTCCGGGGGCGCGCATGACACCGCGCGCGCGGCTCGACGAGCCGCTGTCGCGCGCGCTGGGCCAGGCGCGCGGCAAGAACCCGCTGTCCAAGCTCGGCCTGGAGACGGTGGGGGACCTGATCGGGCACTACCCGCGGCGGTACGACGACCCGGGCCGCCTCACCGACATCAGCATGCTGCAGGCCGGCGAGCACGTGACCGTGATGGCGCGGGTCGTCCAGGCCACGGTGCGCCAGATGCGCAACCGCAAGGGTGCCCTGCTGGAGGCCGTCATCACCGACGGCAGGCACCACCTGTCCCTGACGTTCTTCGGCCGGCACCGCGGTTCTCTCTACTCGCACGAGCAGCGGCTCGTCGCGGGCCGCACCGGGCTGTTCACCGGCACGGTCGGGCTGTACCGGGGGGAGCGCCAGCTCACGCACCCGGCGTTCATGATGATGGGCGAGGAGGACCTCGACTCGGACGAGGACATGCTCGCCGCGGCGGCCCGCCCGATCCCGATCTACCCGGCGGTGGCGAACGTGCCGAGCTGGAAGATCGCGAAGGCCGTGCGCACGGTCCTGGACACCCTGACCGACGACGACGTCCCCGACCCCGTGCCGATGGAGGTGCGGGCACGCGTGGGCCTGCCGGGTCGGCTCGACGCGCTGCGCAGGGTGCACCGGCCGGAGTCCATGGCCGAGGTCCGCGCGGCGCAGCACTGCCTGCGGTTCGAGGAGGCGTTCGTGCTGCAGGCGGCGCTCGCCAAGCGGCGCGCGCTCGCCACGGGACGGCCCGCGACACCGCGCCCGCTCACCGGTCCCGGCACCCCGGGCCTGCTCGCCGACCTGGACGCGCGCCTCCCGTTCGACCTCACGGCCGGGCAGCGGGAGGTGGGCGGCGAGATCTCCGCCGAGCTGGCCTCCGAGCGGCCGATGCAGCGCCTGCTGCAGGGCGAGGTCGGGTCCGGCAAGACGGTCGTGGCGCTGCGCGCCATGCTCCAGGTCGTCGACGCCGGCGGCCAGGCCGCCCTGCTCGCACCCACCGAGGTGCTCGCCGCCCAGCACGCCCGCACGCTCCGAGCCCTGCTCGGGCCGCTCGCCGACGGCGGGATGCTCGGCGGCGCCGACCACGCCACCCGGGTCGCGCTGCTGACCGGCTCCCTGGGGGCGAAGGCGAAGAAGGCGGCGCTGCTGGCCGCCGCGAGCGGCGAGGCGGGGATCGTCGTCGGGACGCACGCGCTGCTGTCCGAGCACGTCCAGTTCGCCGACCTCGGGCTCGTCGTGGTGGACGAGCAGCACCGGTTCGGCGTCGAGCAGCGCGACCGGCTGCGCGACAAGGCGAGCGCGGCGCCGCACCTGCTGGTCATGACGGCGACTCCCATCCCGCGCACCGTCGCGATGACGGTGTTCGGAGACCTGGCGACGTCGTCGCTCACGCAGGTCCCCGCGGGCCGTGCCGGCGTCACCACGCACGTCGTCCCCGCGAGCAACGAGCGCTGGATGGACCGGACCTGGGCCCGCGTGCGGGAGGAGATCGACCGCGGCGGGCGGGCCTACGTCGTGTGCCCCCGGATCAACCCGGACGACGACGGGGGCGGCGAGGACGGCATGCAGGCCGTGCCGGCGGACGCCCTGGTCCCGACGGCGGGCGGCCCCTCGGCAGCGGTAGAGCCGGGCGCCGGGGCGGGTGGCGCCGTGGTCGCCGGACCTGGCCTCGGACCCGGTGCGGTCGTCCCCGGTGCCGCCGCCGAGGGCCCGCCGCTGCGGGCCGTGCTGGAGGTCGTCGAGGAGCTGCGCGGGCGGGAGCCGTTCGCGGGTGTCGAGATCGGCGTCCTGCACGGGCAGCTCGCGCCCGCCGACAAGGACGACGCGATGGCGCGGTTCTCCTCGGGGCAGACGCCCGTGCTCGTGGCCACGACCGTGGTAGAGGTCGGCGTCGACGTGCCCGAGGCGACGGCCATGGTCATCCTCGACGCCGACCGCTTCGGCCTCTCGCAGCTGCACCAGCTGCGCGGGCGTATCGGGCGCGGCGCCGCACCCGGCCTGTGCCTGCTCGTCTCCGACGCGCCGCCGGACAGCACCGCCGGCCGGCGCCTCGACGCGATGGTGCGGACTACGGACGGGTTCGAGCTGGCGAACACCGACCTCGAGCTGCGCAACGAGGGCGACGTGCTCGGCGCCTCCCAGTCCGGCCGGTCGAGCTCGCTGCGGCTGCTGCGCGTCGTCAAGGACGCCACGCTCATCGAGCAGGCGCGCACCGAGGCGGTCGGCGTCGTCACCGCCGACCCCGAGCTGAACTACGCCCCGGAGCTCGCCGCCGCCATCGCCACGGAGCTCGACGCCGAGCAGGAGGAGTTCCTCGAGCGCACCTGACGGCGGCGTCGACCGCGCACCCGTACCGCGCTCCGCGACCGCGGTGTCGCGCCCCGCGCGCCGCCCCGCGCGCCGCGCCGTGCAAGCCCCTTGCGGCCCAGCGGTCCGCGGTGGCACCGCGGACCGGGGACCGCGCGGTAGAGTCCGCGGCCGTGAGCGACTTTCGGTACATCCCGCTGGACCGGAGCCGGCACGAGCACGCCCCGGACCCCGCCACGCAGCACGTGCCGGACGGGCTCGCCCCCTTCGACGACGTGTTCGACGACGACGCGGAGCCGGCTCGGACCAGCACCACGTGGTCGCGCGGAGTCGTGACCGCCGTCCTCCTGCTGCTGCTCGGGGCGGCCCTGCTGTTCCACGAGCAGCTTCCCGACAGGTTCGGCCTGGGCAGCCTCGTCGAGACGTGCCTGCCCTGGCTGGGCGCGGCCGCCGTGCTGCTGCTCGTCCTCGGGCTGGTTCGCCGGTCGACCACCGCCGTGCTCGCGTTCCTGCTGCCCGCCGCGGCCTGGGGCTGGACGTTCTGGCCGCAGCTCACCGACGAGCCCGAGACGCGGGACGACCTGACGGTGGTGCAGCACAACGTGGACGACAGGAACCGGGACATCGCCGGGACGGTCCGGGTGCTGCTCGCCGCGTCGCCCGACGTGGTCGTCCTCCAGGAGGTCACCCCGGAGCTCGCCGCGCAGTACACGCGGGCCTTCGGGGACTCGATGCCGCACGCGGAGACCTACGGCACGGTCGGCGTGTGGTCGGCCCACCGGCTGCGCGGCGCCGAGCACGTCGACCTGCGGCCCGCGGGCTTCGGCGAGTCCTGGGAGCGCGGCCTGCGCGTCACTGTCGTCCCCGAGAAGGGCGACCCCGGGATCACGGTGTACGCCGTGCACCTGCCGTCCACCCGGCTCGGTCCCGGCGGGCTCGACGTCACCGCCCGGAACGAGAGCATCGGGCTCCTCGCCGAGGCCCTGGCCGCCGACGAGTCCGACGCCGTGATCGTCGCGGGCGATCTCAACACCGCCGTCGGGGACCGGGCGCTCGACCCGGTGACCGCGCTCGTCACCGAGCCCCAGCACGGGTTCGGGTTCACCTTCCCCGCGGCGTTCCCCCTGGTACCGATCGACCACGTGCTCGCGCGCGGGGCCGCGGTCACCGAGGTGGAGACGCTGGAGCGTACCGGCAGCGACCACCTGCCCCTCGTCGCCCACCTGGACCTCCCCTGGTCCTAGAGGTCCCGGCCGGGCACCCGGCCCGCCGCACCCGGACCGTAGACTCTGGGCCGTGAGGATCGTCGCGGGAAAGCTGGGGGGACGGACGCTCGCCGTGCCACCGAAGGGGACCAGGCCCACCAGCGACCGCGTGCGCGAGGCGATCTTCTCCCGCCTCGACCACCTCGACGTGCTCGACGGCACCAACGTCCTGGACCTCTACGCCGGATCGGGCGCCCTCGGGCTCGAGGCCGCGAGCCGTGGAGCGCAGCACGTCACGCTCGTGGACTCCGCCCGCACCGCCGTCGACGTCGCACGCAAGAACGTCGCCACGCTCGGCCTCACCGCACAGGTGCGCGTGACGGCGAGCCCCGTCGAGCGGTACACGGCGGCGCTCGCGGCCGCGCCGCCGCCCGGCGCCGCGCTCGACCTCGTCTTCCTCGACCCGCCCTACGACCTGTCCGACGACGGTCTCGCCCAGGCGCTGCGGGACCTCGCCGCCGTCGGCGTGCTGGCGCCCGGGGCCGTCCTCGTGGTCGAGCGCTCGACGCGCAGCCCCGAGCCCGCCTGGCCGGACGGCCTGGCGCCGACCGGCCGGAAGGACTACGGCGAGACCGCCGTGCACTACGCGGAGCCGGCCGGCCGCGCCGACTAGGGTGAGGGCCATGACCATCGCAGTGTGTCCTGGGTCGTTCGACCCGATGACCCTCGGCCATCTCGACGTCGTGCGGCGGGCGCGGAGCATGTTCGACCACGTGATCGTCGCCGTGGCGAAGAATCCCGGGAAGTCCGGCCTGCTGGACCTGGACACGCGCGCATCGCTGGCCCGGGCGGCCGTCGCCGGGGACCCGGCCACCGCGGACGTCGAGGTCGGTGTCGCCGACGGCCTGCTCGTGGACTTCTGCCGCGAGGTGGGTGCGACCGCCGTCGTGAAGGGGCTGCGGGGCGGCGCGGACTTCGACGGGGAGCTGCCGATGGCGCTGATGAACCGGCACCTGTCGGGCGTGGAGACGGTGTTCGTCGCCGCGGACCAGGCGTACGCGCACATCGCCTCGTCCCTGGTGAAGGACATCGCCCGGAACGGTGGCGAGATCGACGACCTGGTCCCGCCGGGCGTGGCGGGCGCGATCCGCACCACCCTCCGCTGAGGGCACGGCGGGGGAGTGCCGGATCACACGTGGCGTGGCCGACAGGATCCCGGTCGATGGCGTAAGATTGCAGGCTGGTCCAGGTTGGGCCACCATCCCGTATTTCACCGTCCTTCTCGGAGCCTGCCATCACACTCGACCCGCGCTCGCCGCTCGTGCTCGACACGCACGAGCTCTCCCGGCGTCCCGGCACCATGCGCACGCACAGCGCCACGGTGCAGGCGCCGGCGGCGATCGGTACCCCGGTGATCGGCATCCCCGAGGGCGCGGACCTGGAGATCGACCTGCGGCTCGAGGCCGTCATGGAGGGCGTGCTGGTCTCCGGTCCCGTCCGCGGCGAGGCGGTCGGCGAGTGCGTCCGCTGTCTCGACGAGATCCGGGTCCCCGTCGACGTGCCGATCCAGGAGCTCTTCGCCTACCCGGAGCGGGCCGAGGCGGAAGCCGCGGCCGGCGACGAGGAGGTCGAGGACGAGGAGTCCCTCCTGGACCGGGATCTCGCGGACATCGAGCCCGCGTTGCGAGATTCGGTGGTCACTGCACTACCATTTCAACCGCTGTGTCGTCCGGACTGCCCGGGCCTGTGCTCCGAGTGCGGAGCACGCCTGGCCGACGACCCCGGCCACCATCATGATCAGGTCGACCCTCGTTGGTCGGCGCTGCAGAGCATGCTCGAATCCACGAGCGTGTCGGACGAGACGAAAGAGAGCTAGCCGTGGCTGTTCCGAAGCGCAAGATGTCGCGCAGCAACACCCGTGCGCGTCGCTCGCAGTGGAAGACCACCGCAGCGACCCTCACGACCTGCCCGTCGTGCCAGGCTGACAAGCTGCCGCACGTCGCGTGCCCCACGTGCGGTGCCTACAAGGGCCGTTCCTACCGCGAGGCACTGAAGACCGTCAACGCGGGCTGATGGCCCGCCGCGGTGCTCCGACCCGTGCGGAGCCGAGCGAGCTGCTGGACAAGCTCGGGGTCGTTCTCGACCCCGAGCTTCTCGTGCTCGCTCTGACGCATCGCTCGTTCGCGCACGAGGCGGGCGGGATCCCGACGAACGAGCGCCTGGAGTTCCTGGGTGACACGGTCCTCGGGCTCGTGGTGACCGAGGCGCTGTACCGGCGCCACCCCGAGACCAACGAGGGCGACCTCGCGCGGATGCGTGCGGCGACGGTGTCGCAGCGATCGCTGGCGAAGATCGCCCGGCGCCTCGGGCTGGGCAGGTACGTGCTGCTGGGCAAGGGCGAGATCCGTACCCGCGGCTTCGACAAGGACTCGATCCTGTCGGACACCGTCGAGGCCCTGATCGGGGCCACGTACCTCTCGCACGGCCTGGAGGAGTCGCGCGCCTTCGTGCACCGGCTCGTCGACGACCAGCTCGACGTCGCCGCCGGGCTGGGCGCGGGCCTGGACTGGAAGACGTCGCTGCAGGAGGCCGCGGCCGAGCGGACCCTCGGCGCGCCCGACTACGTCGCGACCTTCGAAGGGCCCGAGCACGCCCGGATCTTCCACTCCGAGGTGGTGATCGACGGCGTCGGCTACGGCCAGGGCTCCGGGTCTGCGAAGAAGCACGCGGAGCAGGAGGCCGCCGAGGAGGCATACAAGGCGCTCGTCGCGAAGTTCCCGCGGGAGAAGGACACCGCCTCGGCGGGCCGCGCGACGCACGCCGGCGGAACCGAGCCGGCCGTCGGGCGGGGAGCCCCGGGCCGCGGAGCCGAGAACGGCGCGTCGGCACTGGACGGCGCCCCGCAGGACGGGCGTCCGGACCCGGCACCCTCGTCCGGGCGCCGGTCCGAGGAGCCGCCGGGACACGTACCGCGTGCCTGAGCTTCCCGAGGTCGAGACCGTCCGCGACGGTCTCGACCGCCTCGTCGTGGGCGCCGTCGTCCGGGGCGTGGAGGTCCGCCGCGACTACAGCGTGCGCCGGCACGAGGGCGGCCCGTCCGACTTCACGGGCCGCCTGACCGGCCGCCGGCTCGCCGCCGCCGTCCGCCGCGGCAAGTTCCTCTGGCTCCCCCTGGCCGCCGACGACGACGGCCCGGGCCGCCACCTCCCACCGCCGTCCGGCCTCGCCCCGTCCTCCGTCGCCGACCGCACCGGCGGGCACCTGCCCTCGCCGTCCGGCTCCGCCGCGCACCCCGACGACGCCCTCCTGGCCCACCTCGGCATGTCCGGCCAGCTCCTGGTCCGCAGCGGCACCAGCGCGGACGACTGGCAGCACCCCCACCTGCGGGTCCGGCTCCGTCTGGAGGGTGCTCCCGACGTCGGCGGCGAGCCCGTGCGCTACCTCGACTTCGTCGACCAGCGCACGTTCGGCCACCTGAGCGTGCAGGACCTGGTGCCGGACAGGGCCCCGGACGGTCCCGGTACGCGGTCGCCCGCCGGTCAGGGCAGCGACCTGCCGGCCCTGCCGGAACCGGTGGCGCACATCGCCCGCGACCTGCTCGACCCGCACGCGCGGCGCGAGGAGACCGCGCGGCGCGTGCGCCGTCGCCGGACGCAGATCAAGCGCGCCCTGCTCGACCAGACGCTGGTCTCCGGGGTGGGGAACATCTACGCCGACGAGGCGCTCTGGCGCGCCGCGGTGCACGGCCGCCGCCCCACCGACCGGATGGGGCAGGCGGAGGTGCTGCGGGTGCTGGACGCCGCCGCCGAGACGATGCGCGACGCCCTCGCGCAGGGCGGTACGTCCTTCGACGCGCTGTACGTCAACGTGAACGGCGAGTCGGGCTACTTCGCCAGAAACCTTGACGTCTACGGCCGCGCGGGCGAGCTCTGCCGCCGCTGCGGGACGGCGGTCCGGCGGGAGCAGTTCATGAACCGCTCGTCGTACTTCTGTCCGCGCTGCCAGCGTTTTCGCTGATTTCGAGGGCTGTGGCCCGTGGTGGGACCCGCCCGGTTCTGTGAGCTTGGCGTCAGCGGCACCGGCGGTGTGCGGGTAGGCGACGAGCGTCTTGTACAGCAGTCTGTCGCGGCTCTCCATGTGAGAGACCGCAGCCTGTTTGACGTCGAGCCTGCGGGCGATCTCTTCCTGGGTGAGCACGGCCGCGCTGCGTACCGCGGCAAGGGAGCCTGGCAGAGAAGCAGGGTGTCTCGTCGCCTGGTCTCCGACCGAGTGCTCCTGCCAGCCCGAGGACGGCTCGATGCCCGGTGAGCGCATCGACCTCCAGCACGGCGCGGGCCCTTCCCACGGATGGCCCTGCGGGGCGATCGGTCAGGAATCGAGAAGTACGACGACCGGGTTCCCCATAGCCTCGAAGCATCAGAGTTCACACCACCGACAGGAGAGGGAGATGACTGAGAAGACAGCCCGTGCCGAACACCCGACTGATGGCGACACCATGTCGGCGCAGGAGCGTGCGGCCATCAAGGAACGTGCCGCGGAGCTCAAGGCCCAGGGCCGCGCGGGCAAGGCCGCCGAGAAGGCTGCCGCGAACGAGGCGGCTCTGCTGGCGAAGATCGCGGAGATGCCCGAGCCCGACCGCTCCCTCGCCGAGCGGGTGCATGCGATCGTCACCGCGTGCGCCCCGGACCTGGAGCCGAAGCTGTACTACGGCCAGCCCGGCTATGCGAGGAAGGGCAAGGTGCTCTGCTTCTTCCGCAGCGGCCAGGGCGACAAGGAGCGGTACTCGACGTTCGGGTTCAGCGTGCAGGCCGGCCTTGACGACGCCAGCGGTCTCTGGGCGACCTCGTATGCCCTGACCGAGCCGACGGAGGCCGCCTGGACCGAGCTGAAGAAGCTGGTCAGGAAGGCCGCCCAGTGAACGAGCGGACCCGTCACGCAGAATCCTCGCTCGCCCTGAACGTCGTCACCCTCGCGGGCGCCCTTCCCGCATCCAAGGTCTTCTACGCCGCAGTCTTCACCCCGGTGATGACCGAGAACACCAGGTCCGTGGAGGTGGACATGCACGGCACCGGCCGCTTCGAACTGACTCCGCCGACGTCGGTTGGCGCGGGGGCTGAGGGCGCATCATCGGCCTTCCCGGGATACGTCTTGACCTACGCGCTTGCGAGGCCGTCGGAAGTGCAGGCGGTGATGGACGCCGCCGCCCGTGCGGGCGCGCGGGTGCTCAAGCCGGCCAAGAAGGCCCTGTTCGGGTCATTCTCGGGATCCTTCCAGGCGCCCGACGGGGCGGTGTGGAAGGTGGCCGCGGACTCCAGCAAGAACAAGGGAGAGAGCGCAGGATCCCCTCGGCCCACCGAGATCAGCATCATCCTCGGCGTCCAGGACCCCAAAGCCTCCCGAACGTTCTACCAGGCGCTGGGCATGACGACTGATCGCGACTACGCGAACAAGTACATCGACTTCCAACCTCTGCGGGGAGCAGCGCGATTCTGCCTGATGCCGCGGGCTGTCCTCGCCAAGGACGTCGGCATCGACGACCCGGGTGAGGGCACGGGCGGACTGACGCTGGGCCGCCGCACGGAGACCCGGGAGGGCCTGGATCAGCTCATGGCCATCGCCGAGTCCGCCGGCGGCAGCCCCGACGGGCCGGCGGAGCAGGCAGCGGAGGCAAACTCGAGCCACTTCGCGGACCCGGACGGATTCCGCTGGGCGCTGTCGTCCTCACAGTGATCGGAGCGGTCCGTGGTTCCGCACCCACCCGACGTTGCGATGCGCGACGACCAGGGCGAGGCCCGACGGGCACGGCCGGAGCGGGAGTGCGAGTCGGGCTACTTCGACCGCTCGCTCACCGTGTACGGCCAGGAGGGCGAGCCCTGGGGACGCTGCGGGACGGCGGTCCGGCGGGAGCAGTTCATGAACTGCTCGTCGTACTTCTGTCCGCGCTGCCAGCGCGAGCCACGTTCCTGATCCCGGCGGCGCCGTCGCGCCGCCACGCGGTGAGCTGGTCCGCGAGGAACCGGGCGGCACCGCGGGGCCGCCCGCCCGCCACGTGCGGGGTGAGGACGAGGTTCGGGCAGTCCCACAGCGGTGACCCGGCGGGCAGGGGCTCGGTCTCCATGACGTCCAGCGCGGCGCCCGCGAGGCGGCCCGAGCGCAGCGCGTCGATCAGGGCGGCCTCGTCGACGGTCGCGCCCCGGCCCGCGTTGACGAACCGGGCGTGGGCGGGCAGCCGCGCCAGCACACCGGCGTCGAGTGCGTGCCGCGTGCCCGGCGTGGCGGGCAGCAGGGACACGAGGACGTCGGTCGTGGGCAGCAGCCCGGCGAGCCCGTCGGGCCCGACGACGTCGAACCCGGCGCGCACCCCCGCCGAGCCCGCCACCCCGGTCACTCGGGCGCCGAGCGCGGCCAGCATCGGTGCCAGCCGCTCCGCGATGGACCCGAAGCCCCACAGGACGACGTGGGCGTCGGAGAGCGTCCAGTGGGCGTCCGTGCCGGGCGCGGCCTGGGCGGTGGCCATCTCGCGGGCCCAGCGGTGCTCGCGCTGCGCCGCGAGGGCCTCCGGCAGCCGCCGTACGGACGCGAGCACGAGCATCAGGGTGTGCTCGGCGACGGTCGGGTCGTGGAGGGAGCGCCCGGAGGAGATGACGACGTCGTCCCCGAACCCGGCGGCCAGAGCGACGTCCGGCCCGGCCGACAGCGTCTGCACCCAGCGCAGACGGGTGAGTCGCCGTGCGGCGTCGGAGACGGCTCCGGGCGGGTTGGACCAGGTGACGAGGACGTCGGCGTCGGTGTGCTCGTCGGGGACGGGCGCACGCATGTCGTAGCGGACGACCTCGTCGTCGGACACGCGCCGCGCGCCGTCGGCGAGGAACCGCCGGAAGTCGAGATCGAACGCGACGTCGGGCAGGAGGATCTTCACGCGGGGGACTCTAGTGCCCGGACGCAAGTCACCGGGTGCACGGTACGGCTGACCTGGTGGCCGCCCTACCGCGCACCCGGCGAGCCGCCCGGTGCGAGACCGTGCTCAGGCGACCCGGACGAACGTCGGGTTCGACTGCCACATGGTCGTGTAGCGCAGCGGGGTGCCCGGCTGCACGGCCTCGACGATCATGCCGTCGCCGGCGTAGAGGGAGACGTGGCCCTCGGTCCACACGATGTCGCCGGGCTGGGGGTCGGTGACGACGGTACCGGCGTAGCGCAGGTCGCTCGACGTGCGGGGGAGGCTGACGCCCAGCTGGCCGTACACGTAGCTGACGAGGCCGGAGCAGTCCAGGCCCTCGCCGGGGGTGGAGCCGCCGAGCACGTACGGCGTGCCGACGAGCTCCATCGCGAGGTTCACGGCCTGCTGGCCCGTGGTGCTGCCGGTGCTGGTCGAGGTGGACACCGCTTCGACCTCAGCGGCGGCGGCCTCTGCCTCGGCGGCCGCCTGGGCTTCTGCCTCCGCCTCGGCCTGACGCTGGGCCTCGAGCTCCGCCTGGCGCTGGGCCTCGAGCTCGGCCTGGCGCTTCTCCTCGGCGAGGCGCTCGGCCTCGGCCTTGCCCTCCGCGGTCTCGGCGTACGGGGTGACCTTGATGGTGCTGGTCTCGACGGGGGTCTCGGCGTCCTTGGCGACCTTGACGATGTCGACGAGCTCGTCGGCGAGCGCGTTCGGGACCTTGGCGTCGGCCTTGCCGTAGTCGACGGTCTGCTTGGTGCTGTCGGCGGGCGCGGAGTGGGCGCTCGAGGAGAACACCGAGGCGAGCATGCCGCCGGTGACGGCAGCGATGGCGCCGGTCCTGGCGGCGGCCTCGCTCACGCCGGTCAGGGGGGTGACGGCGGGGCGGTCGGCGCGGTGCCGGCCTCGGCCGGACTGGCGGTTGGTCTCAGACGTGATCGTAGACACGGCTATCTCCTCCTACGCCTGCGAGGTGAGCTGTCGGGTTCGGATGGGAGATGAGATCACCCGGCCTCCGAAGAGGCTTCACCCCAAGGGCCGTCGGCCCGTCCTGCCTGGTTCCCCCGTCCCCGCCATATCTTCGCTGGTCGGATCCGGTGGCGGGGCTCGGCGGCCGGGTCCGGGCCGCGATCTGGGTATCGCGGCCGTGGATGACAGTACAGACGATCTCGTCGGATGTCACGAATTGGTCACGCGAATGTTTTCGTCTGCATTTCGGGCGTGTCGGAAAGGGGGTGTCATCGCTGGTCGTGAGCCTATGGTGGGGGTATGCCGCTCTCCGACGTCGAGCCCCGTGTGGATTCCCCGGACACCGTCGTCCAGCTCATGGAATATCTCGACTACTACCGCGGGACCGTCGAGCGCAAGCTCCGAGGCCTGCGGCCCGAGCGGCTGCACGAGCGACCTCTTTCGTCCGGATGGTCCCCGCTGGAGCTGCTGGTCCATCTGGTGCACATGGAGCGGCGCTGGTTCGTGTGGGGGTTCTTGGCGGATCAGGTGATCGAACCGTGGGGAGACAACGCCGACGGGGACCCGTGCGGCCGCTGGACGGTCCCGGACGGCACGGGTCTCGACGACTGGCTGCCCCGCCTGCACGCCGGCGGTGTCCGCACCCGGGAGATCCTGACCGGCCGCGACCTGGCGGAGCGCGGCGCGGTCGGGGGGCGGTTCGGCCCGGACGAGACGCCGCCCACGCTGCTGTGGATCGGCTTCCACGTCCTCCAGGAGTACGCGCGCCACGCCGGCCACCTGGACGCCGCCCGCGAGCTGATCGACGGCGCTACGGGCGAGTGACCGGTCTTGGCGGCGGGAACCGGCGCGGTCGGTCCTTTCGTGAGTGATCGGCTGTTCGACGTGCCGATCGTTCAAGAAAGGACCGACCGCGCGGGTCCCGTCAGCGGCGGGGGGAGAGGTCGATCCGGTCGTCCGCCAGGGCGGCCGGGACCGGGCGGTGCGTCGCGAGGACGACGGCGGTCCCGGTGGCGCGGGCATGCTGCGCGAGGAGGCGCAGGACGCCGTCGGCGGCCTCCGCGTCGAGGTGCTCGGCCGGCTCGTCGACGAGCAGCACGTCCACCGGCGCCAGCAGCGCCCGGGCGAGCAGGAGCCGGCGCCGCTCGCCGCCCGACACGTTCGCCGCGTCGGTCCCGAGCATCGTGCCCAGCCCGTCCGGCAGCCCGTCGAGCCAGGGCCCGAGCCCCACGGCGCCGAGCGCGGCGCGCGCGTCCGCCTCGCCGACGTCACCGCGCGCCACCCGGAGGTTCTCCAGCACGGTGGTCCCGAACACGTGACCGTCCTCGGCGACAAAAAGTGTGCCAAGCGCTGGCGCCTCGTCCGCGGTGCCACGTCTCACGTCCACGTGTCCTGGCCCGGTCTCGGGGAGGAGGCCCGCCGCGCGCATGAGGAGCGTCGTCTTCCCCGAGCCCGACGGCCCGGTGACCACGGTCACCGTTCCCGGCCGCAGGTCCAGTGCCACGCCCGGCAGGTCCGGGCGGTCCTCCCCGACGCGTTCGTCCGAGCCCGCGTCCAGCAGCCCGAGCAGCCGGCGGGCCGCCTCGCGCGACCGGTGCCACTGCACGGCCGCCGCCGGAAGCCCCGCGGTCGCCTCGAACACGGCGAGCGGCGTGAGCACCACGACGCTCAGCTCCTCCGGCGTCAGCCGGCCCGCCACCAGCGCGGGGATACCGAGCGCCAGGGCCGCGAGCACGGCCAGCCCCTGCGCCAGCGCGCCGAGACCGGCCGACAGTCCGGAGACCCGCGCACCGGCGTCGTGCACGGCGTCGAGTGCGCGGTCGGCGGCGCGCAGGTCGTCGGTCCGTGCCCGGAACCGCCCCGCCACGCGGAGCTGTGGCCCGTCCTCCAGCAGCTCCAGCGCCAGCCCGCTCACCCGTCCGCGCGCCGCCGCGCCGTCGGCCTCGACGCGTGCGGCCGCCCGTGCGGCCAGCCACGGCACGACGACCCCCGCCAGCAGCAGGCACACCGCCAGCGCGAGGCCCGCCTCCGGCAGGAACGCGCCGACCAGGATCACCGAGCCGAGCCCGGTCACGACGGCGACCCCCGCCGGGACCACGGCGCGCACGACCACGTCGCCCACGGCGTCGACGTCCGCGCCCAGCCGGGCGAGCAGGTCGCCCCTGCGCACCGACGGCGTCCCCGGCGCGGCGGCGAGGCCGGCGTAGACGCGGGCCCGGAGCGCCGCCATCCCGCGCAGGGCGACGTCGTGCGAGGCGAGCCGCTCCAGGTAGCGCAGCACCCCGCGGCCGATCCCGAACGCGCGCACCGCCACCACCGCGACCGACAGCGTGAGCACCGGCGGCATCTGCGACGCCCGGGCGATCAGCCACGCCGCGACGGCCGCCAGCCCGATCGCGCACACCAGCGTCAGCGTGCCGAACGCGACGGCGGCCACGACACGACCAGGCCGGACCTCCAGCAGCGGCAGGATCCGCCGCAACGGGTCCCGCGGCTTCCGGTGCACGTCTCCGGGCGGCTGCGGCCGGGGAAAGCGGGTCGGCAGCGTGGCGCTCATCGGGCGGCTCCGTGGTCCGAGTCGGAGGTGGTCGTGGCCTGGGGGCCGACGCCGGACAGCGGGCGGGCCGCGACGTCGACGACCTCGTCGGCGATCGCCAGCAGCGACTCGCGGTGCGCGACGACGAGCACCGTGCGGCCCTCGCGGCGCCAGGCGCGCACGGTGTCGAGGACCTGACCCTCGGACCGGGCGTCCAGGTGGGCGGTCGGCTCGTCCAGGATGACGAGGGGACGGGCGGCGCCGTCGTCCAGCAGGGCGGCGGTGAGCGCGACGCGCTGGCGCTGCCCCACGCTCAGGCCCGCGCCGCCGAGCCCGAGGCGGGTGTCCCACCCGTCCGGCAGCCCGCGGACGACCTCGTCGAGCCCGGTCTTCCGGGCCGCGCCGGCGACCCGGACCGTGCGCTGCGGGGGAGCGGACGCACCGCCCGCCGGCCGCTCGACGCCCGGCTCGGCGTGCAGGATGTCGCGGATCGTGCCCGGCGGGACCGCGGGGCGCTGCGGCACCCAGGTGACGTGCCGCCACCAGGTCTCGAGGCCGAGCTCGCGGAGCGGCACGGTCGTCGCTCCTGGTCCCGGCGTCTCCACGAGCACCCGGCCGGAGTCCGGCTCGACGAGCCCGAGCACCACCAGCACCGTTGTCGACTTCCCGGACCCGCTCGGCCCGCGCAGGGCGACGATCCGCCCGCCGCCGGGTCTCCCTGTCCCGAGCGGGATCCGTGCCGAGAGCCGGGCGGGCGCGAGCACGTCCCGGTCGCCGGCCCGCACGGACACGCCGTCGAGCACGAGGCATCCGCCGCCGAGAGCGGTCTCGCGCTCCGGCGGTGCGGCCGAACGGCCCCCGGCCCCCTCCCGGGCCGCGGGGCCCAGCAGCTCGAAGGCCCGACTCGCCGCCGCCACGCCGTCCACGGACGCGTGGAACTCCGCGCCCACCCGGCGCAGCGGCAGGTACACCTCCGGGGCCAGCACCAGCACCGCGATCGCAGGCTGCAGGTCCATCTGGCCCTCGACGAGGCGCAGGCCCACGCCCACGGCCACGATCGCGACCGACAGCGTCGTCAGCAGCTCCAGCACCATGGAGGACAGGAACGCGACCCGCAGGGTCTGCATCGTTGCGCGCCGGGAGGCGTCGCCGAGCGCCCGTACCCGGTCCGCCGGACCGGCCGCGCGGCCGAACGCACGCAGGGTCGGCAGGCCGGCCACGAGGTCGAGCACCTGGTCGCCGAGGCGTGCGACCGTCGCCAGCCGGCGCTCCGAGGAGCCCGCCGTCAGGCGGCCCACGAGCACCATGAAGATCGGCACGAGCGGCAGGGTCACGGCCACGACGAGCGCCGAGACCCAGTCCAGCCACAGCACCACGACCACCAGCGCGGGCGTGAGCAGCGCGGTCAGGACGAGCTGCGGGATGTAACGCACCAGGTAGGGCTGGAGATCGTCGAGGCCGCGCGTGACGAGCGTCGCGACGCCGGTGCCGTCCTCCGCCCTCGTCCCCGCGGTGCGCGCGGCCGAGGCGGCGTCTCCCGCCGGGGCGTCCGGCGCCGGTGCCGCGCCGCGCTGGCCCTCCCGACCCCGCGACCGTCCCCGCGGTGGCCTCGTGGCGATGGCTTCGACGACCTGTTCGCGCAGGTCGGCGATGGTGCGGGAAGCCGCTCGCAGCGCGTACCGCTCCTGCGCCCAGGCGACGACGGCGCGCCCGGCGACGACGACGGCGAGCCCGGCGAGCAGCGGGCCCGCGCCCGCGGGCGTCGTGCCGGGCTCCTGGATCGCCGGGGTCAGCAGGGCTGCGACCAGCAGCGCCAGTGCCACGACGAGCCCGGCGGACGCGACGCCCAGCCCGACGGTGAGGAGGAGATAGGAACGGGCCGGCCGGACGTGTCGCAGCCGTGGGTCAAGGGGGCGCACGGGACCATCTTTGCGCGTCAGGCGCCCGAACCGGGCATCGGGTCTCACATGTCACGCACCGCTGTCTCGTTCTTCCGGACCGGGACGTGCCGCCTTCCGGCCGGCGAGGTGGCGCGCGCGGTCGCCGGTGCGTCGGGCGGCGAGCGCGCCGACTGGTGCCCTCGACGTTTCCAGGCTGTGATGGACGACGTCCCGGACGTGTCCGTCGCGTTTCGGGAAGGTCGGACGACAGCGTTCGTCTTGTCGGACTCACCCACACCATGCACACTTTCATTTCAAAGCCGATACCGATCCACCCCCCGAGGCCCCAGGTCCTGGACCAGAAACGTCGACGACGGAGTGAGAGATGACGGCGCTCAGCAAAGTAGTGGCACCCCTCCGGACCGACCCGGCCGGAGGTGCTGACCGACCACCGATCCGGAGACGGTCGGCGGCGGTGGTCGCCGGTCTCCTGACGGTGCTGCTGCTCGCCGCGCTCGTCGGGATGATGCTGGCGGGCCGGGCAGGCGCCGGCGCGGCGCAGCCCGGCGCGGCGGGCGCAGCCGGGCAGGACGCGCACCGGGCACGGCCCGCCGGGGCGGGGAACGCCGGGCAGGACGCCGCGTCCGCCGAGGCGCAGGCCGAGGCCGAGAGGGCGGCCGCACTGGACCAGTCCTTCGTGACCGCCGCCGACACCGGCACCCGGAGCGTGACGGTCGACTCGTCCGAGGACCCGGAGGCCGTCTACGCCTGGATGGACGAGACGAGCGAGACCCTCGACGGCTGGACCATCGAGGTCGAGGGCCTGAAGACGCCCGGCCGCGAGGAGCGGCGCGCGGTCGACGCGGCGGCCTCCGAGGCCGAGGGTGACCGGCCGGTCCGGGCGCAGGCATGCCCCGACCTGCCCACCGGGCCCCGGACTCGTGGCGGCTCCACCGTGCCGTACCTCGGCTGCGATCCCGTCACCGGCGAGGAGCCGGGCGCGCAACCCGTGCGCGGCGGCCCGGCCCGCTCGCTCGCCGCCGCCGTGGACGCGACGCTCACCGAGCTGGTCCCCGGCACGGGGCTCGGCGCGAGCAGGGCCAAGGTCACCCGCGGCCAGGCGGTCGTCGATCTTCCCGCGGGCTTCCCCGAGGCTGCGGAGGCGGCCTCCGTCCCGGCCTACGAGATCGACCGCGCCCTGATCTTCACCGCCTACAGCAACGGCGCCCTCGACTCGGTCCGCTTCCGGGTGGCAGGCGACTGCCGCTCCTACGCGACCGCCGTCGACGGCGACATGTGCGCCACCGTGTCCCTGCCCGTCCAGCTCGGCGACGAGGAGTGAGCTGATGACCGTCAACCTGCTGAAGCACCTGCGCCGGGCCGGAGCGGCCCTGGTGGCCGTCGCGCTCACCGGGACCACGGTGGTGGCGCTCGCACAGCCGGCGTCCGCGGACGTCAACTACAACCCGGGCAGCTGGAACGGGAAGCGCATCTACCTGTCCCAGGCCTGCCACGACGGGAACGACGGCGTGCCCGGCGGCTCCTGCATCACGAACCACGGCTGCGCGGGCTACTCGGAGAACAGCCAGTCGTACCAGACGGCGCTGCACGCGATCAACGGCGCCAAGTCCGGCCGCCTCAACCTGCTCGAGCGCGGCTACCGCGTGCGCCGGGGGAACGGCACGCTCAACCAGAACGTGAACAGCTCCAACAACTACGGCTCGAACCTGCACGTCCCGATCCACTCCAACGCCCGCAGCGAGTCGTGCGGGAACACCACCAACGGCAACCACGGGACGCTGATGATGTACGTCTCCACCGGGGGCAGCAACTGCTCGGAGAAGTTCGTCCGGTGGTTCGGGGCGGGCAGCCCGGGCACCAACGACGTGCGGTCCTACCGCTCCAACCTCGGGGAGCTGAACAACACCACCGCGGTCGCCTGCTACCTGGAGATGGAGTTCCACACCTGGAAGAAGGGCCGGAACTGGCTGGTCGGCGAGCAGAACTACTCGTGGCGCGTCGGCCGGTCGATCGACGAGTACCTGGGCTACCCGTGACCGGGGGCCGGCTCGGGGCCCCGCTGCTCGCCGGGCTGCTCCTCCTGACGCTCGCCGGGTGCGACGGGGCGGACGGCTCCGAGGGGCCGCCCGGGCCGTCGTCGCCCGGCACCGTGAGCCCCGGTCCGACGTCGCCGGACACCGGCGGGCCGTCGTCGCCCGGCGCCACGGAGACCACCCTCACGGTGGTGTCGAAGGGCGGGAGCCTCCGCGTGGACGTCGAGGGCCTGCCCGGTGGCGAGATGGTCGAGGTGCTCCCGTGCGCGGCCGACCTCGTGAAGATCGACGGCGGCCCGGCCGACGCGATGTGCTCGTTCAACTCGGACAAGGGCATCGCCGAGGAGACGTCCGCGGACGGCAGCCTCAGCACCACGGTCGAGCCGGAGAGGTTCCTCAAGATCAACGGTCACGAGGTGCTGTGCGACTCCGGGTGCGTGCTCGGCGTCGTCACGGACGGCCGGACGGTGGCGGCCGTTGCCCCGTTCCGGCTGCCCGACGGCGTCGGCATGCCCGCCGCGCCGGAGCTCGCCATCGAGTCGTGGACGTACGACGTCCAGGAGAACACCGGCAACGCCGTCGTGGTCGGCACCGGATTCCAGCCCGGGGCCGACGTCGACCTGTCGCAGTGCCCGGTCGCGACGGACGGGGCAGGGGTCGACGGCGCCGACTGCCTCTACGAGTACGGCACGGCGGCGGTCGCCGACGCCGACGGTGCGTTCCGGGTCGACGTCGCGGCGTTCCCGCTGTTCCAGCGGACCGACGGCGAGCGGGCCGACGAGTACGTCGACTGCGTCGAACGGCCGCAGATCTGCGCGATCGGCGCACCGTGGGTGGTCGGCGAACGGATCGCGGTGGTCACCTTCGACACCGCGCCGTAGCACGCCGGCCCCTCGCCGCCGGGTGCGCGCCGTCGGTGGGGCTCGACCGTCCGGACCCCGCCGACGGCGTGGGCGTGGACCCGACGGGGGTCAGAAGGCCGCGTCCTTGATGCGCTGCCAGGTCAGGCCTGCCGGGGCGGGGATGTCTCGTACCGAGAGGCGGCGTCGGAACACCCAGTACGTCCAGGCCTGGTAGGCGAGCACGAGCGGGGTGAGGATCACCGCCACGACGGTCATCACCCCGAGGGTGTACGGGGTCGACGACGCCTCCGCGATGGTCAGCGACTCTCCGCCGTCGAGCCCGGGCATCACGTCCGGGTACATCGACCCGAAGATCAGCACCACCGCCGCGACCAGCGCCACGGCGGACAGCGTGAACGCCCGGCCCTCGCGTGCGCGCCGCGTCGCCAGGACGACGCCGGCCAGTGCGGCGGCCGCGACGATCACGGCCGCCCACGTCCACGTGGCCGAGTAGGCCACCTGCGCCCAGACCGCCCAGCCGCCCGCGACCACGACGGCCGCGTAGGAGAGGACGGAGGCCAGGCGGCAGGCGCGCTCGCGGAGGTCACCGCTCGTCTTGAGCGCGACGAAGACAGCGCCGTGCAGCAGGAACAGCACGAGGGTGACGAGCCCGCCGAGCAGGGCGAACGGGTTGAGCAGCGCCCAGAAGCCGCCTACGTACTGGTGCGCGGCGTCCAGCTCGACGCCGCGCACGAGGTTGGCGAACGCCACGCCCCAGAGCACCGCGGGCGCCCACGACCCGGCCTGGATGGCCAGGTCGCAGCGGCGCTGCCAGGTCTTGTCGGAGATCTTGCCGCGGTACTCGAACGCGACACCGCGCACGATGAGGGCCACGAGGATGATCAGCAACGGCACGTAGAAGCCGGAGAACAGGGTGGCGTACCACTCGGGGAAGGCGGCGAACGTCGCGCCGCCCGCGGTGATCAGCCACACCTCGTTCCCGTCCCACACGGGCCCGATCGTGTTGATCAGGACACGGCGTTCCTTGTCGCGGTTCTCCGCCCCGCCGCGCGGCAGGATCGAGAGCAGCATGCCGACGCCGAAGTCGAAGCCCTCCAGCACGAGGTAGCCGGTCCACAGGACGGCGATGAGCACGAACCAGAAGAGTGCGAGATCCATCTGTCGGTTCCTTTCAAGGATGTGGTCGCCGGCCCGGGCCGCAGGGGTGGCCGGCGCCTGCGGGCCGAGCCCGCCGGCTCCGGAAGGCTCAGTACGCGAAGGAGAGGGGGCGGTCGGCGTCGTCGTCGGTCTGCGCCTCGGGCGACTCGTCGCGGACGGTGGCGGGGACGCCCTCGATGGCGTAGCGGTGCATCAGCCGGCCCCAGACGACGGCGAGCACGCCGTACAGGACGGTGAACACGATCATCGAGGTGAGCACCGTCCCGGGGCTCACGACGGTCGACACGCCGCGCTCGGTGAGCAGGCGGACCTGGTCGATGCCGGTCGGGTTCGGGGCCACGACCCACGGCTGGCGGCCGGTCTCGGTGAAGATCCAGCCGAAGGAGGAGGCGAGGAACGGGGTGGGGATCGCCCAGATCCCGACGCGGGCGAACCATCTGTTCCCGGTGACGCGCCCGCCGCGGGTGAACCACAGCGCGAGCAGCGCGAGGGCGGCCGAGCCGGCGGCGAAGCCGATCATGAGCCGGAACGACCAGTAGGTCAGGGCGAGGTTCGGGGTGTAGGAGACGGGGTCGCCGGCGGCGTCGGTCTCGCCGTAGCGCTCCTCGTACTCGGCCTGGACGTCGTACACGCCGGGGAGGTAGCTGTCCGCGCCGCTGAAGCTCCCGGTACCCAGGTAGCTGGACAGGCCCGGTACCTCGAGGATGTGCCGGACGCCCTCGCAGGAGTTGGACAGGTCGCCGATGGTGAGGATGGAGAAGTTCGCGCCCTCCGAGCCCTCGCACAGCGCCTCGGCGGACGCCATCTTGCCGGGCTGTTGCTCGAACATGAGCTTGCCCTGGAAGTCGCCCGAGAGGCCGACGCCGATCCCGGCGACCAGCATCGTCACCGTGCCCAGGACGACGGCCGGGCGGTACACTTCGCGGGCGAGCGCCACCTCGCTCTCGTCGCCGGTGCGCACGAGGCGCACCATCCACCAGGCGGCGATGCCCGCGACGAACGTGCCGGCGGTGAGGAACGCGGCGGCCACCGTGTGCGGGAACGCGGCCCAGAGGGTGTTGTTCGCGAGGATCGGCCAGATGGACTCCATCTCCGCGCGCCCCGTCTCGGGGTTGAAGCGCGTGCCCACGGGGTGCTGCATCCAGGAGTTGGCGGCGAGGATGAAGAACGCGGACAGGTTCACCGCGATGGCCACGGCCCAGATGCAGGCCAGGTGCACCTTCTTGCTCAGACGGTCCCAGCCGAAGATCCACAGTCCCAGGAACGTGGACTCGACGAAGAACGCGGCGAGGGCCTCCATGGCGAGCGGGGCGCCGAACACGTCGCCGACGAACCGGGAGTACTCGCTCCAGTTCATGCCGAACTGGAACTCCTGCACGATGCCGGTGACCACACCCAGCGCGAAGTTGATGAGGAAGAGCTTCCCGAAGAACTTCGTGAGCCGCAGCCAGCGTTCGTCGCCGGTCCGCACCCAGGCGGTCTGCATGATCGCGACGAGCGGGGCGAGGCCGATCGTCAGCGGGACGAAGATGAAGTGGTAGACGGTGGTGATGGCGAACTGCCAGCGCGCCAGGTCGAGTGCGTCCACGGGGGCTCCTGCGGGTCGGTGTCGTCGAGCGGCCGGGTGGCCGCTGCGGCAGGGCGGGTCCTGGTTCGACGCTAGGCGTGCGGTCCGTGCGGTGCGCGGCGTCCGGGCAGATTCCCGCTTGTTCTTTTCTTCACAAGCACTCTATGCCCGGTCAGGAGTGGTTTCGACGCCGCCGGGCGTGACATCGGCCACTCGCGACCCCGTCGTTCGCCCGGGCGGGTCGCCCCGGTCCTGACCGCTGGCTTGTGCGATACTGAACTCGCCCTTGCCGGACCCACATCCTGGCCGGGGCTGCAGAGCCCGCAGTACCGTGTCCGCCGCGGTGCCGCGACGGCGGGGATCGTGCAAGAGATCCGCAGTCGCAGGCGTCCGCGAAGACACGGCAGGTGGGGCCGCAACCGAGACTTCTGTCCGGCACGGCGCTTCGAGGCGACGTGTTCCCGGACGACCGACCGCCTGGCGGTCCGCCGGTGTGGGGCGGGCCCCAGCACAGGAGCACCCACGTGACGACTCCCCCTACCGCTGGTCCCGACGCCGGGTCACAGAACGATCACGAGGACGACGTCTCGTCCTCCGAGGGCACCGCGAGCAAGCCGGTGCGGCGCCGCGCCACGCGTACCACCTCGGCACCCGCCAAGACGGCTGCCCCCATCGTCATCAAGGCCGGCGACACGGCGCAGTCGTCGTCGGCCCCGGCGCCGGTGGTGAACGTCACCGCCGGCACCGGCTCCGCGATGCGGCCGCGCCGCCGTGCGTCCCGCGGTTCCGCGGCGCCCGTCGTGTCCCCGGAGGAGGCGGCTGTCGTCACCCCGGAGGCGGAGATCGCGCCGGTGACCGACACGGCACCGCCTGCCGGCACAGCACCGCCGGCCGAGACCCCGCCGCCTGCCGAGACCGCCCCGGCGGCGGGCGGGACCGCGGACACCGAGACCCCGGCGGCCGAGACCCCGGGGACGGCAGACGCCGGGCCGGGGCGCCGTTCGCGCCGTGCGACCAAGCCCGCCGGTGCCGCCGAGAAGACCGAGCCCGCCCAGCAGCCGGAGCCCGCCGCCACGGCCGAGCCGGTCGCGCGTGTCGAGGAGAAGCCGGAGCGCGCGCGTCGTACCCGGTCGCGAAAGCCCGCGACGACCGAGTCCGCGACGACCGAGGCAGCCAGGACGGAGCCTGCGACGTCCGGGGCCTCCTCCGACTCCGACGCCGGGTCTGTTCCCGAGCCCGCGGGGCGGAAGCCCACGACCCGGGCGAAGGCTGCGCGCCGGACCGGTGCGGCAGCGCCGTCGTCGGACACGGGGAAGCGCCCGGGCGGGACCGGAGCCGCGGAGACGCGGGACGAGCGGCCCCGCACGGCACCGCGGCTGGCGACCACCGCCCTGCTGTTCCAGGCACCCGACATGGCCACCGTGCAGCGGCCGCGGCCCGAGCCCGAGCCCGAGCTCACGATGGCGGGCGCGGGCCTCGCGGCGCCGGACACCCAGGAGGCCCCGGAGGCTCCTGCGGCCGGGACCGTCGAGACCGCGGGTGAGGCCGGTGGCCGGACCGCCTCGCGCAGGTCCGGAGGACCGGGCCGGAAGCCTGCCACGGCGACCCGTCGTGCGGACGCGCCGGCGCAGGCCCAGGACGCGGCCGAGAAGCAGAGTGCCGCCGCGACCGAGGGCACCGGCAGCGCTCCGCAGTTCCAGGCCGCCGAGCTGAGCGACGACGACGCGGCCGCCGTGGACGAGGTCGGTGTCATCGAGGAGGAGCTGACCGCCGAGGGCGTCGAGCTCGCCGAGCTCGCGCCGCAGGACTTCGAGGACGACGACGAGTCGGACGAGGAGGACGACGAGGGCCGGCAGAACCGCCGCCGTCGGCGCCGGGGCGGCCGCGGCCGCCGGGGCGGCCGCTCGCGCGACTCGCGCCAGGACGACGAGCACGACGACGAGAAGGCGCAGGACGAGCCGGCCGACGACGCGTCCGCGCAGGACGAGCCCGGGGACTCCGAGGACGACGACGGGGACGCGGGCAGCCGTCGCCGTCGCCGCCGTCGCCGGGGCAGCCGCGCGGAGCGTGCGGAGGCCGCACGCGGACGGGGACCGTCTGACGAGGTCACGGCGCTGAAGGGGTCGACGCGCCTGGAGGCCAAGCGGCAGCGCCGCCGGGAGGGGCGCGACGCCGGACGGCGGCGCCAGATCGTCTCCGAGGCCGAGTTCCTGGCACGCCGTGAGTCGGTGACGCGGTCGATGGTGGTGCGCGAGCAGGACGGGCGCACGCAGATCGCGGTGCTGGAGGACGGCGTCCTCGTGGAGCACTACGTCTCGCAGCAGTCGCAGGTCTCCATGGCCGGCAACGTCTACCTGGGCCGCGTGCAGAACGTGCTGCCGTCCATGGAGGCGGCGTTCGTCGACATCGGCAAGGGCCGCAACGCCGTGCTGTACGCGGGCGAGGTGAACTGGGACGCCTCGGGGATCGCGGACGGCCAGCCGCGCCGCATCGAGGAGGCGCTCAAGTCCGGCGACACGGTGCTGGTGCAGGTCACCAAGGACCCGATCGGGCACAAGGGTGCTCGCCTGACGTCGCAGGTCACGCTCGCCGGGCGGTACCTCGTGTTCGTCCCGGGCGGCGGCATGACCGGCATCAGCCGCAAGCTGCCGGACACCGAGCGCAACCGGCTCAAGAAGATCCTGCGCGAGGTCGTCCCGGACGGCGCCGGCGTGATCGTGCGGACCGCCGCCGAGGGGGCGAGCGAGGACGAGCTGCGGGCCGACGTCGAGCGCCTGCAGGCGCAGTGGGACGCGATCACGAAGAAGGCTGAGAAGTCCAAGAAGTCCGCGCCGGTGCTGCTCCAGGGTGAGCCCGACCTCGCGATCCGCGTGGTGCGCGACATCTTCAACGACGACTTCTCCTCGCTCGTGGTGGAAGGCAGCCGGGCGTGGGACGAGATCTCGACCTACGTGGACGAGCTCGCCCCGGACCTGCGCGAGCGGGTGACGAAGTGGACGCAGCCCGGCGACGTCTTCGCCGCGCACCGTGTCGACGAGCAGCTCTCCAAGGGCATGGACCGCAAGGTGTGGCTGCCGTCCGGCGGCTCGCTGGTGATCGACCGTACCGAGGCGATGACCGTCGTCGACGTCAACACCGGCAAGTTCACGGGCGCGGGCGGCACGCTCGAGGAGACCGTCACGCGGAACAACCTCGAGGCGGCCGAGGAGATCGTGCGGCAGCTGCGCCTGCGCGACATCGGCGGCATCATCGTCATCGACTTCATCGACATGGTGCTCGAGTCGAACCGTGACCTGGTGCTGCGCCGCCTGGTCGAGTGCCTGGGCCGCGACCGGACCAAGCACCAGGTGGCCGAGGTGACCTCGTTGGGCCTGGTCCAGATGACGCGCAAGCGCGTCGGGCAGGGGCTCGTCGAGGCGTTCAGCGAGACGTGCGAGCACTGCCACGGGCGCGGTTTCGTGGTGCACGACCACCCGATCGAGCGCGGCCCGTCCGGCGGCGAGCAGTCCGACGGCGGTTCCGGGAGCGGGCGCAAGCGCCGCAAGCGGGGCGGCAAGTCGGGCGGCGGTGCCGAGACCCCGTCCCCGGCGAAGAGCTCGGGTCCGGCCGCGCAGGGCGCGACGGTGCTCCCCGAGGAGAGCTCCGAGGAGCGCGAGGACGTCAAGGCCAGGCTGGCGACCATCGCGGCCGCGGCGCAGCACGCGCACGAGGACGAGGACACGAAGGGCGAGGCGGATGTCGCCCCGGACGTCGGCCCGGCCGGGGACGCCGGCGCGGACGACGCACCGGAGGCGGAGGCCAGGCCGGAGCCGAAGGTCGAGCTCAGCCTGCCCGAGCCGAAGAGCGTCGCCGGCGAGCGGACCCAGGCGACGCCGTCCGCGTCGCTCGACGCGATCGTGCTGCCGGACCGGTCGGCCGAGTCCGCCGGGTCCGCCGAGGATCGCGGTACCGACGCCACCACGGACGAGGTCGGGCAGGACGACGACGAGCGGGCGCCCGAACCGCCCAAAGGAGCTGGCGACCAGGTCGCCTGAGAACCAGCGCAAGAAGGGATTCTGGGCCCGCGTGCTCGGCCTGTGATCTCCGGGAGGGGCCGCCGTCCACCAGGGACGGCGGCCCCTCTGTCGTTCTCGGGCGTCCTCGACGCCGGACACCTCTCGATGTCAGACAGTCGCGGCAGACTGGCGCGTGCGAAGGGCACACCCGATCGATCGAGGCGGAGCGACGTATGACCACCACCGGCACTAGCACCCTGTCCCGTGAGCGCACCGACCTGCTGGAGGTCCTGGGCAACCACCGGGGGTTCCTGCGGTACACCGCACAGGGGCTCAGTGACGACCAGGCCCGGGAGACACCGACGGCGAGCACGCTGTGCATCGGCGGCCTGATCAAGCACGTGACCCAGGTCGAGAAGGGCTGGGCGGACTTCATCCGCACCGGTGAGGCCGCTGCCGTCGGCCCGGAAGTCATGACCGAGGACTTCTTCGCCCAGCGGGAGCGGGAGTTCCGGCTGCTCCAGCACGAGACCCTCGCGGAGGTGCTGGCGGCCTACGAGGAGACGGCCGCGGCGACCGACGAGCTGGTCCGGACCGTCGACCTGGACGCGGACCACCTGCTCCCGGAGGCGCCGTGGTTCGAGCCGGGCGCCACCTGGTCCCACCGGCGGGCGCTGATGCACATCGCCACGGAGACGGCACAGCACGCCGGGCACGCAGACATCGTCCGCGAGACGCTCGACGGCCAGAAGACGATGGGCTGAGGTGCCCGACGACGGTGCCGGGCCCGCCTCGACCCGCGCCGTCGCCGGCTCCGGTCGCCGGTCGGTGCCGCGGCACGAGCGGCGCCGGCGGGGGACGGGCGGTGCGCTACATCTTGCGGAGCTGGTGGAACATCGGGCAGTCGAACGGGTCGCGTGCGTGCAGGCCGACGCGGTTCAGGTAGTCGATGATGATCGCGTACGACTGCAGCAGGCTGGTCTCCGTGTACGGGATGTCGAGCGTGCCGCAGTGCTCCCGCACGATCTCGCGCGCCCGCGCCAGGTGCGGGCGCGGCATGCTCGGGAACAGGTGGTGCTCGATCTGGAAGTTCAGGCCGCCCATCAGGATCGTCATCCACCAGCCACCACGGATGTTGCGCGAGGTCAGGACCTGCTTCGACAGGAAGTCGAGCCGGCTGTTCTCGGGGATGAGCGGCATGCCCTTGTGGTTCGGCGCGAACGAGGCGCCCATGTACACGCCGAAAACGGCGAGCTGCACCCCGAGGAAGGCGAACGCGAGGCCGACCGGCAGCGCCCAGAACAGGACACCCACGTACAGGGTCAGGCGCACGACGATGGTCACGAGCTCTCGGGCCCGCGCGCCGCGGGACCGGGCGAGCCCCGCGCCGCTCGTGCCGGGAGCCTTCAGCAGCGACCGGATCGCCGTCACGTGCAGGTTCAGGCCCTCCAGCGTGAGCAGCGGGAAGAACAGCCAGCCCTGGTAGCGGTTGATCAGCGCGTTCAGCCCGCGATTCTGCCGGACGCCCTCCTCGGTGAAGGCGATGACGTCGTTCGCGATGTCCGGGTCCTTGCCCCGCTGGTTCGGGTTCGCGTGGTGCCGGGTGTGCTTCACCATCCACCACGAGTAACTGATGCCGACCACGGCGTTCGCGAGGGTGCGGCCGAGGCGGTCGTTGGCGCGGCCGGAGCTCAGCACCTGCCGGTGCGAGGCCTCGTGCGCCACGAACGCGAACTGCGTGAGCACCAGACCGAGAGCGCCCGCCATGAGGAGCTGGAACCAGGAGTCGCCCAGCAGGACGAATCCGGTGACGATGCCGCCCAGGGCGGCCGTCAGTGCTCCCAGGGTCCACAGGTAGTAGGCGTGCGTGCGGTGCAGCAGGCCCGTCTCCCGAACGGTCCGCGCGAGCGCGGAGTAGGTGGACGTGACGGGGGCAGCGACGGACATGCGCACCTCGCGGGCTAGGTTCGACTTCCCAGCCGACGATGGGGGGCAGACGCCCGAAGACTTCGGATACGGCGAGACTACGGCACCGCTGGCAACATCTTGACGAGGAGGATGTGTCAGCGCGGAAAAGACTTGACCTCCTTGAGGTGGGTTCAGTCCTCCACCAGGGGCACGAAGCGGTACCCGCCGTGCTCGGTCACGCGGAGGCTGCCGGCGGTCCGCTGCTCCACGAGCAGCATCCGGCCGCGCACCGGGATCACCATGAGCCCGCCGGCGGAGAGCTGGTGCACCAGCTCGTCGGGCAGCCGGGCTGCGGCGGCCGACACGAGGATCCGGTCCCAGCCGCCCGCCCGCGGCGAGCCGAGCGTGCCGGGTTCCGCGGCCTCCACCCGCGCCCACCCCATCCCGGTCGCCGCGACGTTCGCCGCACCCCACTCGGCCAGCGCGGGATGCCGTTCGACACCGAGCACCTCGCCGTGCGGCCCCGAGAGGTGGGCGAGGAGAGCGGTGGTCCAGCCGGACCCGGAGCCGACGTCGAGCACGCGCGCGCCGCGCGGGACACGCAGGAGGCGCAGCATGTCGGCGACCGTCCGGGGCTGCGAGGACGTCTGGCCGTGGCCGATGGGCAGCGGGTGGTCGGCGCTCGCGAACGTGCGCTGGTTGCTCGGGAGGAATCCGGTGCGCGGCACGGCGTGGATGGCGCGCGCGACGGCGTCATGGGCCATACCCCTCAGGGTAGGCGGCACATCGTGCGCGCGGGCCACTTTCCCCGGCCTGTCCTGCGCAGGCCGTCGCGGGCCGTCCTCGCTGGCTCCGTCGTCCGCGCTCGCCGTCGTCGGCCATCTCACAGGCGGCGCGGTTTGAACGGCGCGAGAGCATCCCGTAATCTTGGACGTCGGTGCGTGCTCTGCGCACCTGTCCCGCGTGCCCATGGCGCACCGCACTCGACCGCCGCGGCGGTGAGAGTTACAGCAAAGCCGGTGATCGACGTCGTGCGCACGCCAAGACGAGGAGAAGAGTTCAACGTGGTTTACGCGATCGTCAAGGCCGGTGGCCGGCAGGAGAAGGTTTCCGTCGGTTCCATCGTGGTGATGGACCGTGTCCCGGGTGCACCGGGCGAGACGGTGGAGCTGCCCGCCCTGCTGCTGGTCGACGGGGAGAAGGTGACCACCGACCGGGCCAAGCTGGCCGAGGTCAAGGTCACCGCGGAGGTCGTGCGGGACGAGAAGGGCCCGAAGATCACGATCCTCAAGTACAAGAACAAGACCGGTTACCGGAAGCGCCAGGGTCACCGCCAGCCGCTGACCCGCCTCAAGGTCACCGACATCAAGTGAGCTTCCGCCGGGCTCGGACCCGGCGGCTGTACTTTCCGCAACTCCCCGAAAGAGGTCAGCAGAGATGGCACACAAGAAGGGCGCGAGCTCCTCGCGCAACGGGCGTGACTCCAACGCGCAGCGTCTCGGCGTGAAGCGCTTCGGCGGCCAGGTCGTGAACGCGGGCGAGATCATCGTGCGCCAGCGCGGCACCCACTTCCACCCCGGCGAGAACGTCGGCCGTGGCAAGGACGACACGCTGTTCGCGCTCGCCGCCGGCGCCGTGCAGTTCGGCAGCCGCCGCGGCCGCAAGGTCATCGACATCGTCGAGCCCGCCGAGGCCTGACCCCGGCTCCCGCGAGAGGGGCGTGCCCGGCAGGGCACGCCCCTCTCGCCGTACCTACGCACCGCGGCCGGGCGCCCGCCCGCCGCGGCGGTGCGTCCCGCCGGGTCGGCACCGCCGCGGCGCGTCGAGCGCGTCGAGGCGGCGCCGCACCTTCCGGATGTCCCGCCTCGACGGGACGCCGGGCCCATGAAGTCTTGAGAGGATCGGTCCATGGCCAGCTTTGTCGATCGCGTCGTCCTGCACGCCGCAGGCGGTGACGGCGGGCACGGCGTCGCGTCGATCCGCCGCGAGAAGTTCAAGCCCCTCGCCGGGCCCGACGGGGGCAACGGCGGCGACGGCGGTTCCGTGAAGCTGGTCGTCGACGGGCAGACCCCCACGCTGCTCGAGTACCACCACTCGCCGCACCGCCGCGGCACCAACGGCTCCCAGGGCATGGGCGACGACCGCGACGGCGCCAACGGCGGCGACCTGATCCTGGGCGTCCCCGACGGGACGGTCGTCAAGGACCGCGCGGGCACCGTGCTGGCGGACATGGTCGGGACCGGTGCCGAGTACGTCGTCGCACAGGGTGGCCGGGGCGGTCTGGGCAACCGGGCGCTGGCGTCGCCCAAGCGCAAGGCGCCGGGGTTCGCGCTGCTCGGGGAGCCGGGCGACGAGGCGGAGGTCGTCCTCGAGCTGAAGACCATCGCCGACGTCGCCCTGGTGGGCTACCCGAGCGCCGGCAAGTCCTCCCTGATCGCCGCGATCTCGGCGGCGCGGCCCAAGATCGCCGACTACCCGTTCACCACCCTCGTGCCGAACCTCGGCGTCGTGCAGGCGGGGGAGTCCCGCTACACGGTCGCGGACGTTCCCGGCCTGATCCCCGGGGCCAGCGAGGGCAAGGGCCTGGGCCTGGAGTTCCTGCGGCACATCGAGCGCACGGCCGTGATCGTGCACGTGCTGGACTGCGCGACCCTGGAGACGCAGCGTGACCCGGTCAGCGATCTCGACGCCCTGGAGGCCGAGCTCGCCGCGTACGCGGGCGACCTCGGGATCGAGGGCGGCCGGCTGCCGCTCACCGAGCGTCCCCGGCTCGTGGTGCTGAACAAGATCGACGTGCCCGACGCGCGGGACCTCGCCGAGATGGTCCGGCCCGACCTGGAGGCCCGTGGCCTGCGGGTCTTCGAGATCTCGACCGCGTCCCACGAGGGGCTGCGCCCGCTGACGTTCGCACTCGCCCAGATCGTCGAGGAGGCGCGCGCCGCGGCACCCCAGCCGGAGCCGGAGCGCATCGTGCTGCGCCCCCGGCCGGTCGATGCCGCGGGCTTCACCGTGACCCGCAAGGGCGGCGAGCGCGACTACTGGTTCGAGGTGCGCGGCTCGAAGCCGGAGCGCTGGGTCAAGCAGACGGACTTCAACAACGACGAGGCGGTCGGTTTCCTCGCGGACCGGCTGGAGCGCCTCGGCGTCGAGGACCGGCTGTTCAAGAGCGGTGCGGTGGCGGGCGACGAGGTGCGGATCGGCGATCCCACCAACGCCGTCGTCTTCGACTGGGAACCGACGCTCCAGACGGGCGCCGAGCTGCTCGGTGCGCGCGGTACCGACCTGCGGCTGGACGAGTCCGCGCGCCCGACCCGCGCGGAGAAGCGCCGCGACTTCACCGAGCGCATGGACGCGAAGGCGGAGGCTCGCCGCGAGCTGTGGACGGAACGCGAGTCGGGCATCTGGACGGACCCGGACGAGGACTGAGTCGCCCTGCCGGGATCCCGCCTGGCGAAATCAGCGCGCGTCGGGGCGGGGCCGCCGGGGATGATGGGGGCGTGGCTCCCGTCTCCTCCCGTGCCGCGCTGCCCGCCGCGCGCCGTCTCGTCGTCAAGATCGGTTCGTCCTCGCTGACGGGTCCGGACGGGCACCTCGACGTGGCGGCGCTCCGTGCGCTGGTCGACGTCCTCGCGGCGCACGTGTCCGGCGTGGCGGCGGGCTCGGGGCGACGGGCGGGCCAGGTCGTCCTCGTCACGTCCGGCGCGGTCGCCGCCGGGCTCGGCCCGCTGGGCCTGTCCGCCCGCCCGCGCGACCTCGCCACGATGCAGGCCGCGGCCTCGGTGGGGCAGGGGCAGCTCGTCGCCCGGTACACCGAGGCGTTCGCCGGTCACGGCCTGCCGGTCGGGCAGGTGCTGCTCACGGCCGAGGACACGGTGCGCCGCTCGCGCTACGCCAACGCGCAGCGCTCGATGGAGAAGCTGCTCGCGCTCGGCGTCGTCCCGATCATCAACGAGAACGACGCCGTGACCACCGCCGAGCTGAAGTTCGGCGACAACGACCGGCTCGCCGCCCTCGCCGCGCACCTCGTGCGGGCGGACGCGCTCGTGCTGCTGACCGACGTCGACGGGCTGTACGACGGTCCGCCGACGCGCCCCGGCACCCGCCGTATCCCGCACGTCACGGACCTGTCCGAGGTCGCCGGCGTCGAGGTGACGACCCGGGGGAGCGCCGTCGGCACGGGCGGGATGGTCACGAAGCTCCAGTCGGTCCGCATCGCCACCGGCGACGGGATCCCCGTCGTCCTCACCCGGGCCGCCGAGGCCGCGGCCGCGCTGGCCGGTGCGGACACCGGCACCTTCTTCGCGGCCACGGGCCGTCGGACGACGGCGCGCCGGCTGTGGATCGCGCACGCCGCCGGCACGGAGGGCCGCATCCACCTGGACGACGGCGCGGTGCGCGCGGTCCGCGGCGGCCGCGCCTCCCTGCTGCCCGCCGGGGTCACGAAGGCCGAGGGCGCGTTCGACGCGGGCGACCCCGTCGAGCTCGTGGGGCCCGACGGCGCCGTCGTCGCACGCGGACTCGTCGCGTTCGGCTCCGCCGACCTCCCCGCCCTGCTCGGCCGCACGACGCACGCCCTGCGCGAGGAGCTCGGCGAGGGCTACGACCGCGAGGTGGTGCATCGTGACGACCTGGTGCTGGAGGACAGCGGGGCGACGTGACGAGCCCGCCGGGCCGCCGGACGTCCGGCGGTGCTCAGGGTGTGGATCACCCCTGACGGGTGTCCGTGACGGGTCGTAGGCTCAGGGTATGACGAGCCTCGCACCTGACACCCAGTCCGCTTCCGGCGCGGCCGTGGTCGAGCCGGCGCCGTCGTCGGACGACGACGTCGCGGTCGCGGTCCGGGAGATCGCGCGGCGGGCGAAGGTGGCCTCGCGGGCGCTGGCCACGGCGAACCGTGCCACCAAGGACGCGGCGCTGGGCGCGATCGCGGACGACCTCGTCGCGGAGGCCGGCCGGATCGTGGCGGCGAACGCGCAGGACATGGAGCGGGGCAGGGGGAACGGCATGTCGCCGGGCCTGCTCGACCGGCTGGTGCTGAGCCCGGAGAAGATCGGTGCGGTCGCCGACGCCGTCCGTGAGGTGGCAGGCCTGCCGGACCCGGTCGGGGAGGTCGTGCGCGGCCAGACCCTGCCGAACGGGCTGCGGCTGCGGCAGCTCCGGGTGCCGATGGGCGTCGTGGGGATGATCTACGAGGCTCGCCCGAACGTGACGGTCGATGCGGCGGTGCTCGCCCTCAAGTCCGGCAACGCGGCGGTGCTGCGCGGCGGGTCGGCAGCGGCGTCGTCGAACCGGGTGGTCGTGGACGTGCTGCGTGCCGCCCTGGAGCGTTCGGGCCTCCCGGCGGACCTCGTGCAGACCATCGACGCGCACGGCCGGGACGGCGCCCGCGCGCTGATGCGCGCCCGTGGCCTGGTCGACGTCCTGATCCCGCGCGGCGGTGCCGACCTGATCCGGACCGTGGTCGCGGAGTCGTCCGTGCCCGTGATCGAGACCGGCGTGGGGAACGTGCACGTGTACGTCGACGCCACGGCGGACGTCCGGATGGCCGTGGACATCACGATGAACGCCAAGACGCAGCGGGTCGGGGTGTGCAACGCGGCGGAGACGCTGCTGGTGCACGCCGACGCGGCCCCCGCGTTCCTGCCGGCGGCCCTGGCCGCGCTGGCCGACGCCGGCGTCGTGCTGCACGGCGACCCGCGCGCGATGGAGCATGCGCCGGAGGGCGCCACGGCGGTCCCCGCGACGGACGAGGACTGGGCGACGGAGTACCTGGCCCTGGAGCTGGGCGTGCGGGTGGTGGACTCCCTGGACGAGGCGATCGAGCACATCCGCACCTGGTCCTCCGGGCACACCGAGGCGATCGTGACCCGTGACCTGGCCGCCTCCGAGCGGTTCGTCGCCGAGGTCGACTCCGCCGCGGTCATGGTCAACGCCTCGACACGCTTCACCGACGGCGGCGAGCTGGGCCTCGGCGCCGAGATCGGGATCTCCACCCAGAAGCTCCACGCCCGGGGGCCCATGGGGCTCACCGAGCTCACCACCACCAAGTGGATCGTCCAGGGAGACGGGCACGTCAAGCCGTGATTCTCCGCAGGATCTTCCCCGGCCATCACACCCCTCGGGTGCGGGGCCGCGAGCCCGGCGTGAGAGACTAGGGCGCACCTGAGCACGAACCACCAGGAGGATATCCGTGCTGCACACCGCGGTTCAGATCGCCGAGACCACCACCGAGCACGCCAGCGAGCTGCCCATGCCCGCGATCGCGTTCGGCCTGATCGCCTTCGGCACGCTCATCGCCGGCCTGCTGTTCACCTTCGCCTTCCGCAACGTGAACAACCGGCACGCCGAGGTGTACGTCTCCCACGACGACGCCGGTCACTGAGACCGCGGATCGTCGTCAGTGTCTGCTCAGCGGCCTCGTCTCGGCGTGATGGGTGGGACGTTCGATCCCGTCCACCACGGCCACCTCGTGGCGGCGAGCGAGGCCGCCGCACGGCTCGGCCTCGACGAGGTCGTCTTCGTCCCCACCGGCCGGCCGTCGCTCAAGGGCCACCAGCAGGTCACCGAGGCCGAGCACCGTTATCTCATGACGGTGATCGCCACGGCGTCCAACCCGCGGTTCACGGTGAGCCGGGTCGATGTCGACCGTCCAGGCCTCACCTACACGGTGGACACCCTGCGGGACCTGCGGCTCGAGCGGCCGGACACCGACCTTTTCTTCATCACCGGCGCAGACGCCATCCAGCAGATCCTGACATGGAAGGATGCCGAGAAGCTGTGGGACATGGCACACTTCGTCGCGGTCACGCGTCCGGGACACCATCTGACGGTGGAGGGCCTGCCCACGGACGGGGTGACGAGGTTGGAAGTACCAGCGCTCGCTATCTCGTCGTCCGACTGCCGTCGGCGTGCGGGTGCCGGGTTGCCGGTCTGGTACCTGGTGCCGGACGGCGTGGTCCAGTACATCGCGAAGCACGGACTGTATCGAGGTCTTCAGGATGAGTGACAACAATGGTCGGCCTCTGACGCGGCGCGAGATCCGCGAACGTGAGGCGGCGGCACGGGCGGCCGCGGAGGGTGGCGCCCAGGCCCCGGGCGGCCAGCCGCAAGGCGGCGGCGCGGCCCCCGCGTCGCAACCCGGTGGTTTCCCACCGTCCCAGCCCCCGGTCGCACGGCCGCCGCAGGCGTCCGGTACCCGCGGTGTCGACGCGACCGGCCGGCTCACGCCGGTCCAGCAGCAGGGCGGCGGATCGGGTGGTCCAGCCGCACCCTCCGCGTTCCCGCCCCCGCGCGGCGGCGCCCCCGCAGGTGGCGCTCCTGCAGGTGGCGCTCCTGCGGGCGGTCCTCCTGCCGGCGGTCCTCCGACGCCGTTCCCCGGCCGCGGTGCCGCGCCGGCAGCTCCCGGCGGCGCGCCGGGCGGCAGGCCGAGCGGACCGCAGGGTCCCTTCGGATCCCCGTCGCAGGGCGGCCCGCCGCCCGCGGCACCGCCGGGTCCCGGTGTTCCCGCCGGAGGCGGCCCTGGTCAGCCCACGCAGGCCTCGTCCCCGTGGGGAGCACCGCCGCCGCGTGGCGGCCGTCCCGACCAGGCCTCTCCCAGCGGTCCCGGTGGTCAGAGCGCACCTCCCGCCGGCCCCGGCTCGCCCTTCGGCGACCGCGGCGCCAACCCGCCGCGGCCCGACGCCACGCAGGTGGCTCCGGGCGGCGCTCCGTGGGGGCGGAGCGCCTCTCCGGCAGGTCCCGGCCCGGGTGGTCCCGGCGCGCCGTCGGCGTCCCCGTTCCCGCCCGCCGGCGGCCCGCAGGGTGGCCCCCCCGGCCCCCCACCGGGTCCGGGTGGTCCCGGTCCGGCCGGCCCGGGTGGTCCCGACCAGAGGTTCGACACGATGGTCGGTGGGGGGCGTCCCCAGGCCGTCCGTGGCGGACGCCGGACGGAGGACGAGTGGGAGGACATGGAACAGGACGACCCCGGTCCCTCCTACACCTGGCTGCACTACGTCATCCTCGTCGTGGTCGCGTTCGTGCTCGGTCTGCTGATCTGGAAGCTCGTCCTGGAGGGTGACAGCACGGACACGCTGGAGGAGGCCGCGCGCACGGTGACGGCGTTGCTTCCCGGGGCGGGACGCGCATGACGGCGACCGACCGTGCGCGCGAGCTCGCCGTCCTGGCGGCCCGGGCCGCGAGCGACCGCAAGGCGCAGGAGATCATCGCCCTCGACGTGAGCGAGCACCTCGTGCTCACGGACATCTTCCTCATCGCGTCGGGGACGAACGAGCGCCAGGTGTCGGCGATCGTCGACGCCGTCGAGGAGGCCATGTACCAGGCGGGCTCGAAGGCGATCCGCCGCGAGGGCGTCTCGGAGGCGCGGTGGGCGCTGCTGGACTTCGGCGACGTCGTCGTCCACGTGCAGCACGCCGAGGACCGCGTGTACTACGCGCTCGAGCGGCTCTGGAAGGACTGCCCGGCAATCGAGCTGCCCGAGGACGCCCGGGGCGGCGGTGACACCGGAGAGTTCGGGGGCCCGGACAGGGACGTGGCCATCCACCTCGACCCCGGGCCTCGGCAGTGACGGCGGGCACCGTCGTCCTGCTGCGTCACGGCCGTACCGAGTACAACCACAGCAAACGGTTGCAGGGCCAGATCGACATCCCGCTGGACGACGTCGGCCGCTGGCAGGCGGAGCAGGGGGCGAACGTGCTGGCGTCGTCGCACACGGCGACGAAGGTCGTCGCGAGCGACCTCTGCCGGGCCTTCGACACGGCGACTGCGTACGCGAGCCTGATCGGCGCCGACGTCGAGCCGGACGTCCGTCTGCGGGAGCGGGCCTTCGGCGAGTGGGAGGGTCTGAGCAGCGAGGAGATCGCCGAGCGCTGGCCCGCCGAGCACGCGGAGTGGCGCGCCGGCGCCGAGCCGGTGCGCGCGGGCGCGGAGTCGCGCCGGCAGGTCGCCGAGCGGATGTCCGCCGCCGTGCTGGAGCACGCGGCCGCGCTGGAGCACGACGACACCCTGGTCGTGGTCTCGCACGGCGCCGCGATCACGCTGACGCTCACCACCCTGCTCGACCAGGACCCTGTCGAGTGGCGGGGGATCAGCGGCCTGCACAACGTGCACTGGTCGCACCTGCGTGCCTCCGGCCCGCAGGGGCACCCGGCGTGGCGGCTCGTCTCGCACAACGTCGGTGCGGGCTACCCGCTGGACCACTGGCTGGCGGGCCCGGACTGGAACCTGGAACCCGGCGTCTCGGGGGAGTGAGCCGGGCGGGCCTGCGGGCGCGGTGCCGGACCAGCGGTTCCGGCACCGCGCGCGCGGGGGGCCGCCCGCCCGGTGCTCAGCAGCCGATGCGCTCCTGGCCGAACGCCACGTCGTCGTACCAGAGCGTGTCCGCGTCGGCGCCGTAGCTCTCCCAGCCCAGGCGCAGGTCCGTGAGCGACGGGTTCCAGTCCGCGCGGCGCAGCCACTGCGAGTCGACGTCCGGTGTCGGCTCGCCGTCGACGACCAGGCCTTCCACCGGCTCCCCGTCGACCCACGTGCTCAGGTTTCCCCCGGCGACCTGGAACTCCAGGCACGTCCAGGTGTCCACCGGCAGCGGCCAGCTCAGCGCGACCCCGGCCGGGCTCTGCTCCGGCAGCGTCGCGTCGTCGGACTCGCGGTTCCACTGCAGGGCGCCGTTCTGGCCGCCCACCCGCAGGTCGGAGCCGTTGTCGGCGGCGTCGTTCAGAGCGATCATCGTGGTGTGCGTCTGCGGCTGCTCGGTGGTGTGGCGCAGGAAGACGCGGAACCACTCGGCGTCGTCGGGCAGGTCGCGCCCGAGGAACACGTGGTTGCAGTACCCGGCCCCGCCGTCGACCCGGATCGACGTCGTCCCGCTGTGGGCGACGCCCGTGTCGACGGTCGCGGTCCCGTCCCCGGTGCAGTTCTCCGCGCCGACCGTCCAGTCCCCGCCGGGCTCCGGGGCGGTCTGGTCCTCGAAGCCGTCGCAGGTCGCGCCGGACGCGCACTCCGCCGGGTCGGCCGTCGGCGTGGGGGTCGGTTCGCCGCAGTCGTCGTCCAGGGTCCGGGCCGGGCACGTGGGTGACGGGTCGGACGGGTCCGGTGTCGGTTCCGGGTCACCGTCGTCCCCGCAGAGCACACCGTCGACACGGAACACGGTCGGTGCTTCGAAGCCGGCGCCGGCGGAGACCACCGCGCCGAACGCGTCGATGGTCGACCCGGCGGGGACCACCGCGTTCCAGCCGAGGTCGGACGCGGTGACCGTCGTGCCGGACTGGCTCACGTCCGCGTTCCACGCGCTGGAGACCGCCGTGCCCTCGGGGAGCTCGAACTCGAGCGTCCACCCGTCGATCGCCTCGCTGCCGGCCGTGATGGAGACGGCGGCCTGGTGCCCGCCGTCCCAGCTGTTCACGACGGTGTACCCGGCCGAATCGCACGCCGCCGCCTGGGCCGTGCCCGTCGTCGACGTCAGCACGACTCCGGCGGCGAGCACGGACGCGACGGCGGCCGATACTCCCAGCAGGCGTCGGCGTCGTTCCCGGATTCCGGTTCGCATGTGTTCGTCCCCTGTTCGTCGGGCGTCGTCGTCCGTCGGGCGTCGTCGCCACCTCGTGCGGTGCGTCTTCTGGTGGACGCTAGCGGCGCTTGCCCTGGTGGATGAGGGGGTTATACGTTTCGAGAGTCGTCGCCCGGCGGGCGGGGCCGGGCAGGACCCGCGCGGACGGGTGGAGCAAGCAGACCGGGCCGGTCGCCGTGCCGGTCGTCATGGAGGGAAGACCGTGAGCCGATCCTGGGCCGAGCAGCGCACCGAGGCCGCGCGCCTGCAGGCCGAGCGCCTGCAGGCGCGGCTGGACGCCGAGCACGCGCGTGCCGAGGCGATGCTCGCGGAGTTCGTCGCCGCGGCCCGCGACGCGGGTCTCGAACCGGAGCCGCTCGTGGTGCTCGGATACGGTGGGCGGGGGAGCGCCCGCACGCCGCTGCGCGGCTGGTACCTGCGCGCGGACCGGACGGCGGCGGTGTCCGACGACGGCGCCTTCTACGTCCTGACCGCGCCGCTGTCGCTGCTGGACCGGGTCCGCGGCGTGCGCCCGGACCCGAAGCGGCCGCCGCTCGTGCTCGGCGCGGGCGGCAAGGACGGCGAGTCGGTCGAGCTCTCGACGGCACTGCACCGGCTGCTGCCCGGTGGCCGCCCGGGGACGACGCCGGGAACCTGACGGCACCTACCACCTGGAGCGGAATCTATGCGCTGGCTGAAGCGACGGCGTCACGACGAGGGTCGGCACGTGCGACTCAGCCACGCCACGACAGGTTCCGGGCCGGACGTCCTGCTGGTCCACGCGGGCGTGGCCGACTCCCGGATGTGGGGGCCGCAGGTCGCCGCGCTCGCCGAGCACTACCGCGTCACCACGTGCGACCTGCGCGGTTACGGCGAGACGCCGCTCGACAGCGAGCCGTACAGCGACGCGGACGACGTGAAGCGGCTCCTCGACACGCTGGAGACGCCGGTCACCGTGGTCGGGGCGTCGGCCGGCGGCCACGTGGCGCTCCAGGTCGCCTCCGGGTGGCCCGGCCTGGTCGACCGGCTCGTGCTGCTCAACCCCGCCTACCCGCTGCCGGCGTCACGCTCCCTGGAGCGTTTCGCACGGCGCGAGGACGCGCTGCTGTCGGCGGACGACATCGAGGGTGCCACGGAGCTGAACGTCGTCACCTGGGTGGGTCCCGAGGCCGGCGACAACGCCCGCGAGCTGGTGCGCACCATGCAGCGTCACGCCTTCCAGGTCCAGCTCGACGCCGGCGACGCCGTCAACCAGCAGCCCGGCCCCGACGCCGACCTGGCGCGCATCACCGCCCGCACGCTCGTCGTCTCCGGCGGCCAGGACCTGGACCACTTCCGTGCGGTCGCGAACCATGTGGTGCGGAACGTCGCGGACGCCCGCCACGTCCAGCTCGGCTGGGCGGGCCACCTGCCGAACCTGGAACGGCCGGACGAGATCACGGACCTGATCGAGGAGTTCGTCGCGGGCGGTCCCGCGTAGGGCGGTCCCGGTACCGGTCATGTCGTGCCGACCGACGGTGCCGTGGCCGCCGGCCGTGCCCGGGCCAGCAGCGCGGCGAAGGTCACCGCGCCCACGGCCCCGAGCAGGCTCGCGGCGCTGATCCGCCCGTCGACCGCGGAGGACGACACCGAGGTCATGAGCACGCCTGCGGTGAGCCCGAACGCGAACAGCAGCGCGGGCCGCGCCCGGCGCGACGGCAGCAGCGCGGCGGCCGCCAGGACCGCGCACAGGACGAGGTCGGGAACCAGGAACAGGTTGTCCGGGTGCCACGAGTCGTTGATGAACAGGAAGGCGAACGTGCCGCCGCTCAGGGTGAGCGCCGCCACCCTGCCGGCCGTGATGCTGCGCATTCCGGTCTCCTCTCGGCGAACTGATGTCTACACCGTAGACCCGAGGCCCGCCGACGTCTACGTCGTAGACTGGGCGGTCTCTCGGACGAAGGGTTCACATGGTCAGGTCCGGGCGCCTCACGCCCGCGGTGATCACGGCGGCGGCGCTGCGGCTCGGCGATCGCGAGGGTGCCGACGCGATGTCCATGCGGCGGATCGCGGCGGAGCTCGGCTGCGACCCGATGGCGCTGTACCGGCACTTCGCGCATCGCGAGGCGCTGCTGGACGCCGTCGCCGACGCCGCGCTCGCCGACGCACGGGACCCCGGCCCGGCGACGTCCTGGGCCGAACGCCTGCGCGCGATCACGGTCGCGATCCGCGCTGCGGCGCTACGGCACCCGGGCATCGCCGCGCACGTCGCCGCCCGGCCGCCGCTCGGCGAGAACGGCGGGCGGCTCGGTGCGGGACTGCTCGCCGCGCTGACCGAGGCGGGCCTGGCGCCGGCCGACGTCGTGCGGTCCTCGCAGGCGCTGGTCGCCTATCTCGCGGCGGCGCTGGCGATGAGCGTGCGGGCCGGCCACCGGGACGCACGCTGGGAGCAGGTCGGCCAGGCGATCAGCGGCCTCCCCGATCAGCCTCCCGGCGAGGAGATGTTCGTCGTCGGCTCCGAGGAGCAGTTCGAGTACGGGCTGCGGCTCCTGATCAACGGGATCCGCGCCGAGGCGGCTGCCGCCGAACCCCGCTGACGATCTCGTCCGGGAGCTGGGCCAGCCCCGGACGGTGTCCCGGAGCGAGGTGGACCGTCCGGTGGCGCCCGCCGTCAGATCCGGCGGACGGCGACCAGGTTCGCCACGATCCAGACGGCGGTCATCCCGAGGACCTGGCCCCACGCGACCCAGAACATGGGGTGGGACGGTTCGAGCAGGGCGGTGGCGGCGAGGAACGTGGCCATCGAGAACAGCAGGCCGGCGACCCCGACGACGGCGAGCGCGAACGCCGTCATCGAGCGGTCGCGCTCGTCGACCACCTCCAGGGCGTTGAGGCGCGTGACATCACTCGCGCGCCCGGAGCGGGCGTACACGGCGGTCGCGGCGATCGCCACGGCCGCGACCAGCGAGGCGACGGCCGGGAACCATTGCCCCGCGACGGTGAGCGCGGCGGCGACGACGAGCAGGACGAACGTCATCAGGGCGTTCCACCAGGACATCCGCAGCCGCTTACGTGTCCACATCGAAGATCTCCTCCACGGGCCGGTCGAAGTAGCGAGCGAGGTGCACGGCGAGGCGCAGCGACGGGTCGTAGCGGCCGGTCTCGATCGCGTTGATCGTCTGCCGGGACACCCCCATCACCTCGGCGAGGCCTTGCTGCGACAGGGCCCGTTCGGTCCGCAGGGCACGCACACGACTCTCCACGAGTGGAAAGCCTACTTGACATGGTCGCGGAATGGAAAGCATGCTTGACATGTCAGGCGTGCTTTCCCGGTGTCGCCGTCATCCCCGATCCATCTTTGGAGGCACCCCGTGTTCGAATCCCTCGTCGCGTTCGTCGAAGGCCTGCCCGTGTGGGCGCAGTGGCTCGGAGTCACGGCCGTCAGCGCGATCCCGTTCGTGGAGAGCTACGGTGGCTCGGTGATCGGAGTCCTGGTCGGCGTGCCGCCGGCGGCGGCGATCGTCGCGGCGGTCGTGGGGAACGTGATCTCCATGGTGCTCGTCGTCCTGCTCGGCCACGCCGCGCGCGATCGCGTCCTGCAGAACCGGGACGAGCCGGAGGTGTCACCGCGCCGCCAGAAGCTCAGGCGGGCGTTCGACCGGTTCGGCGTTCCAGGCGTGAGCCTGCTCGGGCAGACGATTCTCCCGAGCCAGATCACCTCGGGCGCGATGGTGTCCTTCGGTGCGTCCCGCAACGCCGTGATCGCCTGGCAGTGCCTCTCGATCGTGCTGTGGGGCGTGGCCTTCGGGCTGCTCGCCCAGGGCGGCGTCACGTTGCTGCGCTAGCCCCGAGCGGGCGGCGGGACTGCGCCCCACGAGACATGACAAGACGGCGCGGCCCGAACAGGGCACGCGCCGTCTACCGTCGAGTGGAACTGAGTGGAGCTGAGGGGACTCGAACCCCTGACCCCCTGCATGCCATGCAGGTGCGCTACCAGCTGCGCCACAGCCCCGACACCCACCACGTCCTGGCAGGCTCGGTAAGTTTACGCAGCGCCGGGGCCACCAGCCAAATCGAAAAGCCCTCCGCGTGTGACCCGCTCTCGCGGGGTCCGTACGACCCGCCGGCCGCCCGGCGTCCGCGTGCCCCCGGGTCGGCCCGCCCGCGCTCCGTGCTGACCCTGCTGCGGGGTGCCGGTCGGGTGCGGCTGAGGCGACGCAGGAGGTCCTCCGCCGGTCCCCGGTGGCCCGCCCGGTGCAGCCAGTACGCGCCTGCCAGGGAGACCACCCACGTCCCGAGCGCGATCCCGGCCGCACCGACGTACCGGACCTCGCCCCCCAGCCCGAGCGCGAACGGCGCCATCAGCGCCACGAACGCGACCGACTGGAACAGGTAGAACGTCAGCGACCGCTGTCCCAGGGCCTGGATCGCCACCACGACAGGGTGCGCGGGGACGGGTACCCGCAGCGCCACCAGCCCGACCAGAGCGGCGGCCCCGACACCGCCCGCGTACCCCGTGACCCCGTGCACCACGGCCGCGCACCCGGCTACGACCGCCGTCGGCCCCGTCCAGAACCCGGAGTCCATCAGTGCGAACGGCACGCCACCCAGCACCGAGGCCCCGAGCCCGACGACGGCGACCTGCCCCAGCAGCACCTGGTGACGGTGCGGCTCCTCAAGGATCCGCCGCCGCGCCGCCCAGATGCCGAGGAGCACGCCGGGCAGCACCTGCCAGGTCATGAACGCTGCCATCCGCAGCCACTCACCGATCCGCTCGACCGGCGCGAAGATCGGGGCGTCCGGGCCGATCGCCAGGCTGAAGCCCTCGGTCGCGGACAGGACCCCGTACACCGCGAACGCCACCGCCACGCCGATCAGGGAGAGCTGGACCGTCTGGAGCAGCCGAGTGTCGGACCAGGTCAGCGCCTCGGCCAGGACCAGGCTCGCGATCCCGTACATGGTCAGGACGTCGTAGAACAGCAGCGCGACGTGCAGCAGGCCCAGGACGAGGAGCCAGGTGCCACGACGTCGGACCAGGCGCCGCACGGTGCCCCAGCCGTCACCCCGGTCCCGGCGGCGCAGCGCCAGCTGGGCGAGGCCGTAGCCGAACAGCAGGACGAACATCGGCCGGGCACGATGGTTCACGAGCAGGTCCTCGAAGAACACCGTCAGGCGGTCGCCGAGTCCGGGCAGACGCACGCCGTCGACCGCGTACAGCAGCAGGCACGAGTGCGCGAGCGCGATGGAGAGGAGCATCAGCCCACGCGCCAGGTCCGGAGCCGGTGCGCGGGCCGGGACGAGGGTCCGGGCGGCCTGCAGCAACCTATGCCCGACCCTGCGACGCCGGTGCGGCCCCGCACCGCGCGAGCCGCATCACGCCGTTCCAGTTCTGGCCACCGGTGGAGGGTACGCGGAGGGGGACCTCGGCCCGGGCGGACATCCACGGACCCGGCGACGTGCCGTCCGCGCTCGTCAGCGTTCGGGCACGGACGGGCCTGGGCTTCGGCAGGTGCATCGGTCCTCCGGTCGGCGCGACGACGCGCCGGGGTCGGCCGGCAGGTCGGAAGGGCAGGAGCGCGACGCACGCCCCGGACGACAGAACCAGGACCCGGTGAACGGTGTCCGCTCGGCGGGTGAACCCCGGACGATGCCTGGGTGCACACGCGGGATGCCCGGGCGTGCACCCGGAGTGACGAGGCCCACCCGATCCGGTGCTGCTCTCGATTTGGCTGGTGGCCCCGGCGCTGCGTAAACTTACCGAGCCTGCCAGGACGTGGTGGGTGTCGGGGCTGTGGCGCAGCTGGTAGCGCACCTGCATGGCATGCAGGGGGTCAGGGGTTCGAGTCCCCTCAGCTCCACTCTGTGATGACGCGGGACATCGTTCATAGATGTCTCGCGTCATCGTTCATATCGGGGGGCGTTCAACGGGAGTCCGATCATCGGCCGGGCTCCCGGCGTCGTCGGCGGCCTTGAGGGCCTGCCGGGCAGTCGGCTGCGGGTGAGGGCACGGCTCCCCGGCATCACGCGGCGGCGGTCATCCTGGAACGGCCTCTCCCTGGGCGTGCACCGTGTCGAACCCGAGCGCGCGGTTGAGCCTCCCGGTGACCTGGGTCGTGGTGGTGCGCAGCAGGGACAGGGGGTCCAGGATCGCCGTCCCGCTCAGATCTGCTGGAGGCGGGGCACCACGTTCTCGGTGAGCCGGGTGGCCCACGGGACCGGGTTCTCGTACGGCGTCGGCATGAGGGCCACCAGGCTGATGCCGAGCGCCCGGTACCTCTCCATCTCGGAGAGGAATCCGTCCACGTCGCCGACGGCGTCACCCTGGTAGAGCATCGTCTTCTCGATGGCGTCGTAGTCGGTGCCGAGGCGCTCGCAGTGCGCGCGCAGCACCTCCAGCTTGTGCCGGACCGTCTCCCGCCCCTCCTCGCCCGGGGCGCCGAAGAGGTTGCAGGCCTGCCCGTACTGGGCCACCAGGCGCAGCGTCTTGCGCTCGCCGCCCCCGCCGATCATGACCGGTACGGTGCCGCGCGACGGCTGAGGGAGGTTGATCGTCTCGGCCAGCCGGTAGTGCTCGCCGTCGAAGGCGCCGTCGTCGTCGGACCACATCTGGCGGCAGATCCGCAGCGTCTCCTCGAGGCGCTCGAACCGTTCCGCGGTCGGCGGGAACGGCACGCCCAGGCCCGCGTGCTCGCGGTCGTACCAGGCCGCCCCGAGCCCCAGCACGGCGCGCCCGCGGGAGAGCACGTCCAGGGTGGAGACCGTCTTGGCCAGCAGGCCGGGGTGGCGGTAGGTGACGCCGGTGACGAGCAGGCTCAGGCGCACGTTCTCGGTGACGCCCGCGAGGTAGCCCAGCGTGGTGTACCCCTCGAGCATCGGCTCGTACGGCCCGCCCGCCTGCAGCATCTGGAACCAGTGGTCCATCACCGAGAACAGGTTCACCCCGCCCTGGTCGGCGATCTGCGCGGTCTCGGTGAGCCGGTCGGCCAGGGTGGTCTCCCACTCGGGGTGCGTGAAGGTGAAGTAGTGCAGTCCAAGATCCATGACGAGTGTTCCCTTGCGGTACGGAGCCGGTGGGCGGGCCGGGCAGGCCCGCCGTTCTCGATGCTACGAACCGGTCGCACGCCGATCCAGGGACTGTCGGTCCCCCGCTACGGGTCGCGCGTCATGGCCGAGCAGCGCGCCATCAGGACGTTCCTGTCGTCCTGACTCCGTTGAGCCCCGCCAGGAAGAGATCTTCGAACACGGCCTTGTCGGCCGAGAGGCCCGCGCGCTGGGGGGAACCGCCCGGCGCGTCGACGGTCCGGCCCGACGACGGACCGCTCACCACGACGTCGAGCGGGCGCGTCGCGTACTCCACACCCTCGCCGGTGACCAGGGAGACCGCCGCCAGTGCGTCCCACCAGTACACCGCGCCGAGCTCCATGAGGTCCACGACGGCGGGCTGGGTGACGATCGAGTGCACGAGGCCCGCCTCGTAGGTCCGGCCCTCGGTGCCCAGGCGGGTGACGAACTCGTCGGTGAACGGTACGTGGTCGGTGGCGTCCAGGGGGACGAGGCGGAGGCGGCCGTCCGGCACGCCGTCGACCACGTGCCGCGTGGCGGACGGGTCGATCCAGGCGTTGACCTCCTGGGTGTTGTCGAAGCCTTCGGTCGTGGACCCGAACAGGTTGCCCCCGACGTCCACGGCGCCCGCCATCGCGACCACGCCACCCAGGCGGTGCCGGACGGTGTGCGCGCTCATGCGGTCGAGGGCGGCCGAGACGTTGCTCAGAGGTCCCGTGGCGAACACGGTCACCGGGTGCCGCGACCTGGCGACGGTGGCCGCGATCAGCTCGGGCGCGGCGACGGGCGCGGGCTCGTGGGGGACGTCGGCGTCGTCCAGGGCGCCGGTGAGGATCGTCTCGATCGTCTCCCGGGCCTCCGGCGGCGGCTGGTTGACCCACCTGTCGGTGCCCTCCGCGACGGGCACGTCCCCGAGCCCGCAGCCCGCCAGGATCTCGCGGGCATGGGTGAGGGTCCGTCCGGGCGTGCCGATCCCGTTGTTCACCACGGTGACCGCGCGCAGGTCGACGAGGCCGCTCCGGTGGGCCCGGCACAGGTAGGCGAGCGTCGAGGCGTCGTCGAAGTCCATGTCCGAGTCGTAGACGACGGGCACCGGTCCGTGGTGCCCGGGCCCCGGCGTACCGCCGGCGTGGGCGGTCGTGAGGCTCGCGAGCGTGAGCCCGGCGGCGGCTCCGGCCGACATCACCATCCTGGTCACCTTCCTGGTCGCCGTGCCATGACGTGTTCCCTGGGCGTGCCGCATCGTGTACCTCCGCCATCGGTCGGTCCGATCATCCCTGCCTCGCGCGCCCGGCACCAGGGCGTTCGGCCGGCCTCGCGCGCCGCGGCCGGCCGAGAGGGGCCGCCGGGGCCGCTCCGCCGCGGACCTGAACGGTTAACCACCTGTCACCGGGTGAAAAATTCTGGTTGTCTGGGCTCGCCGGCCGCGGCCGCGACCTGCGCACCCAGCGACGGGGAGGTGGGGCGCGAGCCGGCCGTCCGTCAGACTCGGGGAATGAGGAGAACGATGAAGGCCCTCACCATGACCGCTGCCACCTGTCTCGCGATCGTCGGGTGCGGGGTGGGCGTGTCGTCGTCGGACGCGCCGTCGTCGGTCAAGGCGTCCGGTGCCGGAGAGTCCACGACGTCCACCAGCGCGCCGTCCTCGGAGATCGGGGCCGCCGTGGAGCCGGTCGGCGAGCCGCGGCCGGTGGCGAGCGACCTCGCGGCCCCGTGGTCGGTCGCGCTGCACGGCGGCACGGCGCTCGTCAGCGGGCGGGACAGCGGCGACGTCCTCGAGGTGCTCGACGACGGGAGCACGCGCGTCGTCGGTACGATCGGCGGCGTGAGCCACGGCGGGGAGGGCGGCCTGCTCGGCCTCGCGGTCGACGACGGCTTCCTCTACGCGTACTCCACCGCCGCCGACGGCAACCGGATCCAGCGGTTCGAGCTCGCCGGCGAGCCCGGGTCGCTCGGGCTCGGGGACGCGGAGACGGTCCTCGACGGGATCCCGGCGGCCGGCTTCCACAACGGCGGCCGCATCGCGTTCGGCCCGGACGGCATGCTCTATGCCACCGCGGGCGATGCCGGGACCGGCGACGCGGCGCAGGACCTCGACAGCCTCGCCGGGAAGATCCTGCGCCTGACGCCCGACGGCGCCGTGCCCGACGACAACCCGTTCGACGGCTCGCTGGTCTACAGCTACGGGCACCGCAACCCGCAGGGCATCGACTGGGCCGACGACGGCACGATGTTCGCGTCCGAGTTCGGGCAGAACACCTGGGACGAGCTGAACGTCATCACGCCGGGCGGCAACTACGGGTGGCCGGTCGTCGAGGGCATCGGGGGCGACGACCAGTACGTCGACCCCGTGCAGCAGTGGAGCACCGCGGACGCCAGCCCGAGCGGCATCGGGATCGCGGGAGACACGATCTTCGTCGCGAACCTGCGGGGTTCGGTGCTCCGCGCGGTACCGGTCGCGACGCCGGCCGAGTCCACGGAGTACTACGCGGGCGAGTACGGCCGTCTCCGCGACGTCACCCTCTCGCCCGACGGCGACCTGTGGTTCCTCACGAACAACACGGACGGCCGGGGCGACCCCGGACCGGACGACGACCGGCTCCTGGCCGTCCCCCTCACCCAGGACGGGGAGTGAGGCGCCCGGTCCGGTGAGAGATCGCGCGGGTAAGGCGTAGCGAGGTAGGGGTGGGTGCTCAGGTAGGGGCGTGGGGAGCGCCCCCTGGCACCTACCTGAGCACTCGTCCCTACCTCGCGGTCGTCCCTCCCCGCGCGGTCGTCCCTCCCCGCGCGGTCTCTGAGCGGGCCGGGCGGGCAGCGGGCCCGGCTCGTCGGGGAGGTCTCGGGCGGCGCCCCTTGTGCGGGCCGTGCGCTCGTTTCCATGACGGGCACGGTCACGGCATGGCGGCTTCCGCACCATGAGGCGCAGGCGCGGAGCAATTATGGCCTGAGATCCGCAGGTGCGGCAGAATGGCCCCATGGACTACCGAATTGCGGAAGCCGCCGAGCTGCTGGGCGTCAGCGATGACACGATGCGCCGCTGGGTCGACGCCGGCCGCGTGGCCGGCGGGACCCGGGGCGGGCGCACCGTGATCCCCGGCGCCGACCTGGCCGAGCTCGCGGCGTCTCTCGTGGACGCGCGCGAGCACGAGCGCACCCGTGGCGGTTCGGTCAGCGCCCGCAACCGGATGACCGGGCTCGTCACCCGGGTCACCCAGGACACGGTGATGGCGCAGATCGACATGGTCTGCGGCCCCTACCGGATGGTCTCCCTGATGAGCGCCGAGGCGGCGGCCGAGCTGGGTCTCCGCCCGGGTGTCCGGGCCATCGCCTCGGTCAAGGCCACCAACGTCGTGGTGGAGCGGCCCCGATGACGGGCCCGGCAGCCCGGCGGACGAGCCTGCGCCCGGCGGGTCGCCGGAGGCAGCGGCGCGGCGGGATCCGGGCGGGGGCCACGGGGCTCCTCGTCGTGGGGCTCGCCGGGTGTGCCGGAGGGAGCGGTGACGACACGGTCCAGGTGCTCGCCGCCGCGTCCCTCACCGACGTGTTCACCGAGCTCGGTGCACGGTTCGAGGCCGAGCACGACGGCGTCGACGTCGAGCTCTCGTTCGGCTCCAGCACCGACCTCGCCGAGCAGGCCGCGGACGGCGCGCCCGGCGACGTGCTCGCCACCGCCGACGAGGACTCCCTGCGGATCGCGACCGACGCCGGTGCCGCCGTCGACCCCACTGTCTTCGCGACGAACGTCCTGGTCATCGCCACGCCGCCGGACAACCCGGCGGGCATCGGGTCGCTCGGCGACCTGGTCGGCACCACCTGGGTGCGCTGCGCGGACCAGGCCCCGTGCGGGAAGGTCGCGCGGGCCGTGCTCGACGGTCACGGGATCACGGCGGAGCCCGCGAGCCTGGAGGAGGACGTGCGCGCCACCCTCGACAAGGTGGTCGCGGGCGAGGCGGACGCCGCGCTCGTCTACGCCACCGACGCCGTCGCCGCGGGGGACGCCGTCACCGCCGTCCCTGTCCCCGGGGCGGAGCGCGACAAGAACTCCTACCTGATCGCCGCACTGGACCAGCCCGGCGACGCCGGGCTCGCCGCGGAGTGGATCGACTTCGTGACCGGCCCGGAGGGCCAGGAGGTGCTCACCGAGGCAGGGTTCTCCGGGCCATGACGGGGACGACGGCGAGCTCGTCCGTGCCCGGCCCCGGCCCCGGGCGCGGGGCCGCTGGAGGTGCCGGGCACGGGCCGCGCGAGGCCGGCGCCCGGCGCCGGCCGCGGGACCCTCTGGGCCGCGCCCCGCTCGTGCTCGTGGTCCCGGCGGCTCTCGCGGTCCTGCTGCTCGTGATCCCGCTCGTGACGACGGTCCTCGCCACGGACCCGGCGAGCCTGGTCGCCGCGCTCGGGTCGCCGGTCGTGCGGGAAGCGTTGTGGCTCTCGGTCACGACGTCGACCGCCGCGATCGCGATCTGCCTGGTGCTCGGCCTGCCGCTCGCCTGGGTGCTCGCGCGGGTCGACTTCCCGGGCCGCAGGCTGGTGCGGTCCCTGGTCATCGTGCCGATGGTGCTGCCGCCCGTCGTCGCCGGCATCGCCCTGCGCACCGCGTTCGGCCGCTCCGGCCTCCTCGGTGCGCCCCTGCTCGACCTCACCGGGTTCGCGTTCCCGTACACGACGTGGGGCGTCGTGCTCGCGCACGTCTTCGTCGCGCTGCCGTTCGTCGTGATCAGCACGGAGGGGAGCCTGCGCGCAGCGGGCTCCGCGTACGACGCGGCGGCCGCCACCCTCGGCGCCGGGCGCTGGCTCACCTTCCGCCGTGTCACCGTGCCCCTCGCGCTGCCCGGCGTCGCCGCCGCCCTCGTCCTCGGCTGGGCGCGCTCGCTCGGCGAGTTCGGCGCGACCATCACCTTCAACGGCAACTACCCCGGCACCACGCAGACGATGCCGATCCTGATCTACGTCGAGCGGCAGTCCGACACCGACGCCGTCCTCGCGCTCAGCCTCGTCATGCTGATCGTGTCCGTCGGCGTCCTGGTCGCGCTCCGCGACCGCTGGCTGGTGACGGCATGACCGGGCTCTCCGCCCGCCTGTCGGTTCCCGGGCGGCTCGACGCCGAGCTCGTCGCCGCGGCCGGCGACGTCGTCGCCGTCGTCGGCCCCAACGGGGCGGGGAAGACCACGCTCGTGCAGGCGCTCGCGGGCCTGCAGCCCGCCGGGGGATCCGTGCGCCTCGGCGGTTCCGACCTGTCGGCGCTACCGCCGCAGGACCGGCACGTGGGGGTGGTCTTCCAGGACCGGCGACTCTTCCCGCACCTCAGCGCGCTGGAGAACGTGGCGTTCGGGCCACGCACGCGCGGCGTCCCGGCCGAGAGGGCGCGGGACGCCGCCCGCGACTGGCTCGGCCGCCTCGGCGTCGGTGAGCTGGCGGGGCGCCGGCCAGGCGAACTGTCCGGCGGGCAGGCGCAGCGGGTCGCGATCGCCCGGGCGCTCGCGAGCGACCCCGTCCTGCTGCTGCTCGACGAGCCCTTCGCGGGGCTCGACGTCGGCGTCGCGGCCGCGCTGCGGATCGAGCTCGCCCACCATCTCGCGGCGTACGGCGGCATCACGGTCCTGGTCACCCACGACGCGCTGGACGCCCTCACGCTCGCCACGCGGGTCGCGGTGCTCGACGGCGGCCGCCTGGTGCAGTCCGGTTCCCCGCAGGAGGTCGCCGCACGGCCCCGCACGGCGCACGTCGCCCGGCTGGTGGGCCTCAACGTGATCCGCGACGGCGACCGCTTCCGGGCGTTCCCGCCGTCGGCCGTGACGGTCTCGCTGCACGAGCCCGACGACTCGGCACGCCACCACTGGCCCGGCACGGTCCGCGGCGTGGCGCCGCACGGTGACGCGATCCGCCTGCAGGTCCACGGCGAGCACGACCTCCTCGCCGACGTCACGCCGGCATCCACCCGAGACCTCTCCCTCGCGCCGGGCCGCCAGGTCTGGCTCTCCGTCAAGGAGCTGGCCATCACCACCTACGGCTGACCGCCGTCCGCCTGCGGGCGTGACCACGCCGTCCTGCGGGGTGAGTGCGCTCCCACCCGGCAGGACGGCCTGGTCGGCCGAGGCCGCAGGCCGTCTCGGAGAGCGGCTGCGGCCGCGGGCTCAGGCCGTGACGACCTTCAGGTCGGTCGGGACGTTGCCGCGGGTGGCGTTGGAGTAGGGGCAGACCTGGTGGGCCGCGGCGGCGAGGCGCTCGGCGGTCGGCGTGTCGACGCCGCCGATCTCCACCGTGAGGACGGCCTCCAGGCCGAACCCGCCGTCAGCGTTCGGGCCGATGCCGACCTCGGCGGTGACCGAGGTGTCGCTGATCGCCGTCTTCTCCTGCTGGGCCACCCGCTTGAGCGCGCTGTGGAAGCAGGCCGCCCAGCCGGCCGCGAAGAGCTGCTCCGGGTTGGTCTTGCCGCCGTTGCCACCGAGCTCCTTCGGGGTGGCGAGGTCGACGTCGAGCAGGCCGTCCGACGTCGTGGCGTGGCCGTCGCGGCCTTCCCCGACGGCGGTGGCGGAAGCGGTGTAGAGCACGGACATGAGGTCCTCCATCAGTAGTAGAAAGAACGGTCGTTCTACCGGTTGGGCAACTACACCCCGTCGAGGCGGTCCCTGTCAAGGCGCGGGGGCTACCGTTGAGTCATGACGACCGAGGGACAAGGCGCACCCACCGTCACGGTGGGGAGGCGCTCCGCCGCCCGCGAGCGCCTGCTCCGCACGGCCTCCGAGCTGTTCTACGCGGACGGCGTCCGCGGGGTGGGGGTGGAGCGGGTGGTGGCGGAGGCGTCGGTCACGCGGGCGACGTTCTACCGGCACTTCGCGGGCAAGGAGGCCCTGGTGGTCGCGTACATCGAGGCGACCGACGCGGCCCTGCGGGAGCGTGCCGCGGAGCTGCCGTCGGGGGACGCGGGGGCGTGGCTCACGCAGGTGACGGACCTGGTGGGGGAGACGTTGTGCGCGCCGGGCTTCCGGGGCTGCGCGTTCATCAACGCGGCCGCGGAGTACCCGGATCCGGGCAGTCCGGTGCGGCGGGCGGTCCGCGCCCACCGGGACTGGCTGGTCGGGGTGGTGTCCGAGGCGCTGCGGGGTGCGGGGCACCCGGCTCCCGAGGAGGCGGGCCGGCGCTGGATGGCGCTGCGCGACGGGGCGATGGTCGGTGGTTATCTGGGGGACCCGCGGCAGGCGCGGGCCACGTTCCGGGCGGCGCTGCGTGACCTGCTCTCGGAGGCTGCCTGAGGGAGGTGGTGGGGCGGACGCCGGGCGGTTCCTGTGATCCGGACCGATACTCGGGACCATGTGGTCCGAACTGCGGTCGGCGGTCATCCCGGAGTCTCAGCGGCGCACGCTCGACGAGCTGACCGAGGAGCTCGACCTGTCCGCGGGGGACGTGCGGGCGAACGCGTCGGGGTTCTGGTCCATGCTCGTGCTGTCGGGGGTCATCGCGACGGCCGGCGTCCTGTCGGACTCGACCGCGACGGTGATCGGCGCGATGATCATCGCGCCGCTGTCCCGGCCGATCATGGGGATCGCGCTGGGGCTCGTGAAGCGCCGGATCGGCCGGTCGCTGATCGTGACGGTGCTCGGGTCGCTCCTGGTGGTCGGGGTCGGCGCGCTGTTCGCGCTGTTCCCGTTCGGGTCGTTCGACGCGGTGACGAACACGCAGATCACGGGCAGGACGTCGCCCGGGATGTACGACATGATCGCGGCCGTCGCGACCGGGTTCGCGGGGGCGATCGCCCAGGCGCGCCGTGACCTGTCGGCCGTGCTCCCCGGTGTGGCGATCGCGATCTCGCTGGTGCCGCCGCTCGCCGTCGTCGGCGTGTGCGTGGGGCTCACGGAGTGGGCGATGGCGTTCGGCGCCCTGTTCCTGTTCCTGTCGAACCTCGTCGCGATGGTGCTCACCGGGACCCTGGTGTTCACCGCCCTGGGCTACGCCGGAGAGTCCCTGGAGGAGACGGGTGTGGTGGGGTCGACCCCGCGGGCTCGTGCGACCCTCACGGTCCTGGCGGTCCTGGTCGCGCTGCCGCTGGTGGCCAACACCGTCGCGATCTACGTGGTCCACGCGTGGGAGGACGGGGTGCGGACCGCGGCCGAGGAGTGGCTCGCGGACACCCCGACGGCGGCGGTGACGGGGGTGGCCGTCTCGCTCGGCAAGGTGAACGTCACGGTGCAGGCGCCGGGCGCCCTGCCCTCCGGAGGCTCCCTGCTCCAGGCGTTGCACGGGGAGATTCCCGACGGGTTCGAGGTGTACCTCACCACCGCCGTCGGCAAGGAGACGACGGTCGGCTCGGTGGGCGGTGCCTCCGGGTCCTGAGCGGCGCGCGGGGGCGGGGCCGGGGGCGCGCCGCCCGCGTGGACGGCTCGCGAGGGCCTATCGGCGCAGCCGGTGCGGTCCGAGCGACGACGAGTGGCGGGAGGCGTGCGGGGGTCTGGCGGCGGGCGACGGTGCGGCCGGGCGGGTCGGGTCGGGGCGCGCGGGGTGGTCCGGGTGTCCCGCGCGGACCGGGTGGCCGGCCGTACGGTGGGTGGTCGGCACGTGCCGACCACCCACCGTGGGCGTGGGCCGGGGTGCGGTGTCGGCCGGGCCGGTGGTCTCGGCGGGGCCGCCGGTCGCCGGCGTCGGGTCCGCCGGCGTGGCGGTCGCGGCGTCGACGTCGGTCTCGGCGTCGGCGTCGGCGTCGGCGGACCGGCGGGGCCAGTGCAGCACCGTGAGCGACACGCACGCGGCGACGAACCCCATGAGCCAGCCGGCCGGGATGTCGCTGAGCCAGTGGTAGCCCATCCAGGCGACGAGGGTGCCGCTCACGGCGAGCAGCCCGGCCACGACGACCGCGCCCCGGCGGACGCGGCGCGGGTCGGGGCGCAGCCCGGCGGACCCGTACAGCAGGAACACCACCATCGTCGCGGTGAACGCCGTGTTGGCGGCGTGCCCGGAGGGGAAGGCCTGCCCGCCGGCGTGCAGCAGGTCGGTCCCGGTGACCGGGCTGGAGCGGCCCAGGCCGAACTTCACCGGATAGCCGATCGCCGCGATCGTCGCGAGCCCGGCCATCACGGCGTAGAGGGGACGCAGCCAGCCCTGCCGGTAGGCCACGAGCGCGCCGGTGCCCATCACCACCGGGACGGTCGCCCAGCGTTCGCCGGTGAAGAACGCCTGGACCTCGAGGAACGTCGCCGTGCGGCCCTGGGCGCGGTGGGCGTAGACGAACTCGCGCACGACCCAGTCCCACGCGACGAGCGGGCCGGCCGTGATCACCTGGAGCACCATCCACGCGAAGACGAGGGCCAGGACGCCCCCGACGGTCGCCGGGCCGATCCACGGCTGCGTCTCGCTGCTGCTCCGGGCCGCGTGGAGGTCGGCGCGCACGCGCCCGACGACCGCGGCCAGCGCGGCACGGGTGCTCCCTGGCTCCGGCCCGAGGCGCGCACGGCCCGGGACGGTGAACGCGCCGACGTCCGATAGATCCCGGCCTGACGCGTTCGGGTACGGCATCCCCTGAGCCCCCTGGATTCGCAACATCGCAGCGATCTTATGGTCGAATTCACCCACCCGTACCGGGTTGTGCCCGGGTCGCACGAGAGATTCACAAGGCCTGGGAAATGGTTATGGCGCCGTGATGTTCGCAGGCCACCGGCGCGCGACGGTTCGCCACCGCCCGCCGACGTTCCTTCCGCCGGGCACGGCCTGCGAAACTGGTGCCATGGCCCCCCGCCCGCACGTGCTCCTCTCGGTCGCGGCGTCCCTCGACGGGCACATCGACGATGCCGGTACCGAACGGCTCCTGCTCTCGGACGCCGCGGACCTCGACCGCGTCGACGGCGTCCGCGCGCAGATGGACGCCATCCTCGTCGGGGCCGGGACGGTCCGCGCGGACGACCCGCGCCTCGAGGTCCGCTCCCCGAGCCGGCGCGCCGAGCGGGTCGCCGGATCGCGTCCGGCGACGCCGCTCAAGGTCACGGTCACCGCGGGCGGCGCCCCCCTCGACCCGCGGGCACGGTTCTTCACGGGCGACGCCGGCCGGGTCGTCTACACCACCGACGCCGCGGCGGGCGCCGTGCGCGCCCGTCTCGGGACGCTGGCCGACGTCGTCCCCGCCGGGCCGGGCGTCGCCCCGGACACGATCCTGGCCGACCTCGCCGCCCGCGGCGTCGAGCGGCTCATGGTCGAGGGCGGCGGCCGGATCCACACGATGTTCCTCACCGCGGGCCTGGTCGACGAGCTGCACCTCGTGCTCGCGCCGTTCTTCGTCGGGGACGACGCCGCCCCGCGGTTCACCGGGGCAGGGGCTTTCCCGCAGGATCCCGCGCGCCCGATGACGCTCCTGGAGGCCCGGGCCATGGGGGACCTCGTCCTGCTCCGCTACGCGCCCGTACCTGGACCCGGTATCGGGCGATGAGCGGCACGGAGGTGGTCACGTCCGCCGATCGCGAGCTCCTGCTCGAGGCGATCGCGCTGGCGGAGCGGTGCCCGCCGTCGCGCACGGCGTTCAGCGTCGGGGCGATCATCGTCGCCGACGACGGCACCGAGCTCGGTCGCGGCTGGTCGCGCCGCCACGACCTGACCGAGCACGCCGAGGAGGCGGCCCTCGCGGACGTCCGCGGCGACGACCGGCCCCGGCTGCGCGCCGCGACGATCTACACGTCGCTCGAACCCTGCGGGAAGCGGGCGTCCCGCGCGGTGACCTGCACCGAGCACATCCTGGCCGTAGGGATCCCGCGGATCGTGTTCGCGTGGTCGGAGCCGGCCCTGTTCGTGGAAGGCCGCGGCGCCGAGACCCTGCGGCGCGCGGGCCGCACGGTCATCCAGGTCCCCGACCTGGCCGACGCCGCCCGGGACCCGAACCGCCACCTCCTGCGCGGGGACTGAGCGCCGGGCCGCCCGGCCGTTCCCCGCTGCTGCCGCCGGCAGGACAGGGCGGGGCACGGCGGCCGTCAGCGCAGGGTGGCCGCCTCCTCGACGATCTCCGTGATCTCCGCCGCCAGGGCCGCGCGGTCCGCCGGGACCAGGCCGATCCTGGTGCGCCGGTCGAGGACGTCGTCGGCGTCCAGGGCGCCCTCGTGGGTGACCGCCCACTCGATCTCGGCGCGCGCGATGCGCACGTGCCCGGCGGTGCCGCGGTCGTCCAGCCCGGCCGTCGCCGAACCGACGCGCGCCTCCCGGACCACCCGCCCGGCCTCGGCCCCGTGCCGCGACACGATCCCGGCCCGCAGCCGCCGGTCCATCCCGTCCCTGGCCGCCGCCTCTCCCGCGGAAGACTCCGGCCCTGCGCCCACCAGCGGCAGCGCGGGCGTCCGGCACGGACCGGCCACCAGGCCCGCACGGGCGACCGCCAGGTCGACCGCGTCCTGCGCCATCCGGCGGTACGTGGTGAGCTTGCCGCCCAGCACGTTGACCGCGCCCGTGCCCTCCGACACCCGCACCAGGTGCCGCCGGGAGACGTCCGCGGAGCGGCGGCCGTCGTCGCCGGCGTCGACCAGGGGGCGCAGGCCCGCGTACGCGCCGACGACGTCGTCCCGGGTGAGCGGCACCTCCAGCGCCCGCGAGACCGCCGACAGCAGGAACCCGACCTCGCCCGCCGAGGGCTCGGCGACGTCGGGCACGGGCCCGGGCGCCTCCTCGTCCGTCAGCCCGACGGACACGCGCCCGTGCTCCTGCGGCAGCGCGAACACGAACCGGCTGATCGACCCCGGCAGGGGGACCATCAGCCCTGCCACCGGGTTCCCCAGCCGCTGCGCCGGGACCACCACGTGCGTGCCCCGGCTCGGCCGCAGGCGTACCGACGGGTCGACCGTCCCCGCCCAGACCCCGGTCGCGTTGATCACCGCACGGGCCCGCACACCCAGGCTCGCGCCGGTCAGGGTGCAGGTCAGGTCGGCGCCGCCGGGCCCGACGCGATCGGCCCGCACCCGGGTCAGGATCCGCGCACCCCGCCCCGCCGCCGTGCGCGCGAGCGCCACGACGAGCCGCGCGTCGTCCACGAGCTGTCCGTCGTGACCGAGGATCCCGCCGCGCAGACCGTCCGACGCCAGGGCGGGAGCGAGGCGGAGCGCCTCGCCGGCGCTCGTGCACCGCCAGGACGGCAGGGCCGACGACGGCGTCCCGGCGCCCCGCCGCAGCAGGTCACCCAGCGACATACCGATCGCCGACGTCGCCACCTGCCGGGCGGACACCGCGGGGAGCACCGGGACGAGCTGGCCGAGCGGGCGCACCAGGTGCGGTGCGGTCCGCGTCATCAGCAGGTGACGCTCGCGGGCGCTCTCCCGGGCGACGCCGACGTCGCCCGTCGCGAGGTAGCGCAGCCCGCCGTGCACCAGCTTCGAGCTGAACCGCGACGTGCCCCAGGCCAGGTCGTGGGCCTCCACGAGGGCCACCGACAGGCCCCGCGACGCGGCGTCCAGCGCGACACCCGCACCGGTCACGCCCCCGCCCACCACGAGCACGTCGACCGGTGCCGAGGAGAGCTCGTCCAGCTCACGGGCGCGTCGTGCCGCGTGCAGGGCGGTCGGGCCGGGGCGGGTCACGGGTGGAGGTAGGCGTCGAGGACGTGCGCCAGCTCGGCACGCCACGCCTCGTCGTCGACGAGGTCGGCGACGGTCGGGCCGGAGAGCAGCGCGCCCTGGGAGATGATCAGGACCATCAGCCCCATGTCGTGCGTGTCGCCCGCGCGGACGGTCCCGCCGGCCTGTGCCGCGCCGAGCGCGGCGGCGATCCACTCGTGGATGACGCGCTGCGACCGCCCGATGCGCTGCAACGTGTAGCGGGTGAACACCTCGGGCTCGCGCTGCAGCAGGCGCCGGAACACAGGGTCGGCGCGGAACAGGTCGCCGAACTCCAGCACGCCGCGCACGATCCCGCCGCGGTCGGGGGCGGGGCCGTGCCGCCCCACCCGTGCCACCAGCACCTGGGCGCGCTGCCCGAGGAGGGCTCGCACGACGTCGTCGGACGACCCGAAGCGCCGGTACACCGTGGGACGGCTGACCCCGGCTTCGCGCGCGACCTCGGCGATGGTCAGGCCCCGCAGTCCGCGGCCGGCGACGATGCGCCCCGCGGCGTCCAGGAGGCGTGCCCCGACCGGGTCGGGCGCCTCCTCCAGGAGACCGCCGGTGACCCGCCCCGGCAGGCTTGCGTTACGAACTGACATGATGTGTAACACTGTAATCCATGAGCGAGCAGAGCGACATCCTCGACATGCGCTGGGACGGCTGGGGCGACCCCGCCAAGGCTGCCGAGAAGCTGCCCGGCGGGATCACGCTCCTGCTCACCGCTGTGCTGGGGCGCCGGCCCCGGCGCGCCCCGCGGCTCGCGCCCGCCGACGTCGAGCTCACCACCCCCGCGCTCGACCCCGAGGACGTGCGGGCGCTCGCGGACGCCGTGGGCACCGAGCACGTCCGCACCGACCACGAGGCACGCCTGCTGCACGCCGGCGGGAAGTCCACGCCGGACCTCCTGCGCCGCAGGGCGCGCCGGCAGGCGGCGCCCGGCGCCGTGGTGCTGCCGGGCGCCGAGGCCGAGGTCGCCGCCGTGCTGCGGGTCGCGGGCGAGCGAGGGCTCGCCGTCGTCCCGTTCGGCGGCGGGACCGCCGTCACCGGAGGGCTGCGGCCCGACGCCGGGGACCACCGGGGCGTGGTCAGCCTCGACCTGCGGAGGCTCGCGGGCCTGGAACGGCTCGACGAGGTGTCCGGCGAGGCGACGTTCCGGGCCGGCACGCGGGCGCCCGCGGCCGAGGCGGCGCTCGCGGAGCACGGGTTCGAGCTGGGGCACTTCCCGCAGAGCTTCGAGTTCGCGTCGCTCGGCGGGTTCGCGGCGACGCGCTCCTCGGGCCAGAGCTCGGCCGGTCACGGGCGGTTCGACGCCATGGTCACGGGGCTGCGCGTGGTCACCCCGACCGGGACGCTGGACCTGGGGCGGGCGCCGGGATCGGCGGCGGGTCCGGACCTGGTGCGGCTGTTCCTCGGGTCGGAGGGCGTGCTCGGGGTGATCACGCAGGTGCGGCTGCGCGTGCACGAGGCTCCGGCCGAGCGGCTGTTCGACGCCTTCACGTTCCCCGACTTCCCTACCGGTACGGACGCCCTGCGGCAGGTGGTGCAGCAGGGCACGGGGCCGACGGTGATCCGGCTGTCGGACGAGGCGGAGACCGCGGTGTCGCTCGCGCAGGTGGGGAGCATCGGCAAGGCGCTGAGCAAGGGGTGCACCGCCGTCGTGCTGCACGAGGGGCCGGCGGGCCCGGCCCGGGCGCGGCGGGACGCGACGGCCGCCGTGCTGACCGCGGCCGGCGGGAGGACGGCGCCCGCCCGTCTGGCGGAGTCCTGGGACCACGGCCGGTTCGGCGCCCCGTACCTGCGCGACACGCTCCTGGAGCACGGGGTGTTCGCCGAGACCCTGGAGACCGCCACCACCTGGTCCGGCCTGAGCACGCTGCGGGCCGCGGTCGTCGAGGCCCTGGCCGCGGGGTTCGACGCGGCCGGGGTGCGTCACCGGGTCCTGTGCCACGTGTCGCACGTGTACCCCACGGGCGCGTCGCTGTACTTCACGGTCGTCGCGGGCCCGGTCGGCGACCTGGCCTGGGAACCGGTCAAGGCGCGCACGAACGACGCGATCATGGCCGCGGGCGGGACGATCTCCCACCACCACGGCGTCGGGACGGACCATGCGCCGTGGCTGGAGCAGGAGATCGGGGAGCACGGTCTCCGTGTCCTCCGCGCCGTCAAGCGGGAGCTGGACCCCGCCGCCGTCATGAACCCGGGCACGCTCGTCCCCTGAGGCCCGGCGACCCGCCCGCCGAGCGCACGGCATCGGCGGGGTCCCGGCGCCCGGAAGCCGCCGAGACGGTGCGCTCGGCGATCCGGGGAGAACGTAGGATCGGGCGCGTGAAGCGTGTTTCGGCGGGCGTGGCCTGGCTCGGGGGCGTGTCGGCCGTGCTGCTCGCGCTGGGAGCGTGGCAGGTCGCCGTGTCGGGGCCGTTCGTCGCGCCCGACTGGACCTTCCATCTCTGGGCCGAGGCCCACTTCCCCACCGGCATGGAGAAGGAGCTGCTGGACGGCTTCGCCAGCGTCACCGGTGAGCGCATCTTCACCCTCCCGGTCCTCGGTCTCGTCGCCGGCTGGCTGGCGTTGCGCGAGCGGGACTGGCGTCCCCTCGTCGCGGTGCTCGCAGGGCTGGCGGTGATCGCCGTCGTCGGCTACTCGATCAAGTTCGGACTGGGCCGGACCATGCCGCACACCGGGATGGACGTGCTGCACGGCGGCGGGCGGGCGTGGCCGTCGGGGCACGCCGCGAACGCCACGTACACGTGGGCGATGGCGGGGATCCTGCTGATCGGTGAGCGCGGCCTGTGGCCCCGGCCCCGGTGGTTCGTGCCGTGGATGACGGCCTCCGCCGTCGTCGCGCTCAGCTCCGGATGGGTCATGGCGCGGGTCGACTACCACTGGCTCAGCGACGTCCCCGGCGGCTGGGTGCTCGGCCTCCTGGCGCTGGCCGTGTCGACGGCGGTGCTGCGCGCCGGGCCGCCGATCGTCGTGCAGGCCCGCTGGGTGCTCCGGCTGCGGAGGATGCTGTACCGGCCACGGCCGTGATCGACATCGAGTCCGGATCGTAGGCTGCCGTTGACCGGATTCTTGTCGTTCGTCCGCTAGCATCCTCAAAGATTCTTGTGCGGACCATCACAAGACCAGGTGTACCTGGAAGGAAGCAGTATGGACGGCAGCAGCGGGCACGTCGGAGTGCTCGTCAATCCCGCCTCGCGCCGCGGTGCGGGGACGGGCCATGCCGGTGCGGTGGTCCGCCGTCTCGAGGAGCGCGGCGCCACGGTCCGTACCTACCAGGGCGCGACGTCCGCGGAGACCGCGAGCCTCGCCCGCGAGGCGGTCGCCGCCGGCCCCGACGTGCTCGTGGTCAGCGGCGGGGACGGGACCGTCGCCTGCGCGCTGCCGTCCCTGCTCGGCACCGGTGTGCCGCTCGCCGTCGCCGGCGGGGGCACGGGGAACGACCTCGCCCGCGCGCACGGCATCCCCACCGACCCGCACGGTGCGGCCGACGTCGTGCTCGACGGCGACCGTCGCCCGGTCGACACCGGCACCATCACCGACGACGCCGGGACGGTCACCCCCTTCGCGACGATCGCCTGCGCCGGGTTCGACTCGCGCGCCAACGAGCGCATCAACCGCATGCGCCGCCCCCAGGGCGCCGCGCGGTACACGCTCGGCACCTACCTCGAGGTTCTCGGGCTGCGCACGCACCGCTACACGCTCGCCGCCGACGACGGCGAGCCGTCCGTGGTCGCCGGCCACCTGCTCGCGATCGGCAACACGCGCTACTACGGCGGCGGCCGCCCGATCCTCCCCGACGCCGACCCGGCCGACGGGCTCCTGGACATCACGCTCGTCGAGGCCGTGGGACGCCTCGGCCTGATCGGCCTCGACAAGCCCATCAAGCGCGGCGAGCACCTGAGCCGCCCGGGCGTCCGGGCGCTGCGCGCCGCCTCCGTGCGCGTCGAGACCGACGACGACCTGATCATGTACGCCGACGGCGAGCGGGTGGGCCCGCTGCCCGTCACCGTGACCGCCCACCACCGCACCCTGACGCTCTGCCTGCCGAGAGCGGAGCACACCGTGACCGCACAGCACACCGTGACCGAACCCATACCTGGACGTGGACCGAGGGGGAGATCATGACGGAACAGTCACACCGGCGCGTGTCGCCGGAGCAGACCCAGCACCCGTCGAACCCGCCGAGTCGCCCGAACCCGCAGGATTCGCAGAGCCGACCGGACCCGCAGAGCTCGCAGGACCCGCAGAGCCGACCGGGCTCGCCGCCGCCCGCCCGCCGGTCGCCGGGCGGGGCGATCGACCTGCCGAGCGTGGCCGCGGCGCGGAACCCGATCGAAGAGCTGGTCCGGCTCCGTGAGGTGCACGACCGCACGCTCCTCGCCGAGACCACCGCGGGCCACGACCAGGCGGAGGTGTACACCGGGCTGCGGGAACGCTGGGGCTCCGTGGCACCCGTCGACCTCGAACCAGGGGTCCCCGCCTGGCTCGTGCTCGGCCACGCCGAGGCGGTCGCCGTCCTGCGCGACGACCGCACCTTCGTCAAGGACCCGTCCACCTGGCGCGGCCACGACGAGGAGCTGCTGGGCATGCAGTCCGGGCTGCACCTGCTGATGTCCCGCGTGCCGCAGCCCACCGCGATCAACCACGACGGCCCCGAGCACCTCCGGCTGCGCGCCCCGATCGACGACGCGCTGGAGCAGGTCGACGAGATCCGCACCGCCGTCGTCACCCGGCGACTCTGCTCGATGCTGATCGACCGGTTCGAGTCGCGCGGCCGTGCCGACCTGGTCGGCGAGTACGCGGCCGCCGTGCCCTTCCTCGTGATGTCCGAGCTGGCGGGATACGACCCCGAGGACGCGCAGCGGCTGCAGGAGATCACCCGCGCCATCTTCGAGAAGGGCGCCGACGCACGGCAGCTGACCCGGGAGCTCCAGCAGATCGTCCGCGGGCACCTCGCCACCAGCCGAGAGCGGTCCTCCCGGGACATCGCGGGCGTCCTCGCCCGGCACCCGGCGTTCGAGACCGACGCCGAACGGGCGCAGACGCTCATCGCGGTCACGTCGACCGCGAGCACCACCCTGCTGCCGTGGGTGGCGCAGACTCTCACGCTCGTCCTGACCGACCAGCGCTTCTCCGAACGTCTGCGCGGCGGCCGGCTCAACATCGACGACGCCCTGGACGAGGTCCTGTGGCGCTCCACGCCCAACCCGAACATGGTGCCGCGGTACGCCACCCGCGAGGTCGTGCTCGGCGACAAGCTCATCGAGCGGGGCGAGGCCGTGGTGACGTCCGTGCACGCGGCCAACCACGACCCGGCCATCCAGACCGACGACCCGTGGGCGGAGGTCGGCAACCGCGCCCACCTCTCCTTCGGTGCGGGCCCGCACGCCTGCCCGGCGCCGCGTCTCGCGCGGATGATCGCCCGCATCGCCGTCGACACCCTGGTCCGGCAGCTGCACCTGACGTTCGACGGCGACCCCGCCGACCTCAGGTGGGCACCGACGCCGTGGCTCCGCCACCCCGCGCGGCTTCCGGTGACCTTCCCCGTTCCCCGCCGGGCCGACGAAGAAGAAGGAAGGTAGCCAGATGCAGATCGGGATCCCCGACGACGCGGGGCCGCTGGTCGCCGCGACGCCGTCGACCACCGAGAACCTGCTCGCCCTCGGGTACGACGTCGTCCTCACCCAGGGCGCCGGCACGGCCGCGGGCCTGCTCGACGACGACTACCGCGCCGCCGGCGCGCTCGTCGTGCCGGACCCGGACGTCGCGTGGAGCTCGGACGTGGTGGTCTGCACCGTCGTGCCCGACGACGTCGCGCAGCGGATGCGACCCGGCGCGACCCTCGTGTCCCGGCTCGCCCCCGCCGCCCACCCCGACCGGGTCCGCACGCTCGCAGACCGCGGGATCACGGCGCTGGCCCTCGACGCCGTGCCCCGCATCTCCCGGGCGCAGTCCCTCGACGTGCTCTCCGTCCTGTCCAACGTCGCCGGCTACCGGGCCGTCGTGGAGGCCGCCGCCGAGTACTCCGGCATGTTCGGCGGCCAGGTCACCGCGGCCGGCAGCACCCGGCCCGCCACCGTCTTCGTGATCGGGGCCGGCGTCGCCGGGCTCGCCGCCCTCGGCGCCGCGACCTCCCTCGGCGCCCGTGTGCGGGCGTTCGACGTCCGGCCCGAGGTGGCCGAGCAGATCGAGTCGATGGGCGCCGAGTTCGTCTCCGAACCCGAGGCCCAGCAGCAGGTCAGCGCCGACGGCTACGCCGCGCCCCTCACCGAGGAGCAGCTCGCCGCCGCCCTGCGCCTGTACACGCGGGAGGCCGCCGCGGCCGACGTCGTCATCACCACCGCGCTCGTGCGCGGCACCGCGCCGACCACGCTCACCGCCGAGGCGGTCGCGGCCATGCGCCCCGGCTCGGTCGTCGTCGACCTCGCCGCGCCCGGAGGGGGCAACTGCGAGCTCACCGTCCCCGGCGAACGGGTCGTGAGCGGCAACGGCGTCGTCGTCCTCGGGTACACCGACCTGCCCGCGCGCATGCCGCGCCACACCTCCGAGCTGTACGGCACCGCCGTCTCCAACCTGCTCACCCTGCTGACACCCGGCAAGGACGGCGAGTCCCGGCTCGACCTGGACGACGTCGTGCAGCGCGGCATGACCGTCGCCCGCGACGGCGAGGTGCTCTGGCCGCCGCCCGCCGTGCAGGTCAGTGCGGCCGGCGCCGCCCCCGCCGCACCGCAGGCCGCGGAGACCACGCCCGGTACGGGGAACGACACGGCGCGACGCCGGCCCGCCTGGCTCACCGGGGCGCTGGCCGTCACCGGCGCCGTGCTCGGCGGGCTCGCGGTCGCCGTGTCGCCGGACGAGACCGTCGGGCACTTCACGGTGCTGGCGCTCGCGGTCGTCGTGGGCTTCTACGTGATCCGGTCCGTCACGCACGCCCTGCACACGCCGCTCATGAGCCAGACGAACGCCGTCTCCGGGATCATCCTGGTCGGCGCGCTGCTGCAGATCGGGTCGTCGTCGTTGCTGGTGACCGTGCTGGCGACGATCGCCGCGGCGGTGGCGAGCATCAACGTGTTCGGCGGTTTCCTCGTCACGCGCCGGATGCTGCGCATGTTCCGGAGGGCCGACGACGTGCCCGCCGCCGGCACCACCGAGGGGAGCGCGCGATGACGATCACCGGACTCGTCCAGGGCGCCTCCGTGGTGGCGGCCGTCCTGTTCATCCTGTCCCTGGCGGGACTCTCCCGGCAGGAGAGCGCGAAGCGCGGCGTCAACCTCGGCATGGTCGGCATGGCGCTCGCGCTCGGTGCGACGATCGCGCTCGCGCTCGTGCGCTCCGAGCGGCCCGTCGGTGTCACCGCGGCGCTGATCCTGCTCGTGCTGCTGGTGGGCGCGACCGTGGGGACCTGGCGCGCGCGGAGCGTCGAGATGACGCAGATGCCCGAGCTCATCGCGCTGCTGCACTCCTTCGTGGGGCTCGCGGCGGTGCTGGTGGGGTTCGGGTCCTTCCTCACGTCGTTCGGGCCCGGGGAGGGCGCGTCCGGCGGTGACGCCGCTGCGCCCGGCGCCGAGACCGTGCACGCCGTGGAGATCTACCTCGGCGTGCTGATCGGGGCCGTGACGCTCACCGGGTCGCTCGTCGCGTTCGGCAAGCTGTCGGGCAGGCTCCGGTCCGCGCCGGTGACGCTGCCCGCGCGGAACTGGCTCAACCTCGGCGTCGTCGTGGCGTGCGGGGTGCTGCTGGCCTGGTACCTGGCCGCGGTCGGGCCGGTGGGCGGCGGGACGGCCGTGGCGCCGCTGCTGCTCATGACGGTCCTCGCCCTGGCGCTGGGCTGGCACCTGGTCGCGGCGATCGGCGGGGGCGACATGCCCGTGGTCGTCTCGATGCTGAACTCCTACTCCGGGTGGGCGGCCGCGGCCGCCGGGTTCATGCTCGGCAACGACCTGCTGATCATCACGGGCGCGCTGGTCGGGTCCTCCGGGGCGATCCTCAGCTACATCATGTGCCGGGCGATGAACCGGTCGTTCGTGTCGGTGATCCTCGGCGGGTTCGGCACGGCGCCCGGCGCGGCGGCCGCCGACGGCCCGGCGGGCACGCACCGTGAGACCTCGGCGGGTGCGGTCGCGGCACAGCTCGTCGGGGCGCGGTCCGTGATCATCGCTCCCGGGTACGGCATGGCCGTGGCCAAGGCGCAGTACCCGGTGGCGGACCTCGCGGCGAAGCTGGCCGAGCGCGGTGTGCGGGTGCGGTTCGCGATCCACCCGGTGGCCGGGCGCCTGCCCGGGCACATGAACGTGCTGCTCGCCGAGGCCAAGGTGCCGTACGACGTCGTCGAGGGCATGGACGAGATCAACGGGGACTTCGGCGAGACCGACGTCGTGCTCGTGATCGGCGCCAACGACACCGTGAACCCCGCCGCCCAGGAGGACCCGGCCTCCCCGATCGCGGGGATGCCCGTGCTGGAGGTGTGGCACGCGCGCGACGTCGTCGTCTTCAAGCGGTCCATGGCCACGGGCTACGCCGGGGTGCAGAACCCGCTGTTCTTCAAGGACAACACGGAGATGCTCTTCGGTGACGCCAAGGACCGGGTGGAGGAGATCATCAAGGCGCTGTGAGGCGCAGATCCCGGCGAGCGCCGCGACGAGCCGAGGCCTAGAGCTCACGCTGAAGAAGGCCAAGGCCGGGATCCTGGCGCCCGTCAGCGTTCCTGGCCTTGTTTCCGCTTCATCGGCGGTGGCGGCTGTCGACCGAGTGTGTCGCTGTGGATCGGCCTGCCGTCCGGTCAGCCGGTTTACGCGGTACTCGGCGTTCTAGGTTCGCGGTAGCCTGTCCGCGTGACCGAGCACGCGCGTCCCGAGCCCGTCCGCCGGACCGTCCGCGCCCAGGACGGGCACGAGCTCGCCGTGAGCACGTTCGAGCCCGCCGGGGAGCCGCGCGGGGTCGCCGTGATCGCGCCGGCGTTCGCCACGCCCGCGTCGTTCTACGCGGCCTTCGGCGGCTGGCTCGCGGGGCACGGGGTCCGGGCCGTCACGTTCGACTACCGGGGCTTCGCCGGCTCCTCGGGCGGACGCCACCTGCGCGAGGTCGACGCCGACCTGCTGGCCTGGGCGCAGGACGCGGCCGACGTCGTCGGCTGGGCCGCGCAACGCGCCGACGGCGCCCCGGTGACCTACGTGGGGCACAGCCTCGGCAGCCAGATCCTGGGCCTCGGGAGGCACGAGGTGGTGGACCGCGCGCTGTTCGTGGCCGGCGGGAACCCGCACGCCGAGATCAGCCGGTCCCGCATGGCGTGGGCGGCCCCGTTCGCGTTCCGGGTGCTGCTGCCCGCGGTGATCCGGATGAACGGCTACTACCCCGGCAAGCGCGTGCGGTTCATGGGCAACGCACCCGCCGGGGTGATGCGCCAGTGGATGCGCTGGGCGCTGCACCCCGAGTACCTCCTGGGCGAGGTGCCGCATGCCGCCGACGCGTACGCGAGGGTCGAGCTGCCCATCGTGTCCCTGCACATGACCGACGACGAGCTCGTGAGGCGGGAGACCACGGAGGCCATGGAGAAGTGGTACTCCGGTGCGGAGCTGACCCACCGCGAGGTCACGCCCGCCGAGATGGGCGCCGAGCGGGTCGGCCACCTGGGCTTCTTCCGGCCGAGGTTCGCACAGGGCTGGGACCAGGTGGTCCTCCCGGCGATCGCGCGCGCGGGGTAGGGGCGCCGGGCCCGTGCCGGTGTGGTGTGTCGCCGGCGATCGAGCCGCAGCGGTCAGCACACCCGGGTGCCTGACGTCGCCGTCAGGCCGGCGTACGCCGACGTCAGCCGGGCAGTGACCGGGCCGGGGCCGGAAGCCGGCCCGGTGTCCGTCGTCCTGCCCGGTCCGGCCGCCGTCTCGCCCGTCCCGATCGGGCGGCCGTCCACCGACAGCACCGGTGCGAGGCCGCCCATCGTGCCCGTCACGAACGCCTCGTCCGCGGTGTACAGGTCCGTCAGGGAGAAGTCGCCGACCGCCGCGGGGATGCCGACCTCGGCGGCCAGGCCGAGCACCGTCTCGCGGGTGATGCCCTCCGGGCAGGCCCGGGTGGTGGAGGTGCGCAGGACGCCGTCGGCCACGTGGAAGACGTGGGTGGCGTTGGTCTCGGCGAGGTAGCCGGCGTCGTCCAGCATGAGCGCGTCGTCGGCGCCGGCCACGTTCGCCTCGATCTTCGCGAGGATCGACGTGAGCAGGTTGTTGTGGTGGATCTTCGGGTCCAGGGAGTCGGCGCGGTGCCGCCGCACGGACGACGTCACCAGGGTGATGCCGCCGGCGTCGTACACGGGCGGCTTGAACTCCGCGAGCACGATGAGCGTCGGCCCGGCCTGGTTGAGCCGGGGGTCCATGCCGGACGTGATCTTCTCGCCGCGGCCGAGCGTGAGGCGGACGTGCACGTCGTCGCGCATGTCGTTGGCGGCGAGGGTCTCGCGGACGGCGGCGATGATCACCTCGTCGGACGGGATCTCGGTGAACGCGAGCGCCTTGGCCGAGCGCCGCAGCCGCGCGAGGTGCTCCGTCAGCCCGAAGATGCGGCCGTCGTGCAGGCGTAGCCCCTCCCAGACGCCGTCCCCGCCCTGGACCAGGGAGTCGAACGGGCTGACCCGCGCCTCGTCACGGTGGGTGAGCCTGCCGTTGATCCAGACCTGCAGGTCACGGTTGCGCTCGTCGAAGGTCTGCAGCATGGTGATTCCTCTCCTGGTGGGGGACCGGCGGGCCTCGGTGCCGAGCGTGGGGTGTCACGGTCGCAGGGCGTACGGCGCGAGCCGCTCGTAGTACGGCAGGCAGCGTTCGAGCAGGGGTCGGAGACGGTCCGGGAGCGGGTCGCCGGTGCCCGGCGACTCCGCCGCGAAGCCGGTGGACGCCTCGACGCCCGCGTACCAGTGCTTCGCCCAGACGCCGTCCTGCGCGCGGGGTCCCGGCGGCCAGGACAGCATCGCGTCGTCGAGCCCCAGGCCGAGCGCGCCGCACAGCGCGGTGAGCGTGGTGCGGGGGTCGCGCAGCACGTCGGCGGCGTCGACGACGGGCCCGCCGAACCGCTCGTACAGCTCGACCTGCTGCGGCAGCCCGAGGTCCTCCAGGGTGGGCTCCGCCCGCACCTTCGCGTAGGAGACCAGCACCCGCTCGGGGTCGCGGACGAGGAACGCGTGGGTCAGGAGGGCCAGCGGCTCGCGCGGGGTGCTCGGCAGGATGTGGTGCGTCATGTGCTTCTGGTAGTGGACCGGCGTGGAGACGGCGCCGGCCGTGAGCTCGCGCAGCACCGTCGCCGGGTCGGGAGACTGGGACGCGATGATCTCCGCCGCGTCGGGGTGGGCGATCCCGGTGGTGTCGAGGTAGGCCGCGTACAGCGGCTCGTCGACGACGGACGTGTCCGCCCGGTTCCCGAAGCTCCGCATCATCGCCGTGGAGAGGTTGCGAGGGCCGGACCACATGGCGATGCGCAGCGTCATGTGGTGCAGGGTACTCAGGCGCGCCGGCGGTCGCGGTAGGCGGCGACCGCCGCGCGGTTGCTGCACCGGGTGCTGCAGAACCTGCGCGAGCGGTTGCGCGAGAGGTCGAGCACCAGCCCCTCGCAGGTCGGGTCCGCGCAGACCGACAGGCGTGACATCTCGTCGGAGCGGATCAGGTCGGTGACGGCCAGCGCGGTCTCCGCCGCGATGTGCTCGGCGAACGGGGCGTCGTCGGGCACGGAGTGGAGGTGCCAGTCGGTGTCTCCGTGCCGGACGAGGCGGGGGACGGCCGAGACGTCGGCGAGCACGCGGTTGGCCAGGCCCGCGGCCGTGTCACGGTCCGCGGTGAGGAGCGCGCGCAGGCGGGGGCGCAGCGCCTGGACGCCGGCGAGCTCGGCCGCGTCGCCGTCGTGCCGGACCGTGTAGCCGTGCGCCGTGTAGAAGGCGTCCAGGTCGGTGACGGTCTCCAGGGTGAGCGGCGGCTCGGCCGAGTTCACGAGGGCGACGGCGGCCCGCAGGTTCGGTTCGGTGTCATGCTCGAAAAGCATGTTGACATATTACCTCGCATGGCCCTACGGTCATGAGTCATGACGGATATGGCTCATGACACGGTGCTCCCGGATGCCCCGGACGACGGCGTGGCCGGGACGGTCGGCCCGGACGGTGCGGACCTGGGCGTGGGTGCGCCGCCCGCCGGGCCGACGACGGTCCCGGGGGCGGCGTCGTCGGACCCGGCCGGCCCGCTCCCCGGTGCGCGGGCGACGGCCGGCATCGCCTTCGCCCTCCTCGCCGCGGCGACCTTCTCCCTGTCCGGCCCGTTCGCCCGCGGTCTGCTCGACGCCGGCTGGACGGCGGGCGCCGCCGTCACCGTCCGCGTGCTCATCGGTGGTGCGGTGCTCGCGCTCCCGGCCGTCCTGGCCCTGCGTGGCCGGTGGTCCCTGCTGCGGGCGAACGCCTGGTCGCTCCTGGTCTACGGTCTGGTGGCAGTCGCGGGCACGCAGCTCACGTTCTTCTACGCGGTGTCGTACCTGGACGTCGGCGTGGCGCTGCTCATCGAGTTCATGGCGCCCGTCGCCGTCGTCGGCTGGATGTGGGCGCGGCACGGGCGGCGGCCCGGTCTGCTCACGTGCGTCGGCGGGGTCGTCGCGCTGGGCGGTCTCGTCCTCGTGCTGGACCTCGCGAGCGGCGGCGGCATCAGCGTGCCCGGAGTGCTCTGGGCGCTCGGCGCGATGGTGGGTGCGGCGGGCTACTTCCTGATGTCGGCGCGGCCCACAGGGCTGCCGCCCGTCGCCCTGGCCTCCGGCGGGCTGCTGGCGGGCGGCGTGTCCCTGCTGGTCGCAGGTCTCGCCGGGATCGTGCCGCTGCGGATGGCGACCGAGTCCGTGCGGTTTCAGGGCTTCACGATCCCGTGGTGGGTCCCGGTGCTCGCGCTGGGTGTCGTCACCGCCGCCGTCGCCTATACGGCCGGCATCGCGGCGAGCCGCAGGCTGGGCGCGCGGCTGGCGTCGTTCGTCGGGCTGACCGAGGTGATGTTCGCGGTGCTGGCGGCCTGGCTGCTGCTGGGCCAGGAACCGGCGCCGGTGCAGCTTGCTGGTGGAGTGCTGATCCTCGCCGGCATCATCACGGTGCGGGCGGGGGAGCGGGGGCTGCCTGCCTGAGCACCGCTCGACGCCCGCCGGAGAACTCCGTCGACGGTGCTACATCCACCGGTCGGGTAGGGGTGAGTGTTCAGGTAGGGGCCGGGGGAGCGCGCCCTGCGCCCTACCTGAACACTCACCCCTACCTGACTGAGTGGCGGTGGGGGGTGGGGGACGTTGTCCACAGGGGGGCTGTCGGGAGGGCGGGGGGTGGGGGGATGGTGCAAGGTCGTTGATCGTGAGCGAAGACATCAGACGCAAGCCGGTTCAGGTCCGGCCGCGCAGGCCTCCGGACGTCCTGCCCAGCCGGCGTGCGAACCGGAGCGAGATCGACCAGCGGCTGGACGCCGGATCGCTCCGGCGTGTACGGCGCGGCGTGGTCGCGGCCACGGTTCCCGCGGAGGCCTCGGGGGCGATCGCCGTCGAGCACGAAGTCATGACACGGATCGCCGCGACGGAACAACGGTTGACCACGTCATTCTGGTTCAGCCACACCAGTGCGGCCCTGCTGTGGGGTGCATGGACCTGGCGCCTCGACAAGCAGGTGCACGTCATTCAGCTCCATCCGGAGGCGACCAGGCGGGGCGATTGGTTGATCCGCCACAGGCCGCGGCTCCCGGAACGGGACCGCGAGGTGGTGGGTGGCTTGTCGGTGACGTCGAGGGAACGGACGATCGTCGACTGCGCGTGCTGGCTGAAACCACAGCAGGCGGCCGTCGTCGTCGACTCGCTGCTCGGCGCCGGAGCGGATCGTGGTCGTGTGGACGAGATCATGCAGACCCGGCGGAGAGGGTCCCGGCAAGCCCGCGCCATACTCGGCGTCTGCGACGGCCGTGTGGAGTCCCTGGGTGAGTCTCGCCTGCGCTGGATCCTGGTGGAGCAAGGCTTGCCCGTTCCTGAGGTCGCGATCCGGGTCGACACCTGGGCGGGCCCGCGATGGGTCGACGTGGGGTGGCCTGATCTCAAGGTCGGCCTCGAGTTCGACGGCGCGATCAAGTACTCGGGAGCGTTCGGTGACCCGACCGCGATCCTCATGGCCGAGAAGGAGCGGCACGACGCCCTCGTCGAGGCCGGCTGGACCATCCTCCGCGTCACATGGAAAGACCTCGCCGACCCTGCCCGACTGCTGGCCCGCATCCGCACCACATCACCGACCCTCCGCCCCACGACGTAGGGGTGAGTGGCCCCACGAGGTAGGGGCGAGTGCTCGGGTAGGGGCCAGGGGGCCGTCCCCTGGCCCCTACCCGAGCACTCACCCCTACCTGGCAGCGGTCGGTCGGTCGGGAGGGGAGGGGAGGGGAGGGGGTGGGAGAGGGGGAGGGGGAGGGGGAGGGGCGGCAGGGGTGGGGTTAGCGGGTGGGGATTCGTTCCGTGTGCGTGAGCGCGGCGGCGTCGTCCGCGATCGGGGCGGCGGTGCCGCCCAGGGAGGGCATCATCGTCGCGAGCTGCGGTTTCCAGTCCTCGTAGCGGTCGGCGAAGCAGCGCTCGAGGACGCCGAGCATCGCGGCGACCGCGGTGGACGCGCCCGGCGAGGCGCCGAGCAGGCCGGCGATCGAGCCGTCCTCGGCGGCGATGACCTCGGTGCCGAACTCCAGCACGCCGCCCTTGCCCTTGACCCACTTGATGACCTGGACGCGCTGCCCGGCGGTGATCGTCTCCCAGTCGCCGGGCTTCGCGGCGGGCATGAACTTCTGCAGCTCGTGGAACTTCGTCTCCGGCGCGGCGGCGACCTGGCTCACGAGGTACCGCGTCAGGTCGAGGTTCTTCAGGCCGGCGCCCAGCATCGAGAACAGGTTGTGCGCCCGCAGGCTGGTGATCAGCCCCAGGTACTTGCCCCTCTTGAGGTACTTGGGGGAGAACCCGGCGTACGGGCCGAACATCAGGTAGCTCTTGCCGTCCACCACACGGGTGTCGAGATGCGGCACGGACATCGGCGGCGCGCCGACCTCGGCCTTGCCGTACACCTTGGCGTCGTGCTCGCCGACGACGCCGGGACGGGCGCTGCGCAGGAACTCGCCCGAGATCGGGAAGCCGCCGTAGCCGCGGACCTCCTTGATGCCGGCCGCCTGCAGCAGCGGCAGCGCGCCCCCACCCGCGCCGACGAACACGAAGCGCGCCGTCACCGTCCGGCTGCGGGTCCCGGCGTTCCAGCCACGGTCCCGCAGCGCGATGCGCCAGCGGCCGTCGCGCTGCTTCTTCAGGCCGGTGACCTCATGGTTCGTGTGCAGGTCGGCGCTGCGGTCCGTCGCCAGGCCGATCAGCTTGCGGGTGAGGGCGCCGAAGTCGACGTCCGTCCCGGCCGCGGCGCGCGTGGCGGCGATCGGCTCGTCCGCGTCGCGGTCGCGCGTCAGCAGCGGGGCCCACTCCGCGATGACGGCCGGGTCGTCGGAGAACTCCAGGTCCTCGAAGAGCGGGTGCTCGCGGAGGGTCTCCCAGCGGCGCCGGAGGTAGTCGACGTTCTTCTCGCCACGCACGAACGTCATGTGGGGCGTGACGTTGATGAAGTCCGTCCCCTCCATCAGCCCGGCCGTGAGCAGGTGGTTCCAGAACTCGCGCGAGGTCTGGAACTGCTCGTTGATCTTGACGGCCTTGGAGATGTCGATCGAGCCGTCCTTGCGCTCCGGCGTGTAGTTCAGCTCGCAGAGTGCGGCGTGGCCGGTGCCCGCGTTGTTCCACGGGTTCGACGATTCCTGGGCGACGTCTTCGAGCCGCTCGTAGATGCCGACCCGCCAGCTCGGCTCCAGGACGGACAGCAGAGCGCCGAGCGTGGCGCTCATGATGCCGCCGCCGATGAGCGCGACGTCGACGTCGGTCGCGAGGGGCTTCTCATGGGTGCGCGGGAGATTCACGCACCCCACGATAGGACGCTTGTGAAGACTGGAACAAAGTTGGTGGCGCAGGTCACAGGGATCAACCGGTGACATCGCTCACGACGCCGCCCACGTGCCGGACCAGGCCGCGTTCTCCTGAGCGCATCACCCGGGCGTGCGCCCACTCGCACAGGGCCGGGACGGTCCGCGCGACCAGTGCCGGCCAGCCGTTCGCCGGGGTGACCACCCAGGTGAGCCGAACCCTGGAGTGCCCGCCCGGCTGCGGCGACACCAGCACCGACGCCCCGCCACGCAGGCCGCCCTGCACCCGTAGCCTCGCGCGCCCGGGCCGGCCGGGGCCGGGCGGGCGGACCGACACCATGTCCAGCCGGAAGTGCAGCGCGCCGCCGATCGGGCTCCGCACGCGCAGGCGAACCCACGAACCGGAGCCGCCGAAACCGTCGGGCCCGGCGATGACGCCGGTCGCCTCCGCCCGGAGACCCGGCCACCAGTCCGGCCAGCTGAATGCCGGGTCGGCGAGGACCTCCCACACGCGGTCCGCCGGTGCGGGCACGTGCCAGGTGGTGATGAGCCGGAAGGTGCGGGCGGACATGCGCGTCAGAAGTAGTCTCGTACGTGGACCTGGCGCCCGGCGAACATCGCCGTCAGGGCCGTGTCCCAGGTCTCCGGGCCGTCCAGGTGGCCCGCGAGGCGCAGGTTGCGCGCCGACTGCGCCCCCGCGTACAGGAGCGCCAGCCCGTTCGCCGTGAGCACCGGACGGTCGTGGTGCGCGCCGGCCACGTCGGCCCGGTCCCGCTCGAGGTGGGCCGCACCGGCGGAGACCTCGATGGTCCATGCGCCCGACAGGCTCGCCCGCGCGCCGTGCCGGGCCGCGCCTGCCGGGGGGTCGGTCACCGCGAACGGCACCGGGCCGGCCACCGGCGCGAGCCAGGCCCCCTCCAGCGCCCGCTCCACGTCCAGGACCCGGAGCATGTACGGGTGCTCCGTGACCCGCCGCACGTTCAGGTCCGGCAGCACGAGCCACGCCGGGTCGAGGCTCGCCCCGCTCCCGGACGTCGCCACCCGGGCCGTCCCGACCACCGTCGAGAAGGTGCCGAGCGTGCGCCACAGGGCCCGTGCCGCGTCCGGTGTCAGCGCGATCAGGTCGTCGACCTCCATCACGGTGCTCCCGGGCCTGTCGCCCGCGCCGCGGGTCCAGCTCGCGAAGCCGGCGACGGCGCCGTCCTCCACGGCGAGCGTGATGCCCGTGTAGTCGTCGACGTACTTCTGCGGGGGAGTCCAGAACGGTTCCTCGGCGCGGGTGATCGGGCCGTTCTGCCCGGCGGCCCACGCGGCGTGCACGGCGGTGATCGCCTCGACGTCCGCGGTGGTGGCGCGCCGCGTCAGCACGCCTGACGGCGGGGGCGTGCGCGCGACCCGGTCCAGCGGGACGTCGACGTCGTCGAAGGAGCCGATCACCTCGTAGCCGAGCCGGCGGTAGATGCCGGGCGCGCTCGGGAACAGCGTGGAGATCGCGTCGCCGCGCTCGTGGGCCTCCTCGAGGACGGCGTCGAACATCGCGCCGACGAGCCCATGGCCGCGACGCTCTGGCTCGACGGCGACGCCCGCGATCCCGGCGGTCGGGACGCGCCCGCCGTGGAACCACGAGGTGAACCCGTACACACGCAGCCGGGAGGCGAGACCGCCGTCGTCGAACACGCCCCACTCGCGGTTCGCCGACGACTCCCAGTCCTGGCGGGGCGGGACCGGGCGCGGCCCGCCGCCGAACGCCTCGGAACCGAGGCGCTGGTACTCGGCCTGGTCTCCGTAGGTGACGCGGCGCACGGTGAGAGCCATGGCCGCGACACTACCCGGGGACACCGACAGGGACGACAGGACGTGCCGGGCCGGGCCGGCGGCCGCGGCCGGCCGGGGCGCGGGGCGATACTTGCCTGCGTGAACCTTCCTGTCGCCTGGTCCGTCGTCCTCGTCCTCACCGCGCTGTGGAACCTGCTCATCTGGCCCCGGTTCTGGCAGCGCATCGCTGCGGACCCCCGCTCCCGCGACGACGCCGGCCGCCCCACCAGGTTCCTCGCCGTGCACGCGGTGCTGATCGCGGTGTCGCTGGCGCTCGGTCTGGCGGTCGGCGTGCTGGGCGTCCTGACGCTCCTCTGAGACGCCGGCGGGGACGGTGCGAGTCCCGGACCGTTGCTTCCATACCTGGAGGTAGGTATGGTCAGGGCGTGCCTGCTCGAACGTCGCCCCCGGGATCCGCGCGATCCCGGCTCGTCGCCGCCGCCCAGGAGCTGTTCGCGCGCCAGGGGGTCGCGGCGACCAGCCCGCGGCAGGTGATGTCCGCGAGCGGCGTCGGGCAGGGCAGCTTCTACCACCACTTCCCCACCAAGCACGACCTCTCGCAGGCGGCCCTCGCCGCCACCACGGCGGACGCCGTCGAGCAGGCCCGGGCCGAGCTGGGCGCCGAGGGTCCCGTCCTCGACCGGATCAGCGCCTACCTGGTCCGGCCGCGCGACGCCCTCGCCGGGTGCAAGGTCGGCCGGCTCACCAGCGATCAGGCGGTGATGGACGACGGCGACCTGCACGCCGTCGTCGGCCGCTACTTCACGGACCTCCTCGACGAGGTCACCGCCGCCTTCGCCGAGCTGGGCCTGCCCGGCCCCGCCGCCCGGGACCGCGCGCACGCCGCGGTCGCGATCGTCCAGGGCGGGTACGTGCTCGCCCGCGCGACCGAGGACCCCGAGGCGATGAGTGCGGCGGTGCGAGGGTTCGTCACGCTGCTGGCCGCGCCGGCCCCCGTCGCAGCGCCGGTCGTCCCCCGAGACCCAGGACACCCAGGAGCGATCGCATGACCCTTCGCGAGCGCCTCCGGGCCCTGACCACGTTCCCTCGCCAGGGGCTGCCGGAGCTCGACCCCGACGCGGTGCCCGCCACGCCGCACGCGCTGTTCGTGACGTGGCTCGACGAGGTGGTCGCCGCGGGTGTCCTCGCCCCGCACGCCGTCGTCCTGTCGACCGCCGACGCCGCCGGGAGCGTCCACGCGCGCACCGTGATCCTCAAGGACGTGACGGACGGCGGCTGGTGGTTCGCCTCGCAGTCGTCGGGGCCGAAGGGCCGGGACCTGGAGGCGAACCCGCACGCGGCGATGACGTTCCTGTGGCCGGCGCTCGGTCGCCAGGTCAGGGTGACGGGTACCGCCACCGCGGCCGAGCCGGAGGTGAGCCGTGCCGACTACCTCGCCCGGCCTGCGCCGTCGCGGGCCGCGGGCCTGGTGAACCGGCAGAGCGAGCCGCTGGGCTCGCTCGCGGAGTACGGCGCAGCGTTCGCGGACGCGCTGCGCACCGTCACCGCGGACCCGTCGCTCGTGGCACCGTCCTGGACGTCCTACGTCGTGGCGCCGACGGAGGTCGAGTTCTGGCAGGCGCCCGACGGCGGCGGTGCCCACACCCGCCTCCTGTACCGCGAGACCGAGGACGGCTGGTCGACGGGCCTGCTCTGGCCGTGACGCCGCTCCTCCCGACGGCAGCGTCCTGCCCCGCCGGCACCACGGCCCGCCTCGACCGGCTCCACCGATCCGCCCAGCACCACGACACAGGAGTACCCATGACGACAGCCACCCTGCCCGGCGCCACCCTGATCGAGTACGCCCGCGCGGACTCGTTCGCCGCGCTCGACGCGCTGGTCGACGCCGTTCGGTCCCTGCCTGACGGCGCCCTCGCCGAGCCGTCCGAGCTGCCCGACTGGACCCGCGGCCACGTCCTCGCGCACGTGGACGGCGTGGCTCAGGCGCTCGCCCGGCAGGCCGAGTACGCGGCCCGCGGCGAGCGCATCCCGCCGTACGACGGCGGGCCCGAGGGGCGCAACGCCGACATCGAGGCGAGGTCCACCCGTACGGTCGCGGAGCACGTCGCCGCGCTGGCCGCCGCCCGGGAGCGACTGGTGGCCGCGTGGCCGGAGCCGGGTTCGCCGCTGTGGGAGGCTCCGACGTCGTACCGCGAGGGGCCGGTGGCGGGCTGCCTGCTGGCCTGGTGGCGCGAGGCGCGCATCCATGCGGTCGATGCGCGCGTGGGCCTCGGCCTCGACACGTGGGACGCGGAGCTCCGGGCCCACCTGCGGGACTTCCTGGGGATGCGGCTCCCGGAGGGTGTGGCGCTGTCCGGTGGCGACGAGGGCCGTGACGAGCCCAGGTCTTCGTCCTCCGTGCCGTCGCCGTCGGAGACCGTCGTCTCGGGCTCCCCGGTCGACGTCGTCGCCTGGCTCGCCGGCCGGGTGCCGGCGGGTGAGGTCCGCGCGACACGTGGTGGCGCGGACGTCCCCCTTCCGGACCTGGCTCCCTGGCCGTCGCCGCGGCGCTGAGGCGCCGCTCAGGCCCCGGCGGACTCGTTCGCGAAGGCCTCGGCCATGGCTGCCTCGTCCATGTAGGCGACCTCCCAGTGGTGGCCGTCGAGGTCGGTGAACGCGCGGTTGTACATCCAGCCGTAGTCCTGGGCGTCGTTCGGCTCGGTGCCGCCGGCGGCCAGGGCGGCGCCGGCGACGCGGTCGACCTCCTCGCGCGACTCGGCGCCGATCGCGTTGATGACGCGGACGCCGTCGGTGGCGATCTTGTTCTTGGTGAAGCCCTGGAGCTTCTCCGTGGTCGCGATCATGGCGAAGATGTTCTCGCCGATGATCATGCAGCTGGTGGTCTCGTCGCTGAAGTCCGGGTTCTTCGTGAATCCGAGGGCTTCGTAGAAGGCGGTGCTGGCCGGGACGTCGGCGACGGGAAGGTTCACGTAGATCTGCTTGATGGACATCGTTCTGCTCCTGGGAGTCGGTGGCTGCTTCGTGAGTACACCCCTACCGACGGAGCCGCGCGCCGAAACTCATCGCTCGGGCCCGCAGCCGTGTGCGTGCCGCCATTTTCACGGCCCGGGCAGATCGATGGGAGAGTCAGGCCATGGTTGCCTTCATCTCCCATGTCTCCGTCGACTGCCGTGACCCCTACCCCCTGTCCGAGTGGTGGAAGGAGGTGCTCGGCTACGTCGAGGACGCGGACGACCCCAACGAGCCGGACCACGAGGAGTGCTACATCGAGGACCCGAAGGGGAAGCGTCTGCCCGTGGTGTTCATCAAGGTGCCCGAGGGGAAGACGGTCAAGAACCGGCTCCACTTCGACCTGCGGCCCAAGACGGGTGAGCGGAACGCCGAGTACAACCGCCTGCTGCGGCTCGGCGCGACGAAGGTCGAGGACCACCGGGGCATCGACGGGCCCGGGACGGGATGGGTGGTCATGGCAGACCCGGAGGGGAACGAGTTCTGCATCCTGCGCAGCGAGGCCGAGATCGGCTGAGCCCGGCCTGCTCCGGGCGTCTCGCCGCGCCGGGGGTTGTTCAACGGACTTAGGTTCGCCTAACCTTGCTTCCATGGCTGGTTACAACGGACGACGGGCTGTCGACCCCGAGGTCGTCATGGCGGACGTCATCACGACCAAGCGGGTCTCTCCGCACCTGATGCGCGTGACGCTGGGCGGCGAGGGGGTCGGCCGGCTCACGTCGCAGGGCTACGACCAGTGGTTCCGGCTGTTCCTGCCGCGACCCGGACAGGACAACCTGAAGCTGCCGACCGCGTCGTCGAGCTGGTGGTACGCGCAGTATCTCGTCACACCCCGGTCGCGGCGGCCGCACGTGCGGAGCTACACGGTCCGTGCCCGGCGGGAAGACCTCGACGAGATCGACGTCGACTTCGTGGTCCACGGGGCCGACGACGGCAGCACCGGCCCCGGCGCGGCGTTCGCCACCGCGTGCCGCACGGGCGACCGCGTCGGGATCCTGGACCAGGGCGTCGGCTACAACCCCCGGCACGACCACGACTGGGTCCTGCTCGTCGCCGAGGAGTCCGGCCTGCCGGCCGTCGCCGGCGTCTGCCAGTCGCTCCCGGCGGGCACGCGCGGCCTCGCGGTCGTGGAGGTGCCCACCGCCGCCGACCGGCAGGACTTCCGCGTCCCGCCGGGTCTCGAGGTGCGGTGGGTGGTGCGCGACGAGCTCCCGGGGACGACGACGGGCGCGCCCGCCCACCACGACGCCGTCCCGGGCGCGGCCGCGCTGGCGGCCGTGCGCGCGGCCGCGCTGCCGGACGGTGTCGGCTACGCGTTCGCGGTCGGGGAGTCGGCGCTGGCCACGGGCACTCGTCGGCACCTGGTGAACGAGCGCGGGATGCCCCGGGCCCACGTGGACTTCGTGGGCTACTGGCGGCACGGCAAGGTCGCGGCCGGCTGAGCCGTCCGGGTCAGCCGGAGATGTCGTCCGGGCTGCGGTCGGGGCGCCAGCCGCGCCAGACGGGATGGCGCAGACGGCCGTCCTCGGTCCGGCCCGCGTGGTCGACCTCGCCCACCAGGACCGGTTCGCACCAGCGGGCGGTGAGCGCGTCCGGGCGCGGCACGTCCGCGACCGCGGGGGCCGCGGTGCCGATCTCGCCGAGCCGCCGGGCGATCTCGCGTCGCTCCCTCTCGGTGAAGCCCGTGCCCACCCGGCCCGCGAAGCGGAGGCGGGCAGGACCGCCGGGCAGGGATTCCGGGACGGCGAGCAGTAGCGCGCCCACGGTGCGCGGGTCCGGCCGGCGGGTGTCCGCATGCATCGGGCGCCAGCCGACCACCACCACCTCCTGCGACTCGACGTGCTTCACCTTGCGCCACTCGCGCGACCGCCGGCCCGGCGCGTACCGAGACGCGCGGCGCTTCGCGACCACGCCCTCCAGCCGCAGGTCGCGTGACGTGCTCAGTGCGACGGCACCGCCGACGTCCAGCACCGGCGGCACGTGGACCAGCGGTCCCGCCGCCACGATCCGCTCCAGCTTCGCCCGCCGTGCCGACCACGGCTCGTCCGTCAGGTCCCGGCCGGCCACCCGCAGCACGTCGAACAGGAACACCTCGACCCCGACCCGGCGCCGCGCCCGTTCGACGTCCCGCACCTTGTCGAGGTTGGCGCGCTGCTGCAACCGGCGGAAGCTCGGACGCCCGTCGGCGTCGACGGCGACGATCTCGCCGTCCAGCACCACGGGCAGGTGCTCCGCCGGCACGGCGTCCGCGAGCGCCCGCAGCTCCGGGAAGGTCGCGGTCATGTCGAGCCCGGCGCGGCTGACCAGCCGGACGTCGTCCGGGGCCAGGACGTGCGCGAGCACGCGGAACCCGTCCCACTTCATCTCGAAGGCCCAGTCGCCCGGACCGAGGCCGGGCAGCTCGCGTGCGCCGGCCGTGGTGGCGAGCATGGGGCGCAGGCTCAGGGGCGTGGCCTGCTCGTGCGCGGCGGGCCGGGTGGCGGCGCCGGCCTCCGGGTCGCCCGTGCGGGCCTCGTCGGCGGGGTCGGGGACGCAAGCCCCGGCCGGCTGGGCCTTCGTGCGGTGGATCAGCCACTGGTTGGCGTCGCCCGACCCGCGGCCGCCCGTGCGGATCAGAGCCAGCCGCCGGATGCCGCGGCGCTCGCTGCGCAGCACGGCGATCACCTCGTCGTCGCGCCACTTCTCCAGGTCGTACGTCCCGGAGTCCCAGACCGTGACGTCGCCCGCGCCGTACTCGCCGCGCGGGATCGTGCCCTCGAACGTCCCGTAGTCCAGCGGGTGGTCCTCGGTCTGCACGGCCAGGTGGTTGCGGCCCGGGTCGGTCGGCTCGCCACGCGGCAACGCCCAGGAGACCAGCACGCCGTCGTGCTCCAGCCGGAAGTCCCAGTGCAGGCGGGAGGCGTGGTGCTGCTGGATCACGTACGACGGCGGCCCCGGCCGCGGGCCCGCGTCGCCGAACGGCTCCGGCGTCCGGCCCCGGTCCCGCTTCGCGCGGTACTCCGCGAGGCGCCCCCAGGCGGCCATGCGCTCCGCCGTCGGTTCGAGCATCGCCTGGTGGCCGCGCAGCAGCGGCGCGAGCAGGTCGCCGTCCGCGGTCACGCGTGCGGCCACCTCGTGGATGTCGAGCTGCCGCAGGCCGGGGTCGTCGAGCTCTGCCCAGGTGCGGGGTGCGGCGGCCCAGGGGTGCTCGCGGCCGCGCGGGGAGTAGGGCGCGACGGTGGTCTTGGCGCCGTTGTTCTGCGACCAGTCGACCAGGACCTTTCCGGTGCGCAGGGACTTCTTCATGTCGCTGACCACGAGGTCGGGGTGCTCGGCCTCGAGGTGCCGGGCGAGCTCCCGGGCCACGGCGGCGACGTCGTCGGACGTCGGCGGCCTGGTCGCGCCCGCCCGGGCGCCGTCGTCGGGCAGCCCCCACCGGTCGAGGGCGGCGTACAGGTGGATGCCCTGGGAGCCGCTGGTCACCGGGAGCGGGTCGAGGCCCATCCCGGTGAGGATCTCGCGTGCCCAGCGGGCGACCTGGGCGCACTCGGCGAGCCCTGCGCCGGGGCCGGGGTCCAGGTCGAGGACGAGGCGGTCCGGGGGCAGCGCGGTGCCGGTGCGGCCGACGCGCCACTGCGGGGTGTGGATCTCCAGGGTGGCGGTCTGCCCGAGCCAGACGAGGGTGGCGACGTCGTCCACCAGCACGTAGTCGTTGACGGAGTTCTTGTGCCGGATCGCGTGGCGTGCCACCCAGGACGGCGTGCCCGGGGCGGAGTTCTTCTGGAAGAACGTCTGGCCGTCGATGCCGTCGGGCCAGCGCTTGCGGGTCGCCGGGCGGCGCGTGACGTGCGGGAGCATGGCGGGCGCGAGGCGGGCGAGGTACTGCACCACCTCGCCCTTCGTGGTGCCCGTGACCGGGTACAGCACCTTGTCCAGGTTGGACAGGCGCAGGCGGCGCCCGTCGACGGTGACGGTGGTGTCGCCGGAGGGCGCGTCCATCCCGGAAGACAGGGCCATGTCCTCATGGTCCGCACCTGCGACGAGATTCACATCTCGACACACCGTGATCGTTGCCTGACCTTTACCTCGTGGTGGCTGTCCGGGGTCTAGGCTCGTCGCCCGTGAACTTGTCAGAACGCCTCTCCGTTCTTGTCGCGGACATCGCGCACCGCCGGCCGGACCGCCTCACGATGTACGGGGCGAAATGGTGCCGTGACTGCCGCCGGTCCAAGGCCGTGCTCGACATCCGCCGGGTCGACTTCGACTACGTCGATCTCGAGTGCGATCCCGGGCGCGCCTGCGAGGCCGAGGACATCTGCGGACGCAAGACCATCCCGGTCATCGTCTTCCCGGACGGCTCCCACCTGGTCGAGCCGACCAACGCGGAGCTCGCGGCACACCTGGACTCCCGGGGGCTCTGAGCCGCGGAACCGCGGCGTTGCCTGGCGTGCGCGCCCGGACAGGCGCACCATCGGTGTATGCGTGCGATCTGGAAGGGCGCGGTCACGTTCGGTCTGGTCAACGTCCCGGTCAAGCTGTACAGCGCGACCGAGGGGCACGACGTGCCCCTGCACCAGGTGCACGACGCCGACGGCGGGCGCATCCGCTACCGCCGCGTCTGCGAGCTGGACGGCGAGGTCGTGCCGTACGAGCACATCGACCGCGCCTACGAGGACGGCGAGCGCAAGGTCGTCATCACCCGTGACGACCTGGCGACCCTGCCGGCCGAGAAGAACCGGGAGATCGGCGTCGTCGAGTTCGTGCCGAGCGACCAGATCGACCCGATCATGCTCGACAAGACCTACTACCTGGAGCCGGACTCCACGTCCACGAAGGCCTACGTGCTGCTGCGCCGCACGCTCGAGGAGACCGAGCGGACGGCGATCGTGAAGTTCGCGCTGCGGCAGCGCACCCGGCTCGCCGCGCTGCGTGTGCGGGACGAGGTGCTCGTCCTGCAGACCCTGCTGTGGGCCGACGAGGTCCGCGAGCCGTCGTTCGGCTCCCTCGACGAGCCGGCTGCCGTCACGGACCAGGAGCTGGCCATGTCGGCCCAGCTCGTGACCAGCTTCGAGTCCGACTTCGCCCCCGACGACTACACCGACGACTACCAGGCCCAGCTGCGTGCCCTCATCGACGCGAAGATCGAGCAGGGCGACGTCGTCGACGCCGAGGCGACGTTCGGCGAGGCCGCCGCGGAAGGGGAGGGCGGCAAGGTCATCGACCTCATGGAGGCGCTCCGGAGGAGCGTCGACGCGGCGAAGGAACGCCGTACGGGCTGACCAGGTCGCACAGCCTCTGCCCGGTGCCGGGGTGGTGCGGTGCGGAGGGGGTGCTGGTTCGGCATAGGGTTGAGGGCGATGCACGATCAGGAACATCCGCCACCGCGCTGGGCACGGTGGACGCTCGCCGCCCTCGCCGCGCTGCTCGTCTGTGCCGGGTTCGGCGCGGTGACGGCACGTGCCGAGCTGAGCCTCGGCCCGCACCAGGCGCTGTACGAGGTCACGAGCGACTCGGACCTGGTGATCGACCTCGGCCCGCTGGGACGCATCGTGTCGTCCTCCCCGCTGCCGCTCGGCCTCGGCGTGTCCGTCACCGTGCAGGAGATCCCCGCCGACCTGACCGCCGTCGACGCGCCCCGCACGCTCGCCGCGATGAGTGGCGACCTCGACTCCTACCTGCAGTTCTTCGACTCGCCGGAGCAGACGATCGACACCGCGTCCCGGGCGCTGATCGAGGACGCGGCGCTCCGGGCCGCCGGTGCGTTCGTGCTGGTCCTGCTCGTCTTCATGGCCGTCCGGGTCGCTCTCGGGGCCCGGCGCCGCGGCGAGCTCGTCGCCAGCCTGGCGCCGCACACCTGGCGGATCGTGGGTGCGGCGGGCCTCGTGGTCCTGGTGTGGGTGACGTCCACCGGGAGCGTCGCCACGCGCCGGCCCGCCGAGCCCACCCAGGCCTCGACGGTGTTCGCGGGCACCGCGCTCGAGGGGGCCCGGCTCACCGGCCGCCTCGCCCGCGTCATCGACACGTACTCCGGGCAGCTCGCCGGGCTCTACCAGAACAACTCGGGCTACTACCAGACCGCCCGGGAGCACCTCGAGGTGGCGTGGGACGAGGCCGACGCCCGCGAGATCGCCCGGACGGCGCCCGCCACCGGGGGCGACACCGACTCCGGCGGTGCGGCCGGCGGACCCGACGTGGGTTCTGGCGGGTCCGACGGCGCGGCCGAGCCGGCGCCGGGTGCCACCCCGGAGCCGCCGCCGGACACGCTCACCGTCCTGCTCGTCGCCGACCTGCACTGCAACACGGGCATGACGCCGCTGCTGCGCACCGCCGTGGCACGGTCCGGGGCGGGCCTCGTGCTCAACGCGGGAGACACGACGATCAACGGGACCGACGTCGAGAACGTCTGTGTCGACTCGTTCGCGACGGCGGTCCCCGACGACGTGCCGCTCGTCGTCGCCGACGGGAACCACGACTCGGTGCTCACGTCCCGCGCCGAGCGCTCGCAGGGCGAGACGGTGCTCGACGGGAGCGTCGTCGAGGCGGCCGGGCTGCGCATCCTCGGCGACCGGGACCCGCTGGAGACCCGCATCGGCGGCGGGAGCACCGCCGTGCGCGAGGAGACGCCCGCCGAGGCGGGCGAGCGCCTGCGCGACGTGGCCTGCGCGGCGCGCGACGACGGCGACAGGATCGACCTCCTCCTGGTGCACACGCCGGCCGTCGGCGACGCCGGGCTGCGGTCCGGCTGCGTCCCGTTCCAGCTCAGCGGGCACATGCACAAGCGCATCGGACCGGACGCGATCGGCTACGGCCTGCGGTACGTGAACAGCACGACGGGCGGTGCCAGCCTCGGGAAGCTGTCGGTGGGACCGCTGCAGTACCCGACGGCGATGACGGTGCTGCGGTTCGACACCGTCTCGCGGTCGTTCACGCAGCTCCGGGAGATCACCGTCGACACCGACCAGTCGGTCGTCGTGGGCGAGTGGGAGCCCATGCCCCCGGCGTGGCCGCTCCCGGGCACGGAACCGGCACGCCCCGGTGAGCCGCGCTGAGCCCCCGATAGGCTCGGACGTGTGAACTCGTCCTCCCCGCCGACCGTGCCCGCCGAGCTGACGCCCGTGGCGCAGGACTACCTCAAGGCGGTGTGGTCGGCGCAGGAGTGGTCGGCGAAGAAGGTCACGTCCAAGCAGCTCGCCGACCGGCTCGGCGTCGGGGCGTCGACGGTGTCCGAGACCGTCCGGCGGCTGCGGGACCAGGGTCTGCTCGACCACGCGCCGTACGGCGCGGTCGAGCTGACCGACTCCGGGCGCCGGCTCGCGCTGCAGATGGTGCGGCGCCACCGGCTGCTGGAGACGTTCCTGGTCAACGAGCTGGGATACGGCTGGGACGAGGTGCACGACGAGGCCGAGGTCCTCGAGCACGCCGTCAGCGACCTCCTGGTCGAGCGGCTCGACGTGCGCCTCGGGCGCCCGGGGCGCGACCCGCACGGCGACCCGATCCCCGCCGCCGACGGCACCGTGGTACGGCCTCAGGCGGTGCCGATGTCCGACATGCGGGCGGGGGAGTCCGGCGTCGTCGTACGGATCTCCGACGCCGACCCGCAGGCGCTGCGGTACCTCGACGAGATCGGGCTCGGCCTCGACGCCCGCGTGGCGGTGGCGGCGCGCCGGGAGTTCGCGGGAACCCTCCACGTGGAGTGGACGCCTGTCACGGAGGCGGCCGACGACGCCGGCGGCACGTCGGCCGACCTCGGTCTCCTGGTGGCTTCCCGCGTCTGGGTCGAGCACGCCTGATTCTCAGCGGGGCCCCAGGGTTCGGCGGTATGTTGCGGACGTGAGCGAGCAGAGCGGGGCGACCGTCGCGTCGTCGGACAGCAGCAGCAGCGAGGTCTCCGACGACGACATCGTGGTCGCACTGCGGCCGAGGCCGCTCGGCGATCGGACCGTGGCACTGCTCCTGGTCGTGCTCGGTGCCGTCGGGTTCGCCGCGTCGTTCGGGCTGGCCTGGGAGAAGTACCTGGCGTTCGTCGAGCCGGACCGCGCGGCGTCGTGCACGCTCAACCTCTTCGTCACCTGCAGCGCGGCGATGGACTCCTGGCAGGGCGCGCTGCTCGGCTTCCCGAACCCCTACCTCGGTGTCGCAGCCTTCCCCGTGGTGATCACCACCGGCGTCTTCCTGCTGACCGGTGCGCGGCTGCCGCGGTGGTACTGGACGTCGCTGCTGGCCGGGACCGTGCTGGGGCAGGCCCTCGTCTTCTTCCTGATGTACACGAGCTTCTACTCGATCGTGGCGCTGTGCCCGTACTGCATGGTCGTGTGGACGGTCATGTGGCCGCTGCTGTGGTACCAGGTCGTGCGCGGCGTGCAGACCGGCGACCTGCCGGTGGCGGACGGCCTGCGGGACGCTCTCGTCGGCAACCGCACGATCATCCTGGTCATCGGCTACGTCGTCGCGGTGGGCTGGCTGCTCCTCGCCGTGGGCGAGGACCTGGTGCGCTCCTTCTGACGTCCCGCGGTGTCCGCGCGAGGTGCCTGGCCGCGGGTGCCTGGCCGCGGAGCGTCCGTGGCATGATGGAGCGATGAGGTCCATCCGCTCGCTGCTTGCGTAGCCGTACCGGCTCAGCCCCTCGATCGGGCACACCCGGTGCGGCCGCCCCTGCTGCTCCTCGGAGCATGGGGGCTTTTTCGTGCCCGGAACCCGATCACGCAGACGGAGCAGCGACCCATGACCGACACGATCCCTTCCACGCCCCGGCCGGTCGGTAGAATCCCGCAGGTGACGACCCCCGACGCTGACCCCACCACAAGCACGCCCGAAGGGCCCCGATTCCGGTACACCCCGGCCCTCGCGCAGGAGATCGAGCTGCGCTGGCAGGACCGGTGGGAGGAGCGCGGCACGTTCCACGCCGCGAACCCGGACGGCGCGCTCGGAGGGCCGGAGGGCACCGCCGCAGGCAGCCCCTACTTCATCATGGACATGTTCCCGTACCCGTCGGGAGCCGGTCTGCACGTGGGTCACCCGCTGGGCTTCATCGCCACCGACGTGGCCGGCCGGTTCCGGCGCATGTGCGGCGACAACGTGCTGCACACGATGGGCTTCGACGCGTTCGGCCTGCCGGCCGAGCAGTTCGCCGTCCAGACGGGCGAGCACCCGCGCCTGGTCACCGAGCGGAACATGGTCACCTACCGGCGACAGCTGCGCCGCGCCGGGCTGGCGCACGACCAGCGCCGCTCCTTCGCCACGATCGACCCCGGGTACGTGCGCTGGACGCAGTGGATCTTCCTGCAGATCTTCGACTCCTGGTACGACGCCGAGGCCGAGCCCGCCCCGGGCGGCACCGGCACGGGCCGGGCGCGGCGCATCCCCGAGCTGCGCGCCGAGCTGGCCGCCGGCACCCGCCCGGTGCCCGGGTACGACGGCGACAACGCCGGCGGTGCCGTCTGGGCCGGGCTGAGCGAGGCCGAGCGGCGCGACGTCGTCGACGCCCAGCGCCTGGCCTACGTCGACTCCTCGCCGGTGAACTGGTGCCCGGGCCTGGGTACCGTCCTGGCGAACGAGGAGGTCACCTCGGAGGGCAGGTCCGAGCGGGGCAACCTGCCGGTGTTCACCAAGAACCTGCGCCAGTGGAAGATGCGCATCACCGCGTACGCGGACCGCCTGACGGACGACCTGGAGCTGATCGACTGGCCGGACAAGGTCAAGGCGATGCAGCGCAACTGGATCGGCCGCTCGCACGGCGCGCGCGTGCGGTTCGACGTCGTCGGCACCTCGGACTCCGACGCCGCCGGCGCCGGCGGTGAGGTCGAGGTCTTCACCACCCGCCCGGACACGCTGTTCGGCGCGACGTTCATGGTGGTCGCCCCCGAGCACCCCCTGCTGGACGAGGTCCCGGCCGACTGGCCGGACGGCACGAAGAGCAGCTGGACGGGCGGGAACGTCAGCCCCGTGGAGGCGGTGGCCGCGTACCGCAAGGAGGCGTCGGGCAAGAGCGCCGTCGAGCGCCAGGCCGACGCCGGCAAGAAGACGGGCGTGTTCACCGGCCACCTGGCGATCAACCCGGTGACCGGGACGACGATCCCCGTCTTCACGGCGGACTACGTCCTGATGGGCTACGGCACCGGCGCGATCATGGCGGTCCCCGGCGGTGACGAGCGCGACTTCGAGTTCGCCCGCGCCTACGACCTGCCGGTGATCTACACGGTCGAGCCCGAGGGCGGCCTGCCCGAGGACATCGACTCCGCCTACACGGGTCCCGGCCGGGCGATCAACTCCTCCAGCTCCTCCGTGAGCCTGGACGGCCTGGGCGTCGAGGAGGCCAAGGCCAGGATCATCGCCTGGCTGGGCGAGAACGGCGTCGGGCAGGGGACCACCACGTACCGGCTGAACGACTGGCTGTTCTCCCGGCAGCGGTACTGGGGCGAGCCGTTCCCCGTCGTGTGGGACGAGGACGACCGGCCGGTCGCCGTCCCGGACGCCCAGCTGCCCGTCGACCTGCCGGACGTGCCCGACTACGCGCCGCGCACCTTCGAGCCCGACGACGTGCACTCCGAGCCGGAGGCGCCGCTGGGCCGCAACGAGGACTGGGTGCACGTGACCCTGGACCTGGGCGACGGCCCGCGGCGGTACCGGCGTGACACGAACACCATGCCGAACTGGGCGGGCTCGTGCTGGTACTACCTGCGCTACCTGGACCCGGCCGACACCGAGCACGCCGTCGACCCCACGCTGGAGAAGTACTGGCTGGGGCCGCGGCACAACGCGACGTCGGGCCCGGCGGGCGGCGTCGACCTGTACGTGGGCGGCGTGGAGCACGCCGTGCTGCACCTGTTGTACGCGCGGTTCTGGCACAAGGTGCTGTTCGACCTGGGCCACGTGTCGTCGCTGGAGCCGTTCGGGAGGCTGTTCAACCAGGGCTACATCCAGGCGTACGCCTACACCGACTCGCGCGGCGCGTACGTGCCCGCCGAGGAGGTCGAGGGCGACGAGCAGTCCGGGTTCACCTGGCAGGGGCAGCCCGTGAGGCGGGAGTACGGCAAGATCGGCAAGTCGCTGAAGAACGTCGTCTCGCCGGACGACATGTACGAGGCCTACGGCGCGGACACGTTCCGCCTGTACGAGATGTCGATGGGCCCGCTGGACCAGTCGCGGCCGTGGCAGACGCGTGACGTCGTCGGCTCGCAGCGGTTCCTGCAGCGGCTGTGGCGCAACGTGATCTCGGAGGAGACCGGCGAGGTCACGGTGTCCGACGACGCCCCCGACGACGCCACCCTGCGCGTGCTGCACCGCGCCGTCGCGGACGTGCGCACCGAGATGGAGGCGATGCGCCCCAACACGGCGATCGCGAAGCTGATCACGCTGAACAACCACCTGACCGGGCTGGACCGGGTGCCGCGTGCCGCGATCGAGCCGCTGGTCCTGATGACGGCGCCGGTCGCGCCGCACATCGCCGAGGAGCTGTGGGAGCGGCTGGGGCACACCGCGTCCCTGGCGCACGAGCCGTTCCCGGAGGCGGACGAGGCGTACCTGGTGGCCGAGACCGTGACCTGCGTGGTCCAGGTCAAGGGCAAGGTCCGCGCCAAGATGGAGGTGGCCCCGGACGTCTCCGAGGCGGACCTCGAGGCCGCGGCGCTGGCGGAGCCGAACGTGGTCCGCTTCCTGGACGGCGCCGGCGTGCGCAAGGTCATCGTCCGCGCTCCGAAGCTGGTCAACATCGTCCCGGCCTGAGCCCGGCCCGGCCGGATCGCCCGTCGCCCGGCCGGGCCGCCTGCGTGCCAGGGGGCGCGGGACGTGTCAGCATGCCGCCATGGCGCAGCCCGCACTGGATCCCACGTCCCACTCGCACGGCGGCCCGGTCGCGCCGTCGTCGGCCCGCACCCGGGGGCTCCTCGCCGCGGCGCTGATCCCGGCGCTGCTCGCCACGCTCGCCGGGATGCTCCTCCTGTGGCCCGACGGCGGGTCGGTCCCCGACCGGGTGCCCGCCGTCGTCGAGGGGGCGACAACCCTCGACGCGGCCGTGCTCGACGCACCGGCCGGCGGTCAGAGCGTCCGGGTCCGCCTCGCGGACGGCACGGAGACCACCATGGCCTCGCCGGGGCCGTCGGTGCCCCTGTCCGCGGGCGACCGGATCGTGGCCGTCGACATCTCGACGGTCTCGCCGATGGCCCCCGACCCGCTGGTCTTCAAGGACCACCAGCGCAAGGTGCCCGTCGGCTGGCTGGCCGCCGCGTACGCCCTGGTCGTGCTGGCAGTGGCCCGGTGGCGCGGGCTGGCGGCGCTCGCCGGGCTCGGGATCGCGTTCGTCGTGCTCCTCGGCTTCACCATGCCCGCGCTGCTCACGGGCGAGGCCGCGCTGGGGGTGGCGCTGGTGACGGCGTCGCTGGTGATGTTCGTGACGCTGTACCTGGCCCACGGCTTCAGCGCGCGGACGTCGGCGGCGCTGCTCGGGACCCTCGTCGGGCTGGCGCTGACCGCGGGGATCGGGGTGTGGGCGGCGGGCGCGACATACCTCGGCGCCGCCGACCACGACGCCCAGTTCCTCCTGTCGGAAGCGCCGCTGACGGACCTGCGCGGCGTCGCGCTGTGCGGGCTCGTGCTCGCCGGGATGGGCGTGCTCAACGACGTGACGATCACCCAGGCGTCGGCCGTGTGGGAGCTGCGCGAGGTCGCGCCCGGCGCGTCGCGCGGCGTCCTGTTCGCCCGCGCGATGCGGATCGGGCGCGACCACATCGCCTCCACCGTCTACACGATCGCGTTCGCCTACGTGGGCGCGGCGCTGCCGCTGCTCATGATGGTGTCGCTGGTGGACCAGTCCCCGGTGCTGGCGCTGACCTCGGGCGAGATCGCCGAGGAGGTGGTCCGCACGCTGGTCGGCTCGATCGGCCTGGTCCTGGCCATCCCGATCACGACCGCGATCGCCGTCCTCGCGGTCCCGCCTCCGGCCGCCGAGCCGGAACCCGCCGGCCTGCCCGCGGCCGACGTGCTCGACCCGGCCGACGCCCACCGCTGAGCGCAGCGGCTCGGCGGGGGCCGTCGACGGCGGACGGTGAGCGGTCAGCCGAGGCGCAGGGACCCGACGATCTCGTCCGCCCAGAGCTTCGCGGAACCGCCGCGCGGGTCGGCGGTCAGGACGTGGCCCAGCCGGTCGTTGTTGTCCGCCGGCCGCACGACGGGGCCCGCGGCGGGGAGGCCGTGGGCGACGACACGCGGGTCGCCGTGCAGGCTCGCGGCGTCCGGAGCGGCACGCAGCTCGCCGTCGGCCCCGGCCAGGAGGAACGCGACGGCGGCGCTCGCGGCGCGCGGGCGGCCGCGCGGTACGGGCGCGGTACCGAGTGCGAGGTCCACCACCGCGTCCAGCGGGTTCAGCCCGGTCACCAGCTCCACCAGGTCGAAGATGAAGCCGCCGCCCTGGCGCGGGTTCAGCTCCACCACGCGCGGCCCGGCGGCGGTGAGCCGCACCTCGGTGTGGCTCACGCCGTGGGTGTAGCCCACGGCGTCGAGCACGGCGGCGACGTGCCGTCCGACGGCGTCGCGGGCGTGGTCGCCGAGAGGCGCGGGGAAGAGATGGCCGGTCTCGATGTAGGCTCCGCCGACGTCGGCCACCGACTTCGCGGTGATCCCGACGACCTCGGTGACGCCGTCCCGGGTGATCGCCTCGACGCTGACCTCCGGGCCCTCGAGGACGCGCTCGACGAGTGCGAGCCGCTCCAGGCGCTGCCCGCGGGAGTTGCGCTCCGGCGCCGTCGCCGCCTGGAACGCGACGGCGAGCTCCGCCTCGTCGTGGACCCGCCGCACCCCGGTCCCGGAGTTCAGGTCGACGGGCTTCACGACCAGCGGGTATCCCAGGTCGGCGGCGGCCTTGCGGGCATCGGCCCAGGTGGCGGCGACGGCGTGCGGCACGTCGGGGACGCCGGCTGCCGCGAGGGCACGGCGTACGAGGTGCTTGCGCGTGGCCGTGCGCATCGCGTCGGCGGACGCGCCCGGGAGCCCGAGCGCGCCGGCGACGGCGGCCACGGTGGGCAGGTAGTAGTCGCACGTCGTGAGCACGGCGTCGACTCCCTGGCGGGGCACGTCCTGGCCGGGTGCGTCTGGTGCGGTGGTGTCCGGTCTGGTGGCGTGGCGTGCGGCGACCTCGCGGGCTGCGGCCACCGTGGCGGCGTCGTCGTTGGTCTCGACGGTCACCACCTCCGCGGCGCCCGCCAGGACGGGGTGCGGGGAGCCGTCCGGCAGCGTGTAGAGCGACGGGTCACGGGTCAGGAGGACGTAGTCGAGGCCGCGGCGGGCCAGGAGCGCAGGGAGCACGAGGCCGGTGGACTGGAGCCAGCTCTCGACCATGAGGACGGTCATGCCCACCCGCCCCACATCAGAATGATTCTCATGCGCCCATATGCTGTCACACCCCCGCCCTCCGGCCCACCGGAACGGCCGGCCGCCCGCGGGTCGGCCTGCGGGCGGCGGCAGCCCGGCCCGGAAGCGTCGCGCGATCGGTCCGTCGGTGAGTGATCGGCACTTTGAACTGCCGATCACTCACCGACGGACCGATCACGCGGGGGGTCGGTCGGGCGGTGGCTCGTCATGGGGGGCACGGGTGTCGGTGGTGTGTGCCGGTTGTCGTCGGTCGGCGGGGTGGTCAGGAGCGGGAGCCCAGCCAGGGGGAGAGGACGTCTTCGCGGCCCAGCCAGGAGAGGCCGTGGTCCGCGAGCTCGTCGGGGCGGGCCAGGGCGTCGTGGAAGGCGTCGACCAGGCCGTGGCGGGCGTCCTGGGCCGCGTCCGGCTCGTCGTCGGCCGATCCGACGACGACGATCCGCGTGTGCGGCGCGGCCGACGCCGCCGCCTCGTCCCACGGGCCGAGGTCGCCCAGGAAAAGCTGGCCGCCCGCACCGTCCCACAGGCAGGCGGACAGCGGACGGTCCACCACGTGGAAGACGCCCCGGCTGCGCATCCGTCCCGCGCCGAGGTCCTCGATGCGGTCCAGCAGGCGCTCGGGGTGGAACGGGCGGTCGGAGCGCAGCTCGAGGGTCCAGCTCCGGTCGCCCGCGGTCCGGCCGGGCCGGGTGGTGCGGCGCGCGCCGAGCGGGTTGCTCCGGTGCTCGCCGCGGACCGGGTCGTGCCGGCGCGCGGCCAGCTGGGCGGCCGTCACGCCGTGCACGCCCTCGACACGGTCCGAGTCCTCGGCGCGGATCCGGTCCATGAGCCCGGACCCGGTGGGCGCGGCCGTGGCCTCGCCGGCGACGACGACCAGGTCGGCGTGCTCCACCTGCGCGGCGAGGGCCTCACCGACGGAGCGTTCGTCGTCGGGGGTCAGGGCGATGCCGCGCGCGGCGACGAGGTCGTCGGCCAGCAGGTCGTGCTCGAACGTCTCGACGTCGGCGACGGTCGCGGCCGTCGCGATGCGGGCGCCGGCGAGCAGGCCTCCGTGCGTGGTCTCGGCGGCGAGGGCGCGGGTGACCGGCAGCGACTCGGCGCTCACGGGGAGCGCCAGGACGACGTCGGACCAGCGCCCGTCCTCGGTCAGGGCCGCGAGCGTCGGCAGCGCGTCCTCCCGGACCGCGCACGACAGGCAGGCGTGCTCGAGCGGCACGAGCACCTGTTCGACGACGCCGGACGCGTCGACCACCACCCGCCGGATCATGCCCTCGCCGGCGAGGATGTCGTGCCGCAGGGCGACCGTCCCGGGTGAGTCGACGACGAGCCCGAGCACCGCGGAGTCGCGCAGGACGGGATCGACGGACGCGAGCACGCTGATCGGGACGCGCTGGTCGGCGGGGCGGTGACGGGGCATGCGGGCCTCCTTGTGGTGGGCGTGCGGCGGGCCGGTCGCCGGCCGCACATTTGATAACCGTTCTCAACGGGGGTACTGTACCCCGAGTTTGAGAATGATTGTCAGAAGCGCTCGGGCCGGATGGCTCGACCGCTGCTCGGCCGGGCTCGTCCGGCGCGCGAGGAGAGGAAGCCATGTCAGCCGTCTGTCAGGTGCTCGGCACCAAGCCCGGGTTCGGGAACTCGGTGTCGCACTCCCACCGGCGCAGCAAGCGCCGCTGGAACCCGAACATCCAGAAGAAGCGCTACTGGGTGCCGTCGCTCGGGCGGCACGTCACGCTCCGCGTGAGCGCGAAGGGCATCAAGACGATCGACCGGCGCGGGATCGACGTCGTCGTGGCGGGGATCCTCGCCCGGGGGGAGAAGGTCTGATGGCCAAGACGTCGAAGATCGCCGCCGACGCGCGGCGCCGCGCCGTCGTCGCGCGGTACGCCGGACGTCGCACGGAGCTCAAGCGGGTGATCGCGTCCCCGCGCTCGTCCGCCCAGGAGGTGGCCGAGGCCGCGGCCGAGCTGCGCCGCCAGCCTCGCGACGCCAGCGCCACCCGCCTGCGCAACCGTGACGCCGCCGACGGCCGGCCGCGCGGATACCTGCGCAAGTTCGGGCTGTCCCGCATCCGGGTGCGCGAGCTGGCCCACCGCGGCGAGCTCCCGGGAGTCACGAAGTCCAGCTGGTGAACGACCGAGAAGACGAAGGAGAACCGACATGAAGGTGCGCGCCTCACTGCGCTCGCTGAAGGACAAGCCCGGCGCGAAGGTGGTCCGCCGCCGTGGCAGGACGTTCGTGATCAACAAGCGCAACCCGCGCTGGAAGGCGAGGCAGGGCTGATGGCCACGAAGCGCGCCGACCTGCGCCCCGTCATCCGCATGGTCTCCAGTGCGGGGACCGGCTTCACCTATGTCACCCGGAAGAACCGGCGCAACGACCCGGACCGGCTCGTGCTGCGCAAGTACGACCCGGTCGCCCGCCGCCACGTCGATTTCAAGGAGTCCCGATGAGCCCCCTGACCCGTACCCCTTCCCGGAGGTCCGTCGCGGCACTCGCCGCCACGCTCCCGCTCGCGCTCCTGGGCGCGTGCGCCTCGACCGGGACCCAGGCCGGGGAGGCGGCGACACCGTCTGCCGCACCCTCGGAGAGCCGCGAGGCGACCGAGGCGCAGTCGCGCACCGCACGTCTCGCGGTCACCTACGACGGCGGCATCAAGGTGCTCGACGCGCTCACGCTCGAGGAGGTCGGCGACATCGAGCTCGACGGCTTCAACCGGCTCAACCCGGCCGGCGACGAGCAGCACCTCATGGTCTCCACCACGGGCGGCTTCCAGGTCCTGGACCTGGGCACGTGGGCCGAGGCGCACGGCGAGCACGCGCACTACCGGACGTCGGACCCGGCGCTCCTGGACGTGACCTACCCGGCCGAGGAGCCGGGCCACGTCGTCGTCCACGAGGGACGGACGGCGCTGTTCGACGACGGCACCGGGCAGGTCTCCGTCCTCGACTCGGACGAGGTGGCTGAGGGCGCCGCCGACCGGGAGGAGACCCTGCCCGCGCCGCACCACGGGGTCGCGGTCGAGCTGTCCGACGCCTCGCTCGTCGTCTCCGAGGGCACCGAGGACGAGCGCGACGGCATCCGTGTGCTCGACGCCGACGGCAAGGAGATCGCCGCCGCCGACGGCTGCCCCGGCGTGCACGGTGAGGCCGTCGCCGCCGACGAGGCGGTGGTGCTCGGCTGCGAGAACGGCGCGCTGCTGGTGCGCGACGGCGAGATCACCACGGTCGACGCGCCCGGCTCCTACGGTCGCATCGGGAACCAGGCCGGGACCGAGGCGTCGCCGGTGGTGCTCGGCGACTACAAGGTCGACGCCGACGCCGAGCTGGAGCGGCCCGAGCGTGTCTCGCTGATCGACACCCGGTCGGGCGACCTCACGCTGGTGGACCTGCCGTCGTCGTACACGTTCCGGTCGCTGGCGCGCGGGGACGACGGCGAGGCGCTCGTGCTCGGGACCGACGGGAGCGTGCACGTGATCGACCCCGACTCGGGCGCGGTCACCGACTCGATCGACGTGATCGACGCCTGGGAGGAGCCGATCGAGTGGCAGGACCCGCGCCCCGCGATCCTCGCGCTGGACGGGTCCGTGTACGTGACCGACCCGGAGCACGACGAGATCCACGCGGTGGACGTCCAGACCGGGGAGGTGTGGCTGTCGGCCGACCTGGGCGTGACGCCGAACGAGATCGCGGGCGTGCTCGGCCAGGCCGAGGAGCACGACGCGCACGAGGGTCACGAGCACGACCACGAGGACGAGGACGAGGACGAGCACGACCACGAGGACGGTCATGAGGACGAAGCAGGTCACGGTGACGAGGACGAGGACCACGGAGAGGGCTGACGATGAAGCAGGGTATCCACCCCGAGTACGGGCCGGTGGTGTTCCGTGACCGGAGCGCGGGCTTCGTGTTCCTGACGCGGTCCACGCTGGCCGGGCAGACAGCGGCCGGCCCGGGCCGGCCGCGCACGACGATCGAGTGGGAGGACGGTCGCACGTATCCGCTCGTCGACGTCGAGGTCTCCAGTGCCAGCCACCCGTTCTGGACGGGGAGCTCCCGTGTCGTCGACACGGCCGGGCGCGTGGAGCGGTTCCGGCAGCGGTACGGGACGCGGAGCACGGCGGGAGGCGCCGCGGCGGGAGACGCCGCCCGCGACGGTGTCGCGGGCGGCGGCGCGACGGCGGAGGGGCGTGCCTGATGGCGGTTCCGAAGCGGAAGATGTCGCGCTCCCGGACACGGTCGCGGCGCTCGCAGTGGAAGGCGACGCTGCCGGTACTGGTCGCCGTCACCACACCGGACGGTCGCTCGGTGCGGGTGCCGCAGCACCTCGCCGGTGCGGCCCGCCGCGGGATGCTGTGACCGGTGGCTGATGACGCGGTCCTGGCCGGGGCTCCCCGGCCGGGACCGCGCTCGCGTGACCGTACCGGGTCCCGCGGTGCGCGGTGGGCCGGCCGGGCGGGCGGGCGGGCGCCCGACGGTCTCCCGGGCCCCGCACGATCCCGGGCCCGGGACTCGGGCCGGTAGAATCGCTCGGCCATGCCATTCTTTCGCCGACACCCCGAGACGCGCACCGGGGGACGTCCGTCCCGCCCTCGCGGCCAGGGGGCGCGCCCGCGCCAGGCGGTCCGGGTCGTCACCGACTCGACGTCGTGCCTGCCGGTGGGGACGGCCGAGCCCGGTCCGCGGGTCGTCCCGCTGCGCGTGGTGACCGATCGGGAGTCCTACGACGAGGGTGTCGACGTCACCGCCGGGGATGTCGTCCGGATGCTCGACGACGACACCCAGGTCACCACGTCCCAGCCGTCGCCGGACCGTTTCGCCCGGACCTACCGTGAGCTCGCCGACGACGGCGCCCGCGCGATCGTCTCCCTGCACCTGTCGGGCGAGCTGTCCGGCACGGTCGGTGCGGCGAGCGCGGCCGCGGCGCGGTCGCCGCTCGCCGTGCGGGTCGTCGACTCCCGGACCGTCGGCCCCGGTCTCGGGTTCGCCGCGCGCGCCGCGGCGGAGTGCGCCGCGGCCGGGTGCGATGCCGCGCACGTCGCGGCGCGGGCGCGCGAGGTGGCGGACTCCTCGGCCTCGGTGTTCGTGGTCGACACCCTGGAGCACCTGCGTCGCGGCGGGCGGCTGTCCGGCCCCGTGGCGGCGCTGGGGACCGTGCTCGGCGTGCGCCCGATCCTGACGATGCGCGACGGCCGGATCGAGCTCGCCCAGCGCGTCCGCACCCGTGCGGCCGGGATGGAACGGCTGCTCGACCTGGCCGGCCAGTCCGTCGAGGGCGCCACGCGGCCCGTCGTCGGAGTGCAGCACTTCGGCGCGCCGGACCGGGCCCGCACCCTGGCCGGACGGCTGCGCACCCGGACCCGGGTCGAGGTGGAGATCTCGGACATGAGCGCGGTCATCGGGGTTCACGTCGGCCCCGGGACGCTCGCCGTCGTCGTCGCCGACCTCGGGGACCACGAGCACTGACGGCGGCCGCCGCCGGCCTTGGTCACCGCCGGCCGCAACGGCGCTCAGGCGCCGAGGACCTCCCGGAGGGTTGCCGCGAAGCCGGGCGGATCGCCGGCCGGCTGTCCGTACTCGCCGCCCATGAAGCCGTTGTGGCCGCCCGGGAAGACGGTCGCCTCCTGGCCGAGGCGCTGCGCGATGCTGCGGGAGGTGCGCCCGGTGATCTCCTCACCGGTGTCCGCGCCGACGCCGATGACCAGGCGCGGGCCCGGCCGGTCGAGCGCGTCCCAGTCGGGCTCGTGGCGCGGCATCCACACCATGCTCGACGAGAACATCACGTCGTCCCGGGTGCCGTCGTCGTCGGCCGGGAGATCGAACGCGGCAGGGTCGGGTGCGGGACGTCCGAGATATTCGGGCGTCAGCTCCCCGCTCTCCATGACGAGGGCGATGAACCCTGCCATCGCGTGGCCCGAGCCCTTGGCCAGGTAGGTGTCGTGGATGTCCTGCATGGCGGCGGCGACGACGTCACGGTCCGGGAGGAGCACCGGCAGCGGGGGCTCGTGCGCCACGACGGTACGCAGCAGGTCCGGGTGGGCGGCGGCCAGCTCGAGCGCGATGACGGCACCACCGCTGGACCCCAGGAGATCGACCGGCGTGCCGCCTGCCACCGCCTCGATCACGCGGAGCACGTCGCCGGTATGGTCCGCCGCCTCCGTGCCGCTGCCGGGCTCACGGGTGCTGCGCTCCACGCCGCGAGGGTCGTACGTGACCACGGTGCGGTCGGCGAGGTGGTCCACGAGGCTGTCGAAGCCGCCGGCGCCCATCGGCAGGCCGATCACGACGAGCGGGGGAGCGTCGGACGGGGTCGCCGGCTCGCGCACGTCGTAGGTGAGGACGGCGCCGGGCGCTTCCAGGGTGAAGGTCTTCTTCTCGGGCATCGTGCGGTCTCCTCTGGGTCGTGCCGGCGGGCAGGCACCGGTTCGATGATGCTGACGACGACGCGGCGCAGTACTCATCGGTGCGCGCACCGTCATTCTGTCGACGCGGCCGGCGGGTCGCTCGCCCAGCCGAAGGGACTCCTGAGGCTCCTCCCCGACGTGGACCCTCCCACCGCGGCCCTGCGGAAGAGATACCGACCGAGGGCTGTGGATCACCGGACTTGTGCACAGACAGCGCCGGGCGGCGTCCGCGAGAGCCTCGTGCCTGCCTAGCGTCGGCGCATGAGAACAGACACGGACGTGGTGCCGGCGGTGCCCGATACCGCCGACGACCTCGTGGACCGGCTCCGGCAGCGACGGTCCGCGCACAGGGTCGCCGCCGCGTACGCGGCCGCCCACGGACACCCCGTCGGGATGGACGACGACGGCCCCGGGCGGCGCTGGGCCCTCGGGGCGCGGCCCGGGCTGGTGGCCCTGGTCGCCGTCCTGCTGCTGGCCTGCGTGGCCGGCGCGGTCGCGCTCGGGTGGGACACGCTGAGCGGGGGTGGCGTCCGCCCGATCACCGCGGCCGGCGAGCCCGGGGACGGCAGGGCCGGCGGGCTCGGCGCAGGGGAGGGCGGCGACGCCGCCGTCGGCCCGGAGAGCGGCACGAGCGCGGCGGGCGGGGCCGGACCCGGCGGAAAACGGGCGGCGGTCGGCGGAGGCGCGGGCGTCCCGGTCCCGGACGCGGCAGGGGCCGGAGGCGGAGCGACCGGGTCGGCGAGCGCTCTGAGCGGTGACGTCGTCGCCCACGTCGTGGGCGCCGTGCGGAAACCCGGCCTGGTCGAGCTGCCGGGCGGTGCGCGCATCGCCGACGCGGTCGAGGCAGCGGGCGGGCCGACGAGCGAGGCCGACCTGTCCGGCGTGAACCTCGCACGGCCCGTCAGCGACGGCGAGCAGATCCACGTACCACGACCGGGAGAGACACCCGAGGAACCCGCGGCGATGAGCGTGCCCGAGCCCGGCGACCCGGCCGGCGCCGCCCCCGGGACCGGAGAGGTGGACGTGAACACCGCGGACCCCGCGGCGCTCGAGACGCTGTCCGGGATCGGGCCGGCACTCGCCCGGGCGATCATCGAGTGGCGCACCGCCAACGGTCCCTTCGCCTCGGTCGACGAGCTCGACGACGTCCCCGGCATCGGGCCGGCCGTGCTGGAAGGGATCCGCCCGGAGGTGCACGTATGAGGGGCGTGGACCTGCGCCTCGCTCCCGCCGCCCTGATCGCGTGGCTGGCCGCGTGGGCCGCTACCGGAGACGTCGGCGTGCCGGCTCTCGCGGCGGCGGGCTGGTGCCTGGCTGCCGTGACGGTGCTGGCTGCCGTGACGGTGGGCGGAGCGCTCGTGTCGGCCGCGCTGCGCGCCCCGGCGGACCGCCGGGGCGCGGTACGCCGCGGGGTCGTGCAGGGCGCCGTCGCCCACGTCGCGCTCGCCACCGCCTGCTCCCTCGCCGTCGTCGCGACCGGCGCCGTGCGGACCGCGCGGGCGGCGCCGGTCGAGGATCTCGCGCGTGGCGGCTTCACCGCCGAGCTCACCGGCGCCGTGGCCTCGCAACCGAAGCCGGTCCCGTGGGGAGGGGGAACGGCCGTCGCGGGCGGCGGCCGGCCGGCCGGCCCGGTCCGCTTCCTCCTCGACGCCCGGGAGGTGACCTCACGAGCAGTCACGACGGGCACCCGGGCTCGCGTCATGGTGACATGGACGCCCGTGCCGGCCGGGCGTGCCGGCGCCGCCCCGCGATACGGTGCGGCCGTCTCGGTCCGCGGCAGGCTGCGGCCTGCGGAACCAGGGACGCCGGAGTCGGCGCGGCTGACCGCTGACGTCATGACGGTGCAACGCTCCCCGCCCGCCCCGCTCCGGCTCCTCGACCGGCACCGGGACGCCCTCATGGCCGTGACCGACGGCCTCGCGCCGCAGGCCCGCGGGCTCGTGCCCGGTGCTGCCATCGGCGACACCACCCGGTTGTCCGACGAGCTGACCGAAGCCATGCGCGTCACCGGCCTCACGCACATCACGGCCGTCTCAGGCGGACACTTCGCGATCGTGATCGCCCTGCTCACCGGGCTCGCCGGGACGATCGGCGCGCCCCGCTGGGTGCGGGTCGCGATCCTGGCCGTCGCCGGGACCGCGTTCGTCGCGCTGGTGCGGCCGGAGCCGAGCGTCCTGCGGGCCGCCGTCATGGCAGGGTTCGGCGTGGCCGGGATCCTGCTCGGGCGGCCGGCGCAGTCCGTGCCGGCGCTCGCGGCGACGGTGATCGGGCTGCTCGTGGCCGACCCGTGGCTGTCGCGCTCGTTCGGGTTCGCCCTGTCGGCCGCGGCGACCGCCGGTCTGGTGCTCCTCGTGCCGCCGCTCGTGGCACGGATCGCGCCGTGGAGCGGGAGAGGGTTCGCCTTCGCCCTGGCTGTGCCGCTCGCCGCGCAGGCCGCGTGCGGTCCCGTCCTCATCCTCCTGGACCCGGTGGTGTCCTTCGTGTCCGTTCCCGCCAACCTGCTGGCAGCACCCGCGCTGGTCCCCGCGACGGTGCTCGGCCTCGCCGCGACCGTCCTCGCGCCCTGGTGGGCGGCGGCAGCACACCTCGTCGCCTGGGCCGCCGGCGGCGCCACCTGGTGGATCGCGCAGGTGGCACTCCATGGTGCGGCCGTGCCGGGCGGTGTCGTGCCGTGGCCCGGCGGTCCCGCAGGAGCCGCCCTGCTCGCCGGGGCGACGGCGGCCGCGCTCGCCCTCGTCCTGGCCTGGCACCCGGACGGGTGGCCCGACCACTGGCGACGGTCGGCACGGTCGATGGCTCGCAGGGCGGGTAGGGCCGTGCGTGGCGCGCCGGCACCCCGAGGGCGCGCACGCAGTGACGACCTGCACCGCGACGTGCCCCGCGGCGGGCCGCGGCTCCTGGCCGGGGCGGTGATCCTGTGCGTCGCGATCGGTGCGGTGGCGCTCGCGGTGCCGCGCGTGGTCGCACGCGCCGCGCTGCCGTCCGACTGGGTGGTCGTCGCGTGCGACGTGGGCCAGGGCGACGGGGTGGTGGTCCGCACGGGACCGTCGTCGGCGATCGTGGTGGACGTCGGGCCCGACGGTGACGCGGCGGGGCGCTGCCTCGACAGGCTCGGCATCACACGGGTGGATCTGCTGGTGCTCAGCCACTTCCACGCCGACCACGTGGGCGGTCTCGCGGCGGTGCTTGACGGGCGCGACGTGGACTCCGCGCTCGTCTCCCCGCTCGCGGATCCCGCGGCCGGCGCGACACGGACTCTGGGCGAGCTCGCGTCGGCCGGGGTCGCGGTGCGGAGTCCCGTGACGGGTGAGCGCGGGACGGCGGGGGACGCAACCTGGGACGTGCTGCTCGCCGGGCTCCCCGGGACGGTGCCCGGGCCGGCGGGAGACAGTGGCGTGGGGACGCCCCGCGTCGGTACCTCCGGCGTCGGGACGTCCGGCGTCGGGACGTCCGGCGTGGAGACCTCCGGTGCCGAGACGTTCCGTGCGGAGGTGGCGGGCGCCGGCGCGAACGATGCCAGCGTCACGCTCCTCGTGCGGGCCGGCGGGCTCGACGTCGTGCTGCTCGGCGACCTGGAGGACGCCGGCCAGGACGCGGTGCTGGCCGAGACGCGGCGGCGGGGGATCGCGGACGTCGACGTCGTGAAGGTCGCCCACCACGGGTCCCGGGTCCAGTCACGGGAGCTCGCCGAGCGGCTGAGCCCGGCCGTGGCGGTGGTCTCCGTGGGCGGTGACAACGAGTACGGCCATCCGACCGGCACGGCACTCGACCTGTACTCGCGGGTCGGCGCGGCCGTGCTCCGTACCGACGAGTGCGGCACGTTCGCGCTCGTGGTCCGTGACGACACCGTGGCGGTCGGCGGGTGCTGACCCAGAGCCCCGAGCCCGTACGCGGGGGCTGCGCTGCGACGACGGCGACCGGTTCCGTCGACGCAGGACACCCGCTGGACCTCGGGCTACGCGAGGGACAGGAAGAGCTTCTCTCGAGTGCGCACGACGGCAGCGAGCTGCCCCTGGGCATGCTTGAGCCGGTTCGAGACCGCCTTCATCTCGTTCGGGTCGAGCTCCATGCTCGATCCTCCGCTCAGCGCCCGAAGAGGCGGGACAGGAACGAGCCCTTGGCGGGCTCCGCGGTGTGGCCAGGGCACTGGTCACGGCGAGGCACTCCCGCCATCACCTGGTCGACGTGCCGGCCGCAACCGGCCCACGTCGTCTTGCGACAGGTCTTGCAGGTCACAGCTCGACACACGGTCATCTCCTTCGCTCGGGTCGACGCAACAATACCCCCCGGGGTATTGTTGGCGTCAAACCGAGGAGGAGCCACATGAAGATCGTCATCGTCGGAGGGGTGGCTGCGGGCATGTCCGCGGCCACCCGGCTGCGCCGTCTCGCGGAGGACGCCGAGATCGTCGTCCTCGAGGCAGGCGACCACGTCTCTTACGCGAACTGCGGACTGCCGTACTACGCGGGCGGAGTGATCCAGGACCGTGACAAGCTGCTGCTCCAGACGCCCGAGTCGCTGTGGTCGCGATTCCGCCTCGACGTGCGCGTGCGGCACCGGGTGACCGGCGTCGATGCCGCAGCCCGCAAGCTGACGGTGCGCGATCTCGCGACCGGCGACGACAGCGTCGAATCGTACGACCGCCTCGTCCTGAGCCCCGGCGCCCGTCCGGTCGTCCCGCCGGTGCCGGGCATCGAGCGCGCGCTCGTGCTGCGCGACGTCGCCGACGCCGACCGTCTCGTCGCCGCGCTCGACGGTGCCGCACCCGCGCGCAGCGCCGTCGTCATCGGTGGTGGACTCGTCGGTCTGGAGGTGGCCGAGAACCTCGTTCGCCGCGGCCTCGACGTCACGGTCGTCGAGCTGGCCGACCAGGTGATCGCGCCGCTGGACCCGGAGCTGGCGGTGCGGGTGCGTGACGAGCTGGAGGCCCACGGCGTGGATGTCCGGACATCCACCCAGGTCACCGCCCTCACACCGACGACAGCGATGCTGGCCGACGCTGCGGGTGCCGACGTCGACGAGATCGCCGCGGACGTCGTGGTCGCCGCCGTCGGCGTACGCCCCGACACGGAGCTCGCTGCTCTGGTCGGCGCCGACCTGGGTCCGCACGGCGGCATCCTCGTGGACCAGGACCTGCGCACCTCGGTCCCCGACGTCTTCGCCGTAGGTGACGCGGCGACCAAGCGAGACGCCCTCGCTGGTACCGGCAGCGACGAGCCCGGCGAGCCACCGACGCTGATCCCGTTGGCGAATCTCGCCAACCGGCACGGGCGGCACGTCGCGGACGTGATCCTCGGCCGGACCGGCATGCGTCCGTCGGTCGGGACCTCCGTGGTCGGCGTGTTCGGCCTGACGGCGGCGTCCGTGGGGCGCAACGAGAAGCGGCTGAGGGCCGAGGGGCGGCCCTACCGCGCCATCCACACGCACCCGAGCCAGCACGCCGGCTACTACCCGGGGGCGAGGCCGTTGGCGCTCAAGCTGCTCGTCGACCCGGACACGGACCTGATCCTCGGCGCCCAGGCGGTGGGCCACGACGGCGTCGACAAACGCATCGACGTGCTCGCCACCGCCGTCGCGGGCGGGCTGACCGCCTCGGAGCTCGCGGACCTCGAGCTCGCCTACGCGCCCGCCTACGGATCGGCCAAGGACCCGGTCAACATGCTCGGCTACGTCGCTGACAACCTCCGCACCGGCGACACCCGCTCCGTCCAGTGGCACGAGCTCGACGGCCTGGTGCGCCGCGGAGCGACCCTCGTGGACGTGCGCACCCCCGCCGAGCACGCCCTCGGCACGGTCGAGACGGTCGCCGACGGGACGCGGTGCCGGGCACGGAACATTCCGCTCGACGAGCTCCGCGGCCGCGCCCACGTCGAGATCCCGGCCGCGATGCCGGTCGTCGTGCACTGCCAGGTCGGCCAGCGCGGCCACACCGCGGCCCGGCTGCTCACCCAGCTGGGGTACGACGTGGTCAACCTCGACGGCGGCTACCTCACCTGGCGAGACGCCACAAGACGGTCGTTCAGCCCTCGTGGTCGCGACGACGGGGAGTGTGTCTCGGCGTCGAGCCGTACCCCAGGCGCATGAGCATCTGCGGTGCCGCGTCGAGCGACAGGGCCTGGCGCAGGTCGTGACGTGTCGTCGGGTTCTCCAGGACGGTGGTCGCGAACGATGCCTGCACGAAGTAGGACGCGGCGACGAGCAGCAGGTGCTCCAGCGCCTGGCCGGCCGCGATCCAGTCACGGGCCTCGTCGCCGGGCGTCGAGAGCATCGCCATCGTCGATCGCTGCTCGAAGGCCGCGGTGCCCGCCGGGGCGAGGAATCGCCGTACCGGTGCCCGCCCGTCCGTGCTGCCGGGGCCGAGGAAGTCCTGGGGGATGCCGTCGTCGCGGCCGGGATCCGTGGCGGTCCAGGCCGCCTCCTCGGCTCGGGCCACAGGGTCCTCCGCCGCGAGCGCCTCGGCCCGGCGCATGAGCCGGGTCACGTCCTCGCGTGCGGGCTCCGAGGGCTGGATCGGCCGCACCTCCGCCCCCTCTTCGCGAGCGGCCTTCTGGAGGGCCGACAGGACGTCCGTGGAGAGCGGCTGGTCGTCGAACGGGACTCGTGAGGTCGCGCGCCGCCCGATCGCGACGGACAGCTCGAGCTCGTCGGCGCTGGGCAGGCCGCCCGGCTCGAGCTCGAGGACTGCCAGGAGCAGGTCGTCGTCCGGGTCGGGCAGCACTCTCACGGCAGCGTCCAGCGATTCGCGGCGCGCGGCTGCCCGGGCGTTGAACAGGAACGCCCCGCAGCTGATCAGCATCTCCCGGCCTCGTGGGTCGGAGTGCTGCAGCTGGCGTGAGCGGTCGGCGCGGATCGAGAGGCTGCTGCCCGAGACCTCGACCTGCCACGGCTGGGTGTTGTACACGCTCGGAGCGTTGCCGGCCGCTGCCAGTATGTGCTCGACCCGTGCGTCGACGACGGTCATGTCCTGTCTCCTCTTCTGCGACTGCCATCCGAGCCTTCGGCAAGCATCCGAAGATTCCGGCGCCGCCGCGGGTGAGGCGGTCGCTCATCACCCAGGAGACCACCCGGGCGGAGTGCTCGACAGGGCCGGATGGCCTCCTCGGACAGGGCTGTTGGTCCCGCTGGCGTGCCGGACCCCGCTCCGGTGCGAACGGGACCGACGTCCCTGTGCCGCGTACGGCGCCGGCTCGGGACCGGGCGCATGACCAAGGAACTGGTGATGGACCTCTTCGGCTTCGCCGGGGAGGACTTCGTCGAGCAGGTGAAGGACGTCATCACCGTCGGCGAGCTCTACGATCTCGCGGCCGGCCAGATCATCTTCACCTGACGCGGCGGAGCGAGGGGGCGATGTCGGTGTCGCGAACTACAGTTTGCCTCGTGCCTCCAGCTACCCGCCGCAGGACCGGTTCCCGTTCGACCGCCAAGACACCCGGCCGTGCGTGGGACGAGCCCGCGCTCGCCCCGGTCGTCCTGGTCCGCGGGGCCGAGCCGCTGCTGACGGAGCGCGCCGTCGACGGCGTCGTCCGCCTCGCGCGCGAGCGCGACCCGGAGGTGGACAAGGTGGAGCTCGAGGGCGCCACCTACACGGCGGGGCAGCTCACCGTGGCGGCCAGCCCCTCGCTGTTCGGGGAGGAGAAGATCGTCGTCGTGCGCAGCGCGGAGTCCGGCACGGAAGATCTGATGAGCGATCTTGTCGCGTACGTCGCGCGGCCGGACGAGGAGACCACGGTCGTCGTCGTGCACGGCGGCGGGCAGCGCGGCAAGAAGATGCTCGACGCGATGACCAAGTCCGGAGCGCCGGTCATGGCCTGCGACCCGATCACCCGGGACGGGGAGAAGGCGTCGTTCGCCATGGGGGAGTTCAAGGCTGCCCGGCGCCGGGCCGACGCCGACGCGGTGCGGGCGCTCGTCGACGGTCTCGGGAACGACCTGCGCGAGCTGGCGTCCGCCTGCTCCCAGCTCATCGCGGACACGACGGGCACGATCACGGAGGCGACCGTCGACCGGTACTACGGGGGCCGGGTCGAGGCGACCGGCTTCCGCGTGGCCGACGCCGCCGTGGCCGGCGACGCCGGTGGCGCCGTCTCGCTGCTGCGCCACGCGCTGGCGACCGGGCTCGACCCGGTGCCGGTCGTCGCCGCCCTGGCGGTCCGCCTGCGGAACCTCGCGAAGGTCGCCGCCATGCGCGGGGGCGGGATCTCCGCCCGTGAGCTCGGCATGGCGCCCTGGCAGGTGGACCGCGCCCAGAAGGACCTGCGCCGCTGGACGCCCGAGGGTCTGGCCGCCGCGATCACCGCCGTCGCGCAGGCCGACGCCGACGTCAAGGGCGCGACCCGCGACCCGGTGTACGCGGTCGAGAAGGCGGTTTTGGCCATAACCCAGGCTCGCCGCGGGTGATCCGGACAATACTCGGACCGGCGAACCATGAATGATCTCTCACAGTGACTCGCGCCTGCCGTCCGGCACCTGCGACCCAGCACGCCGGGCGTGAGCGGCGAGCACGCCCGAGAGACATTCCGCAATGAAGCTGGAGCAACTCCATGTCCCCCGATGTCTGGAAGACGATCGCGATCGTCGCGTACCTCGCTGTGATGCTGGGTATCGGCTACGCAGCCTTCCGCCGCACCGACGACCTCGACGACTACATGCTGGGCGGCCGGCGGCTGAGCCCGGGCGTCGCCGCGCTCAGCGCCGGCGCGTCTGACATGTCCGGCTGGCTCCTGATGGGGCTGCCCGGCGCCATCTACGTGAGCGGGCTCGTCGAGTCCTGGATCGCGATCGGCCTGACGATCGGCGCCTGGCTCAACTGGAAGTTCGTCGCGCCCCGCCTGCGCGCCTACACGGAGACGGCGCGCAACTCGATCACCATCCCCAGCTACTTCGAGAACCGCCTGCACGACACCTCGCGCCTGCTGCGCGTCGCCTCCGGCGTCATCATCCTCGTGTTCTTCACCTTCTACGTCTCCTCCGGGCTGGTGGCCGGCGGGACCTTCTTCGAGGGCTCCTTCGGGTTCGACTACACGACCGGCATCTGGGTCGTCGGCGGGGTGACGCTCGCCTACACGCTGTTCGGTGGTTTCCTCGGCGCCACCTGGACCGATGTCGCGCAGGGGAGCCTGATGCTGCTCGCCCTCGTGGCGGTGCCGATCGTCGCCTTCTTCGACCTCGGGGGCTGGGAGCCGGTCCAGGAGGGCATCCTCGCGGCGGAGACCAGCGGCGCGGTCGACCACCTGTCGTTCCTCGCCGGCGCGTCCGTGACGGGAGTCGTCTCGGCCGCCGCGTGGGGCCTGGGCTACTTCGGCCAGCCGCACATCATCGTGCGCTTCATGGCGATCCGCTCCCCGCAGGACGCCGTCGCCGGCCGGCGCATCGGCATCAGCTGGATGATCGTCACCACGATCGGCGCGATCGCCACCGGCCTGATCGGCGTCGCCTACGTCAACGTGCGCGGTGCGACGCTGGAGAACCCGGAGACGGTGTTCCTGTACCTGTCGCAGGTCCTGTTCCACCCGGTGGTCGCGGGCCTCGTCCTGGCCGCGGTCCTCGCGGCGATCATGTCGACGATCTCGTCGCAGCTGATCGTCTCCTCGTCCGCCCTGGTGGAGGACCTCGTCAAGATCGCGGGCAAGGAGATGACCGCTCGCGTCCAGGTGATGCTCGGGCGTCTCGGCGTCCTGCTGGTGGCGGTGATCGCCGGGCTCATCGCCTTCGACCGCACGGACACCATCCTGGACCTGGTCGGCTTCGCCTGGGCCGGCTTCGGCGCGGCGTTCGGCCCGATCGTGATCCTGAGCCTCTACTGGCGGCGCCTCACCCGCTGGGGCGCGCTGGCGGGCATGGTCGTCGGCGCCGGGGTCGCCTTCGCCTGGGGCAGGTCCCCGCTGGCCGACACGCTCTACGAGATCGTCCCCGGCTTCGTCCTGGGCGCGCTCGTCGCGCTCGTCGTCAGCCTGGTCACCCCGGCGCCGTCCGAGGCGATCCGCGAGGAGTTCACCGAGGCGACACGCCTCGCGTCCGCCAAGAGCGCCGTCACGTCCTGACGAGGACGAGGGCCCACGGGCCGGTCCGGGAGGTGCTCCCGGACCGGCCCGCGGCTCATTCGCAGCCCACTCCGTCCCCGTCGCTGTCCAGCCCGTAGATGTCCGCCCCGGTCACCCGGACCGGACCGCTGGCGTACGCGGGACCGTCGCCGCTCCCGCCCGCGCAGTCGACGTCCGAGGCGACCGGTACGCAGCCCGAGTAGTTCGGGTCGCAGCTCGACGGCTCGGGCTCGGCGGGCGCGGGAGGTGGTGGCGGCGGGGGTGGTGTGCGGGTTCCGACCGTCGTGACCTGATCGACCGGCTTCCTGGTGACGACCTTCTTGACGAGCGTCCGGTCGGTCCTCTCGCCGTCGACGTAGGTGACGCGCATCATCTTGGTGAGAACCCCCTTGACGCCCTGAGTCGTGACCTTCTTCGTTCCCTTGTCGAGGTTCGGGTCCTTCGTCGTGACCTTCTGGAAGGGGATCGCCTCCTTCTTCGCGAACTTCTTGACCGTCGTGACCGGTTCCGGCGTCGACGGGCTCGGTGTGGCTTCCGGGCTCTGTGACGAGGTCGGGCTCCCCGACATCGTCGGGCTCTGCGAGCCGGCCGAGCCGGTCGTCGTCGCGGGGCCGGCGCAGCCGGACAGTCCGATGGCGGTCGTGACCGCTACGGCACAGATCACGGCGGCCGCGGTGCGATGGATCTGAGGCATCGGAGTGACCTCCTTTGGTAAGACTCCGAGCTGAGACCCTATTTTAACTACTTTCTACTGTTTGACGCAGAATGTAGTAAAAATGTATTTCACTCGACCGGCGTGATCGTCCAGGTCACATGGGCCCGCGCGGACGGGACGAAGGGCGTCGCCACACCGGAGCGGCGTGCCGCGCCGCCACCGTCCCCAGGCTCCGCGAATCACCCGGGCACCGCCTAGGGTCGGGACGATGAGCGGATCGAGGAGCACCGGGCGGCAGACGGGCCGGAGCGTGATGAGAGGCCGCGCGGCCGACGGCGCGTCGATCGGGGTGGCCGTCGCGCTGGGGCTGGTCGCGGTGATCCTCCAGTCGAACGAGGCGGAGCCGCTGCCTGCCGAGGTCCTGTCCGTGGACCGGGTCGTGGGGGTGCTCGGCTGCCTCGCGCTGTGGTGGCGTCGCCGGTTCCCCGTGGTGCTCGGCGTGCTCCTGGCCGTGTCGAGCTCGTTCTCGGAGACGATCGGCGGGGCGGCGATCGTCGCCTTGTTCACCGTGGCCGCACATCGTTCGACCCGCGCCACGGCGGGGGTGTGCGCGGTCAGCCTGGCGGCGCTCGGTACCTACCAGCTCCTGTGGCCCGAGCCGACGGTCCCGCCGGTCACGGTGTTCACCATCATCGGTCTCGGGCACGCCGCCGTCGTGGCGTGGGGGCTGTCCGTGCGCCATCGCCGGGCGCTGGTCGCCTCCTTGCGGGAGCGGGCGGCGGCGGCCGAGGTCGAGGCTCGGCTGCGGGCCGAGCGTTTCGAGCACGAGACCCGTGCGGCCCTCGCGCGCGAGATGCACGATGTCCTCGGGCACCGGCTGTCCCTGCTCAGCGTGCACGCGGGCGCTCTGGCCTACTCCCGTGACGCGCCCGCCGGCGACAGGACGCGCGCCGCCGAGGTGGTCCGCGAGAACGCGCACCGTGCCCTGCAGGACCTGCGCGAGGTGATCGGGGTGCTGCGGGCTCCCGTCGGCGAGCTGCCGGTGCCGGGCGTCGTGGACGTGCTGGAGCTGATCGACGAGGCGCGCCAGGCGGGGACGCCGGTCGAGCTGCGGGACGAGGCGGGGGTGACCGCCGGTGACCGGCACCTGCCCGAGATCCAGGACCGCACGCTCTACCGTCTGGTGCAGGAGTGCCTGACCAACGCGCGCAAGCACGCTCCGGGCGCGCCGGTCGTCGTGCGGATCGCGGGTTCTCCCGGTGACGACGTGACCGCCGAGGTGGTCAACGAGGCCCCGACGTCCCTGCCGTCCCCGCCGTCCCTGCCCGGCGAAGCGGGGGAAGGGCTGCGCGGGCTGGCGGAGCGCGCCCGGCTCGCCGACGGACGGCTCGAGCACGGCCCGAGCGGCTCGGGCGGCTGGCGGGTCCGCATGCGTCTACCGTGGCCGCTGTGACTGATCCCCCGCCCGCCGTACGGGGCGCCGCCGCCCCCGCCGACGCCGCCGCTCCCGCCGAAGCCATGACTCCCGAAGCCATGACTCCCGACACCACGGCCGCCGATGGTCTTCCGGCCGACGACCGGTCGGCCATCGACGTGCTGGTCGCCGACGACGACCCGGTCGTCCGGTTCGGCCTGAGGATGATGCTCAGCGGTGCCCCCGACCTCCGGGTGGTGGCCGACGCGAGCGACGGCGCGGAAGCGGTGGAGCTGGCCCGGCGCCACCACCCGGACGTCGTGCTGATGGACATCCGGATGCCAGGCACCGACGGGCTCACCGCGACCGAGATGCTGCGGGGCCGGTCGCCGGCCCCGCAGGTCATGGTCCTCACGACGTTCGACACCGACGCCCATGTCCTGCGCGCCCTGCGGGCCGGAGCGGCGGGGTTCCTCCTCAAGGACACCCCGCCCGACGAGCTCGTCGCCGCGATCCGCCACGCGGCCGAGGGGCGTCCCGTGCTCTCGCCCGACGTGACCCGCCGGCTCATCGCCCGGGTCACGGACTCGGAGCAGGACGCCCGCCGTGCCGGCGCCCGCCGGCGCCTCGGCCTGCTCGCCGAGCGGGAGCGGGCCGTCGCGGTCGAGATCGGGACGGGGCGTTCCAACGCCGAGATCGCGGCGCGGCAGCACCTCGGCCTGACCACCGTCAAGACCCACGTGTCGGCCATCCTCACCAAGCTCGATCTCAACAACCGGGTGCAGGTGGCCCTGCTCGTCCAGGAAGCCGGGCTCGATCACCCGGAGCGCCCGGCATAGGTCGGCGCACTCCGACTTTGGTCGTCAGACCCGGACCGATCGGCCGATGCGGCACGTCAGTGCTGCGCATAGCGTCTTTTCCATGCCTCGAGCAACACGACAGAACCTTCCGCCGGCGTCCCGACGGACCGCCACGGTGCTGGCCGCCGTCGCCCTCGCGCTGACCGGGTGTGCGGGCCAAGCCGGTGCGGCGCTACCGGCCGCGCCCGAACCCGGCCGGTCCGTGGCGGCGCCGGATCCCGCTCCTGTCGACTGGAGCGAGTGCGGGCCCCGCCTGGACTGCGCCACGGTCGAGGTGCCGCTGGAGTACACCGAGCCCCACGGCGAGCAGATCTCGCTCGCCGTCACGCGCCACCGCGCCACCGACCCGGACCGCCGCATCGGCAGCCTGTTCATCAACCCGGGCGGCCCGGGCGTACCGGCCACCGAGACGGTCGGCGCCATCGACCCCGGTAGCGACGCCAGCCCGTTCTCGCCCGACGTCGTGGCCCGCTTCGACGTCGTCGGCATGGACCCGCGGGGTGTCGGTGAGTCGGGGGCCGTCCGCTGCCTCACCGACGAGCAGCGCGCCGAGGCGGCGGCCGCCGACCTCGACCCGTCCCGCCCGGGCGGCAAGCCGTTCGAGCGGCTGCTCGCCGACGCCGCCAGGTTCACCTCGGGCTGCCTGGCGCACCAGAGCCCTCGGTACCTGGCGAGCCTGTCCACCGACAACGTCGCCCGCGACCTGGACCAGGTCCGCACCGCGCTCGGCGAGGAGCAGATCACCTTCTACGGCGCCTCCTACGGCACGGTGGTCGGTCCCATGTACGCCACGATGTTCCCGGACCGTGTCCGCCAGATGGTGATCGACGGCCCCGTCGACACCGAGCTGTGGCAGGACGACCCGCTGCGGCTCCTCGACGACGTCGCCCGCTCCAACGAGCAGACGCTCGACGTGTGGTTCGAGACGTGTCGCGCCGAGGGTGTGGAGGCGTGCCCCTTCGGCGACGGCGATCCCGAGGCCGCCTTCGACGCCTTGATCGCCCAGCTCGAGGACGAGCCGCTGCAGGTTCCGCCCGCCGAGGGGCTGACGCCGGGCGGAACCCTCGACGGTGCTATGGCGCTGGAGGCCGTTCGGGCCGCCGCGGGCGCACGGGCGCTCTGGCCCACGCTCACCGCGGGCCTGCTCGCCGCGCAGCAGGGTGACGGCACGCTGCTCCACTTCGTGGTCTCGAAGGTCACGGTCGCACCGTTCGGCGCCCCGTACGCGACGCTCCAGGAGCCCCATACCGCGGTCCGCTGTGTCGACTGGCCGGCGCTGACCGACCTCGCGGAGCATCGTGCGGCGGCGCGTGAGATCGCCCGGCGCGGCGAGCGTCTCGGAAGCCGTGCCGCCTACAGCGCGCTCGACTGCGCCCTGTGGCCGGTCCGGAACGAGGACCGTCTCACGGACCCGCTCACCGGCACCGGCGCTCCGCCGGTCCTGGTGGTCGGCGGCCGCGTCGACAACGTGTCTCCGTACCACTGGGCACAGGCCATGGCCGAGCGCCTGGACGACGCCGTCCTGCTCACCCGGGAGGGCGTGGGCCACACCTCCTACCGCACCAGCGGCCCGTGCATCGACACCGCGGTGGACGCCGCCCTGATCGACGGCGTCCTCCCCGCCGCGGGCACCGTCTGCGAGATCGTCCCTCCCGGGACCACCAGGCCGCCCTCGTGATCTGAGCCGGGCGACAGTCCGCCCCAGCGCGTCCGTGATGAACAGGCAGCGCGCGAGCCAGAGGCGCCACCACCCGTCCGGGTGGTGGCGCCTCTCGGTACCGATCAGCGCAGAGGCTCGATCAGAGCGCCTCGACCGACTTCGCGATGGCCGACTTGCGGTTCGCGGCCTGGTTCTCGTGGATGACGCCCTTCGAGACGGCCTTGTCGAGCTTCCGCGACGCGGTGCGCAGCGCGGTGACGGCGGCCTCCTTGTCGCCGGCGGCGACGGCCTGGCGCACCTTGCGCACGTGCGTCTTGAGCTCCGACTTGACGGCGCGGTTGCGCAGCCGGGCCTTCTCGTTCGTCTTGTTGCGCTTGATCGCAGACTTGATGTTTGCCACTGGTGAACTTCCTGGTGTGTTCGCCGGACGGCGAGCGGATAGGTCGTAGAGAGCGGCCGCAGCTCCGGGACTGGGGTGGGGAACCCGTGGAGAGGAACTGCGGCGGTGCCCGCCGACCTGGGCGGACACGCAGCCCTCAACATTACCAGACGCGCGCGGGCTTCGTGCTCTGACAAAACCACAGCGCATGTGACATTTCTGCCACTAGGGTTTCTGCCAGGAATGTCCGATGCTGGACCGGCATCGTCAGTGACGTACGAAGAAGTCCGGAGGCTCTTGATGCGACGTACTGCACCCCTGTCCCTGGCGATGGCCGCGCTGCTCGGCCTGAGCGCCTGCGGCTCGGACGGCTCAGGGGGCGGCGGCAGCCTGCAGGGCGAGGGGTCGGGCGACGACTGCACGATCGCCGACCCGGTCCCCGTGGGCGCGGCGCTCTCCCTGACGGGCGACGCCGGGAGCTACGGCGAGTCGCAGAGCAACGGCCTCGAGCTCGCCGCGCAGCACCTCCAGGAGCAGGGCGGTGTCACCTACGACCTCACGATCGAGGACGACCAGACCGACGAGCGCCAGGGCATCACCGTCTTCGAGTCGTTCGTGAACGACGGCGTGTCCGCGATCATCGGCCCCACGCTGTCCAACGGTGCCTTCCAGGCCCAGCCCGTCGCCCAGGAGGAGGGCGTCCCGGTGGTCGCGATCTCGAACACTGCGGACGGCATCACCGCGCAGGGCGACTACATCCACCGCGTCTCGCTCACCGAGGGCCAGGTCATCCCGCAGACCGTCGCGGCCGCCGTGGAGTCCGAGGACGTGCAGGAGGTCGTCGTCATGTACAGCGACGACGACGCGTTCACCGAGTCGGGGTACGACGTGTTCGTCCAGGCGCTCGAGGACGAGGGCGTGGAGATCACGAAGACCCTGACGTTCTCGGTCTCGGACACCGACTTCCGTCCGCTGCTCACCGAGGCGGCGCAGGCGGAGCCGGACGCGATCATCGTCTCCGCGCTCATCGAGGCGGCCATCCCGCTCGTCACGCAGGCGCGCGAGACGGGCCTGACCGTACCGGTCGTCGGGGGCAACGGCTTCAACAACCCGCAGCTCATGGCCGATGCCGGGGAGGCCGCCGAGGGCGTCGTCGTCGGCGCCGCGTGGAACTCCGGGTCGACGCAGAACGACCTCAACACCGAGTTCCTCGCCGCCTACGAGGAGGAGTACGGCAAGGCCCCGGACCAGTTCGCCGCCCAGGCGTACACCGGCCTCATGACCGTCGACGCCGCCGTGCGGGCCGAGTGCTCGGGCGACCCGGAGTCGATCAAGGAGGGCCTCGGCACCATCGACGGGCTCGACACCGTGCTCGGTTCCCTCACCATCAACGAGGACCGGGACGCGGAGCACGAGGCCGTCGTGCAGGTCGTGTCCGACGGCCAGTTCGTCGCCCTCGACTGAGCAGCCGCGACAGAGACGGCCGATATCGTGCAACAGCTCCTCAACGGCCTGTTCATCGGGTCGATCTATGCCCTCTTCGCGATCGGGTTCACGCTCGTGTTCGGGATCCTGGACCGGCTGAACCTCGCGCACCCGTCGGTGTTCGCGGCGTCGGCGTTCATCGGGATCGAGCTCGTCGAGGTGGCAGGGCTGCCCTGGTGGGCGGCCCTGCCGGCGGTCGCCGTCGTCGGCGGCGTCCTCGGGCTGGTCGTGGAGCGCGTCGCGTTCCGCCCGCTCAAGGGGCGTGCCGATGCCCACTTCGCCGGGCTCATCTCGTCGATCGCGCTCGGCGGCATGATCGTCGCGCTGCTGCAGTGGCGCTACGGGCCCGACACCCGGCGATTCCCCGCCGGCACGTTCCCCGACGCGCAGCTCGAGCTGTTCGGCGCCCGGTTCACGGTGCTGCAGGCGGTGATCCTCGTCGTGTCGGTGGTGCTCATGGTCGCGCTCACGTGGCTCGTCGCGCGGTCGCGGCTCGGCCGCGCCATGCGGGCCGTGGCGGAGAACCCGACCGCCGCCCGCGTGCTCGGCGTGGACGTGGACCGGGTCACGGCGACGACGTTCGCGATCTCCGCCGCCCTCGGCGCGGTGGCCGGCGCGCTGTTCGCGATGAACGTGAACAGCGCGCAGCTCGGCATGGGGGCGGCCATCGAGCTCAAGGGGCTCGCGGTGATCATCGTGGGAGGCATGGGGTCGCTGCCCGGCGCGCTCGTGGGCGGGCTGCTGCTCGGGGTCGCCGAGGTGCTCGCCGTCCAGTACATCGGGTCCTCGTGGCGCGACCTGGTCGCGTTCGCGCTGCTCTTCGGGCTGCTGATCCTGCGCCCGCAGGGCATCTTCGGCTCCCGGCGCCTGCGGGAGGTCTGATGCTCACCGACTCCACCCTCGTCTTCGTCGCCCTGGCGGGCATCTTCGCGTTCTCGTTCTACGCGGTGCTCGTGGCCGGGCAGCTCAGCCTCGGTCAGGCCGGCTTCGCCGCGCTCGCCGCCTACGCCTCGGCGGTCCTGGCCCCCGACCCCGCCGACGTCGGTGACGCCGTCACGCTCGCCGTGGCCCTGGGGGCCGGGGTCGTCGTCGGGGCGGCCGCCGCGGCGTTGCTCGGCCTGCCGACCATGCGGCTGCGCGGCGTGTTCCTCGCCATCGCGACCCTCGGGTTCGCCGAGGCGGTGCGCATCCTGCTGGTCAACGCGGAGTGGACGGGTGGCGCGCAGGGCATGAGCGTGCCGAGGCTCGTCACCCCCGGCGTCGCGTGGGCGCTGCTTGCCGTCGTCGCGTACCTGTTCTGGCGGCAGGGACCGAGCCGCTACGGGCGGGCGCTGGCCGCGATCCGCGAGGACGAGCTCGCCGCCCGCGCGACGGGCATCGACGTCGGCGCGCACCGCCTGGGCGCGTTCGTCACGGCAGGCGGGGTCGCGGGCGCGCACGGCGCGCTCGTCGCGTACACGATGCGTTTCATCGACCCCGGCCTGTTCGACTTCTCCGCGGCCATCGACGGTCTCGTCATGGCGGTGGTCGGCGGCTCCACGGTGTGGTTCGGGCCGGTGCTCGGCGGTGCGTTCCTCACCCTGGTCCCGGAGATCCAGCGGGCCGCCGGGCTCGACGCCGGCTGGATCCGGCCGTTCCTGGCGAGCCTGCTGCTGCTTGCGGTCATCCTGTTCCGGCCCGCAGGCCTGGCCGGCCTCGTGCCCGCAGGCCGCGGCACGCGCCCGCTCCCGCGCGGTTCCGCGGGTGTCCTGTCCGACGACGGCGGTGCGGGCGCGCGGGCGGCGACGGCCCACCGGGACCGGCGTCGTGCCCGGGTCGCGGCCGGGGACACCGTCGCCCGCCTGACCGGCGTCGCCAAGGACTACGGCGGCGTGCACGCCCTGCGGGGCGTGGACCTGGAGCTGCGGGCCGGGGAGGTCGTCGGGCTGATCGGGCCCAACGGCGCGGGGAAGACCACCTGCGTGAACATCCTCAGCGGGCTGGTCCCGCCGTCGGGCGGCACGGTCGAGGTGCTCGGCACGGATCCTGCCCGCACCCCTGTGCACCGCGTCGCGGCCGCCGGCGTGGCCCGGACGTTCCAGCACGCCAAGCTGTTCGGGCGGCTGTCCGTGCTGGACAACGTGCTCGCCGGAGCGCACCTGGTCACGCGGGGCACCTCCCTGCGCCGGCTGGTCTGGCTGCCGTCGGCGCGGCGGGACGAGCGCGCCGCCGTCGTGCACGCGACCGCCTGCCTGGAACGCGTCGGCATCGCGGACAAGGCGGGCCTCGCCGCCGGGCAGCTGTCCTACGGCGACCAGCGGCGCGTCGAGGTCGCGCGCGCACTGGCCGCCGACCCGGCCCTGCTGATCCTCGACGAGCCCGCCGCCGGGATGAACCGCGTCGAGGCCGCCGCGCTCGGCGACCTCATCACCTCGCTCGCCGCCGGCGGGCTGACGGTCCTGCTCATCGAGCACGACGTCGGCCTCGTGATGCGCACCTGCGACCGGGTCACGGTGCTGGACTTCGGAGCCGTCATCGCCGCCGGCGAGCCCGCGCACGTGCGCGACCACCCCGACGTCGTGACGGCCTACCTCGGGACGGAGGCGGACTGATGCTCACGGTCCGGGACCTGGACGTGCGGTACGGACGCGTGCACGCGGTGCGCGGGCTGTCGCTCGACGTGCCCGACGGCGGCCTCGTCACGCTGGTCGGCGCGAACGGCGCGGGCAAGAGCTCGGTGATCAACGCGATCTCGGGCGTGGTGCGCGCGTCGGGCGGTACCGTCACCTACGACGGGCGCGACGTGACGCGCTGGCCCGCGCACCGGCTGGTCAAGGCCGGGCTCGTGCAGGTGCCGGAAGGGCGGCAGGTGCTCGCGACGCTCACCGTCGACGAGAACCTGCGCCTCGCCGGGTGGCACGCCGGACCCGGCCGGATCGGCGAGGTGTACGAGCGGTTCGGGGTGCTGGCGCAGCGGCGCGACCTGCCCGCCGGGTCGCTGTCCGGCGGCGAGCAGCAGATGCTCGCGATCGGGCGGGCGCTCGTCGCGCAGCCGCGGCTCGTGCTGCTCGACGAGCCGTCGATGGGGCTCGCGCCGAAGATCGTCGACGAGGTGTTCCGCGTCATCGCCGAGATCCGCGACGAGGGCACGGCGGTGCTGCTCGTGGAGCAGAACGCGCGCCGCGCGCTCGCCGCCGCGGACCACGGCCACGTGCTCGCGGGCGGCGAGGTCGTCCGGTCCGGGCCGGCGGGAGAGCTCCTGGAGGACGAGGCCGTCGTGCGGGCGTACCTGGGCTGAGCCCACGGCGAACGTCACTCCACCAGGAGCGCCGCGGGGCCCTCGTGCGCCCCGGCGACCTCTTAGGATCGACGCGTGACCACCGCGAGCGCACGAGGGCCCTGGCAATGGACCGTCGCGGTCCCGATCGTCTCGGTGGTGCTGCTCGCCGCGACATGGGCGTACCACGAACACGTGGTCGCGCTCGTCGCGATCGCCGCCGCGCTCGTGGGGTCGGTGCTCGCCGCCGTGCACCACGCCGAGGTCGTGGCGCACCGGGTGGGCGAGCCGTACGGCTCGCTGATCCTCGCCGTCGCGGTGACCGTGATCGAGGTCGGCCTGATCATCATGCTGATGTCGAGCGGCGGCGACGGCGCGAGCACCTACGCCCGCGACACCGTGTTCGCCGCCGTGATGATCACGTTCAACGGGATCGTCGGCCTGTCGATGCTGGTCGGCGCAGCGAAGCACCATCTCGTGAGCTTCAACGCGTCCGGCGCGGGATCGGCCCTCGGCACCGTGGTGGCCCTCGCGACCGTGACCCTCATCCTGCCGAGCTACACGTCGTCCGCGCCCGGCGGCGAGTACACACCGTTCCAGCTCGGCTTCGCCGCCGTCGCGTCGCTCGTGCTCTACGGGGCGTTCGTCTTCACGCAGACCGTGCGGCACCGGTCCTTCTTCCTGCCGGTCACGTCCGACCAGTACGGACGCGCCACCGGCATCCTCGACGAGGAGGACGGCGACCACGCCGCCCTGCCGTCCGACCGCGACACCCTGCTCAGCCTCGCGCTGCTCGTGGCGTCCCTCGTCGCCGTGGTCGGGCTGGCGAAGCTGCTGTCGCCCACGATCGAGCACGCCGTCGAGGCCGCCGGGCTGCCGTACACGGTGGTCGGCGTGGTGATCGCGCTGCTCGTGCTCGCGCCCGAGTCGATCGCCGCCGTCCGCAACGCCGCCAGCGACCGGATGCAGACCAGCCTGAACCTCGCCTACGGCTCGGCCATGGCGTCCATCGGCCTGACCATCCCGGTGATCGCCGTCGCCATGGTCTGGCTCCCGGGCGAGCTGTGGCTCGGGCTCAACGAGACGCAGGTCGTGCTCTTCGCGGTGTCGGTCGTCGTCGCGATCCTCAGCGTCGTGCAGGGGCACGCCAAGACCTTGCAGGGCGTGGTGCACCTAGTGCTGCTGGCGGCGTTCGTCGTCGTGTCCGTGCAGCCGTAGCGCGGCCGGGCGGGCTGCTGCCGAGGCCCGGCAGGGCGGCCGGAGCGGCGGCCCGGCGTGCGGCCCGCGCTCAGAGCTCCGCGGTCACCTTGTCGAAGAGCGTCCTGCCGAGCACGGCGCCCTCACGGCGCACGGCACCGGCGTCGACCCGGATGACCCGGTCGAGCCGCACCTCGCTCGGGCGGCCCTGGCCGTCCCACGCGCCCGTGCCGATATCCATGTACCGCCGGCCGCCCCGGCCGTCCTGCACACCGTCCTGCACGTGGTCCTTGCTCGTGAGCTGCAGCCCCAGGAGCCACTTCCCGTCCCGGCCGACGAGCAGCACCGGCCGGTCCTTGCCCTGGCCGTGATCCTCCTCGTACGGGACCCAGGTCCACACGACCTCGCCCGGATCCGGCTCACCGTCCAGGTCGGGGGAGTAGGAGGGCCGCACCGTGCCGGTGAAGTCACCCGGGTACGAGCCGCTGCCCGCCGACCACGCCGCGGCCCGGCCACCCCCGGGCGGCGGACCGGGCTTCGGCCCCGAGGGCTTGGCGGACCGGCGCTCGCGGTCGCCGTCGGACAGGAATGCCTGCAGGACTCCCCGGGCGATCTCACCGAGCAGTCTCATCCACCGGTTCTCACTCACGCGGGGAAGAGTACCCGGACCCTGTCGCGCGGGGCCCGGTCAGGTGAGGTCGAGCGCGCGGTCCATGTACTTGACGACCTCGTCGAAGACGTCCTCGGCGAGGATGTCGCCCTCACGGCGCACGTCGTCCGGGTCGATCCGCACGACGCGGTTGATCCGGACCTCGGAGTCGCGGCCCTCGCGGTCCCAGTTGCCGGTGCCGATGTCCATCCAGATCCGGCCGGCGCGAACCTCCTGCAGGGCGTCCCGGTCGTGGTCCTTGCTGGTGAGCTGCAGACCGAGGAGGTAGTGCCCGTCCACGCCGACCAGGAGCACGGGGCGGTCCTTGCCCCGCGTGTGGTCCTCCTCGTACGGGACCCAGGTCCAGACGACCTCGCCGGGGTCCGGATCGCCGTCGAGCTCGGGGTTGTAGACCGGGTGGACGTCGCCCTCGTAGTCGCCCGGGTAGGGGTTCCTTGATGAGAAAGTCACCCGTGGGACGGTACCGGACCGGGTGAACTCGGCATCCCGGGCTCCCGGTCCGGCCGTCCGGAGGGCTGAGCCGTCAGGTGCGCAGGGGAGCCGGGGAGTGGGGCAGCCCGGCATCGCTCCACAGGCGGCGCACCTCGATCGGCGGCGTGAACGTGACCGGGAGGCGCATCGGGCGGCGCTCCCAGGGGGACGCGAACCACTCGATCTCCTCGACCTCGATCGCGAGACGCACGTCGAGGCGCTTGAGCAGCGTGTCCACGGCGTTCCGGGTGACGATCCGCGAGAGCCGGGGCGCCGGGCAGCGGTGCGGGCCGTTGCCGAACGCGAGCTGGCTGCGGTTCTCGGCGCGGTCCCAGGCGTCCTCGCTCTGCCGCGCGATCTCGTGGCTCGCCGCGCTGACGGCGAGGACCAGGGCGTCGCCGCGCTCCACGTACTTGTCGCCGAGCACGAAGTCCTGGGTGGCGATCAGCGGTGGCAGGTTGGCGCTCGGCGAGCTGCGCCACAGCGTCTCCTCCATCGCCTGGTCCACGCCGAAGTACCCGCTGCCGACCATGCCGGGCGTCCGCTGGTCGGTGAGGAGGCTGAGCAGGGTAGAGGTCACCCAGGACTCCAGCGGCCCGTTCGCTCCCGCGAGGACGGTGATCAGGGAGTGCGCCACCTCGATCGGGTCGGTGAACGCCTCGTGCTGGACGAGCCTGCTGGTGAGGTCACCGGTGGGCTTCGCGTACCGGGAGCCGATGTGCTCCGACAGGATGCCCTCCAGCTCGGGGAGCACGTCGGTGTTGCTGCCCATCGGGCTCATCACCTCGCGCGCCAGGTGGGCGACGCGGCGGCCCGTCCGGAAGTCGAACCCGAAGAGCTGGCCGACGGCCAGCAGCGGGAGCACGCTGCTGTACTGGGCGACGACGTCGGCCTTGCCGTCCTCGGCGAACTCGTCGATGAGCTGGTTGCACGTGCGCCGGAGCATCGCCCCGAGCGCCGGCTCGTCGAGGTCGTTGAAGACGTCGTCGATCGGTGCGCGGAGCCGGGCCCGCTCGGCGCCGTCCTGGAAGTGGGAGGAGAACCGCTCCGCGGCCGGGATCATCGGCGGCAGCCTCGACCCGGTGGCCAGCAGACCGCGGCGGTGGCCGTTCCAGTTCTCGCTGCGGCGGGAGAAGAGCTTGTCGTCCCGCGCGATGCGGACGATGTCGGCGTGGTCGAGCACGAGCCACGCCGGGACTCCCGGCTCCAGGTCGACGGGTGCGACGGAGCCCCATCGGTCCCGCAGACCCCGGTACACCGCGTGGGGGTCGCGGGCCGTCGTGGTCTGGGTGATGGGCGTGAGATCGGTCAGCTCTGCGAGCCTCACGGGTTGGGGCATGTCGGCGCTCCGGCAGTCGGGACGGGTGCTGAACCCGACACGGCGCCGGGCCGTGCCCATCTTGCCGGGATCCGGGGGAAATGGGCACCTACCTGCGAGTATTTCATCTTCACTTGGGTGGCGGAACCCCGATACCGGTGCTATATGAGCGGGCCGTGGATCACGGCACGATCGGCTCCGCGAGCGCTGCGGCCAGGTCCCGGTGCTCCCCGCGCACCGTGACACCCGCCTCCTCCGGCGTGAGCCGGCGCCACAGCAGCAGGGCGAGCGCCTGGGCCGAGCCTCCCACCGTCAGGTCGGGGCGGATCTCCTCCGCGCGGTCCCGGTCGGGGGAGCCGAGCACCCAGGACCGGGCGCCCGGTGCGTCGTCGGCCTCGAGCAGGACGCGGAGGGTCGGTGGCCGCATCCGGCCGAGCCCGACCTGGCGCGGCAGGAACACGGTGACCACCTCGTCCACGGTGTCGGCCCAGACCTCGGGCGGGACGTCCGCGACCAGGCCGAGCCGTGCGCTCCCGGCGGCGGCCGCGCGCAGGTCGTGCAGGTGGACCAGGGTCTCGTGCACCTGCCGCCGGTGCCAGAAGGACACCGGACCCGGGCCGAGCGGCTGCGGGTGCGAGAGCACGCGCGCCGTCGCGTCGGCGGGGAGGGCGGCGAAGGTCTCCCGGAGCTCGGCGGCTCCGGCCGCGTAGTGCGGCGCCAGCTCGGGGGCGTCGCCCGGCCGGGCCGCGCGTTCGAGGCGGGCCTGCGCGGCGGCCCAGCGGTGGATGTGGGCGAGGTGCTCGACGAGCTCGCGGACCGTCCAGTCGCCGCAGGCGGGTACGGGGGCGGTCGGGTCGACGTCGCCGATGGACGTGTGGAAGGCGCTCTGCAGCGGCTCGAGCAGGGTCAGATGGTCGAGGCCGCCCGGGTGCGGGCCCGGAGGGTCCTGGATGCCGGCTGTGGTCATGGCGCCAAGGTAGCGCCGGTGACCGACACGGTCCCCGGAGGTCCACGGGCGTCCGTGGGACAATGCACCCGACGGCACGTGACCGCCCAGGCCGCCACGCCCGCCGTCGTCGACAGACCTTGACGCGCCGCCCACGACAGCCCAGGAGCAACCCGCCTTGCCCCCGATCCCCACCGAGCCCGCCGTCGCGCGCATCCAGCCGAATGCCACGTCGCCCGAGCTGATCCGCAACTTCTGCATCATCGCGCACATCGACCACGGCAAGTCCACGCTCGCCGACCGCATGCTGCAGCTCACCGGGGTGGTGCAGCCGCGGGACATGCGGGCGCAGTACCTGGACCGGATGGACATCGAGCGCGAGCGCGGCATCACCATCAAGTCGCAGGCGGTCCGCATGCCGTGGGCCGTGGTCGACGAGGACGGGAAGGAGACGCCGCACGCGCTGCACATGATCGACACCCCGGGCCACGTCGACTTCACGTACGAGGTCTCCCGCAGCCTCGCCGCCTGCGAGGGCGCCGTGCTCCTGGTCGACGCCGCCCAGGGCATCGAGGCGCAGACCCTGGCCAACCTGTACCTGGCCATGGAGAACGAGCTGGAGATCATCCCGGTCCTGAACAAGATCGACCTGCCCGCCGCGCAGCCGGAGAAGTACGCGGAGGAGCTGGCGCACCTCGTGGGCGGCGAACCGGAGGACGTGCTGAGGGTCAGCGGGAAGACCGGTGCGGGGGTCGAGGCGCTGCTGGACCGCATCGTCGCGACGGTCCCCTCCCCGACAGGCGACGCCGGGGCTCCCGCGCGCGCCATGATCTTCGACTCGGTCTACGACACGTATCGCGGCGTCGTCACCTACGTGCGCGTCATCGACGGCGACCTCAACCCGCGCGAGCGCATCGTGATGATGTCGACGCGCGCCCAGCACGAGCTGCTGGAGATCGGCGTGCACTCGCCGGACGCCACCGCGACCAAGGGGCTCGGCGTCGGCGAGGTGGGCTACCTGATCACGGGCGTGAAGGACGTGCGGCAGTCCAAGGTCGGGGACACGGTCACGAACGCGCACAAGCCGGCCGGGCAGGCGCTCGCCGGGTACGACGATCCGAAGCCCATGGTGTTCTCCGGTCTCTACCCGATCGACGGGTCGGACTACCCGGCGCTGCGCGAGGCCCTGGACAAGCTCAAGCTCAACGACGCCGCCCTGAACTACGAGCCGGAGACGTCCGTGGCGCTCGGCTTTGGGTTCCGCGTCGGCTTCCTCGGCCTGCTGCACCTGGAGATCGTGCGCGAGCGGCTGGAGCGTGAGTTCGACCTCGACCTCATCTCGACGGCCCCGAACGTCATCTACGACGTGACGATGGAGGACGGCGAGGAGGTGAAGGTGACCAACCCGTCCGAGTTCCCCACGGGGAAGATCGGTGAGGTCCGCGAGCCGATGGTGAAGGCGACCGTCCTCACGCCGAGCGAGTACGTCGGCACCGTCATGGGGCTGTGCACCGAGCGCCGCGGCCAGATGCAGGGCATGGACTACCTGTCCGAGGACCGTGTCGAGCTGCGCTACACGCTCCCGCTCGCCGAGATCGTGTTCGACTTCTTCGACCAGCTCAAGTCCCGTACGCGCGGCTACGCGTCGCTCGACTACGAGACCTCGGGCGACCAGGCGGCCCACCTCGTCAAGGTCGACATCCTGCTGCAGGGCGACCAGGTGGACGCGTTCAGTGCCATCGTGCACCGTGACAAGGCCTACGACTACGGCGTCCTCATGACGGCGAAGCTCAAGGAGATCATCCCGAGGCAGCAGTTCGAGGTGCCGGTCCAGGCCGCGATCGGCGCCCGGGTCATCGCGCGCGAGACGGTGCGCGCGATGCGCAAGGACGTGCTCGCCAAGTGCTACGGCGGTGACATCAGCCGCAAGCGCAAGCTGCTGGAGAAGCAGAAGGAGGGCAAGAAGCGCATGAAGAACATCGGGTCCGTCGAGGTCCCGAAGGACGCCTTCATCGCGGCGCTCTCGTCCGACCCGTCGGCGGGCAAGGACAAGAAGAAGTGACCCGCACGTCTCGTCCGTGCCCGCCGGCCGGGGACGCGCCGGAGGGCCGCCGGCGTGCCTGACCTGCCCGACGGTGTGCCCGTGCCCGCCGACGGCGCGCTGCCCGCCTGGGTGCGCCCGGCGCGGGCCGGTGCCGGGGCCGCCGCCGGGCGGCCGTTCGGCGTCTACCTGCACGTCCCGTTCTGCTCGGTGCGGTGCGGCTACTGCGACTTCAACACGTACACCGCCGCCGAGCTCGGCGGCGGGGCGTCCCAGGTCGCGTACGCCGACACCGCGCTGCGCGAGGTGAGCCTCGCCGCGAAGGTGCTGGCGGACGCCGGGCTGCCGGAGCGGCCCGTCTCGACCGTGTTCTTCGGGGGCGGGACGCCCACGATGCTGTCCGCGGACGACCTCGCGCGGATGCTCGACGGCGTCCGGGACGCCTGGGGGCTGGAACCCGGCGCGGAGGTCACCACCGAGGCGAACCCGGACAGCGTGACGCCGTCGTCCCTGGAAAGGCTGGCCCGGGCAGGGTTCACGCGGGTGTCGTTCGGGATGCAGTCCGCGGTGCCGCGCGTCCTGGCGACGCTGGAGCGGACCCACGACCCCGCGCGCATCCCCGACGTGGTGCGGTGGGCGCGGGAGGCGGGTCTGCGCGTCTCGCTGGACCTCATCTATGGAACGCCCGGGGAGACGACGGCGGACTGGCGGGCGTCGCTCGAGGCGGTGCTCGCCACCGGGGTCGATCACGTCTCGGCGTACGCGCTCGTGGTGGAGCCGGGCACGAAGATGGCGGCGCAGGTGCGGCGCGGGCAGGTCACGCTGCCCGACGAGGACGACCAGGCCGCCAAGTACGAGCTCGCGGACGAGCTGCTCTCCGCGGACGGGCTGCGCTGGTACGAGGTGTCGAACTGGGCACGGACCGACGCCGACGCCTGCCGGCACAACCTCGCCTACTGGCGCGGGCACGACTGGTGGGGGATCGGGCCGGGGGCGCACTCGTACGTCGCGGCGGCGCCGGGCGACGAGGCCGCGCAGGACGCCGCCGGGGTGCGCTGGTGGAACGTGAAGCACCCGCGGCGGTACGCGGCCGCGCTCGAGGCGGGCGGGTCGCCGGGTGCCGGCCGGGAGCTGCTGAGCGCGGGCGAGGCCTACCTGGAGCGCGTCATGCTCGGCGTGCGGCTCGCCGGCGGCCTCGGCCTGGACGTGCTGCGGCCCGAGGGGCGGCGTGCCGTCGCCGGTCTCGTGGCCCGCGGGCTGCTCGACGGCGAGGCGGCGCTCGGGGCCGGCGGCTCGGCACCCCGCGCGCTACTGACCCTGCGCGGGCGGCTGCTCGCGGACGCCGTCGTGCGCGAGCTGACCGCCTGACGCGATCCTGCCGATTCCTCGACGCGATCCGGTCACGGCGCTGGTAAGTGCTTGGGAGTGTCGGCCACCCCCGCTAGGTTGAGGCCGACCAATCGCGTTCGGGAGAGGGATTGATGAGCAACGACGGTGGTGTGCAGGGTCCGGGCGGCCAGAACCCCCAGGACCCGTACGGGCAGCAGCCCGCACAGGAACCACAGGATCCGTACGGGACGCCGCAGCCCGGCGGCGGGCAGCCGGGCGGCGGGCAGCCGGGCGATCCCTACGGCCGGCAGGAGCCGGGAAGCGCGCAGCCGGGCGTGCCGCAGTACGGGCAGCCGCAGTACGGGCAGTACGCACCGCACGGGTACCAGCAGCCGATGCCGCCGGGTCCGATGGGCCCGTCGGGGGGCTGGTCGCCGCCGTCGATCGGCGGGTCCCACGCGTTCGGATGGCGGTCGTTCGGCCGGAACGCCGGCGTCTGGATCGCGATGGTGCTGCTGGTCGCCGTGGTGGGCGGCATCGTCTTCAGCGTGATGAACCCCTGGTTCGCGCAGGCGTTCAGCGAGCTGCCGGAGGTGGCGCAGGGTGGTGACCCGGCGGCGATCGAGCGGTGGGAGGCCGGGTTCACCGAGGCGAGCACGTCGCCCGGGGCGCTCGCGCTCAGCGTGCTGTCCGGCATCGTGCTGCAGGTCCTGGGGATGACCTTCTACGCAGCCGCGCTGGCCTCCACGAGGAAGCAGCGCATCGGGTTCGGCGACTTCTTCGCCCTGAGCAACTGGGGAGGCATCCTGCTGCTCGCGGTCGTCCTGGGGGTCGTCAGCGAGATCATCGGCATGATCCCGTTCCTCGGCGGGATCATCCAGATCGTGGTCAGCGTGCTGTTCGTCGCCGCGCCGTACTTCGTGCTGGCGGCGAACATGAACGCGATCCAGGCGATCTCCTCGAGCGTCCGGCTCGTGACGTCGAACCTCGGGATCGTCGTGCTCGGGTACCTGGTCGTCGTCGGCTACACGGTCGCGGCGGCGTGCACGTGCGGTCTCGGACTCCTGGTGATCGCGCCGTTCTCGGTGATCTTCGGGGCGCACCTGTTCCGGCGCGTGCAGGGCGAGCCGATCGAGGCGGAGCAGGCCCCGGCAGCCATGTGACGGAGGGTCATCTCTCCCACCACCAGAACTTGCGCCCAGAATGTGCCAGAGGGTGCGAATTCCGGTCGCGTGGTGCGGAAACGCGGGTGACAGTTGCTGACGTAAGGGGTCGCGGGCAGGCGGTGTCGCTACGGCACCGTCTGCCCGCGCAACCTCGTCAGCATCGAGCGAGAGGCGGACCCATGAGCGAGAACACACCGCGTGGCCCCTTCGACCCGCCCGAGAGGGAGTCCGGTGGCCCACCGCCGACCGGGACCCCGCCGGGCGTGACGCCTCCGGGCGCGCCCCCTCCCGGCGGCGGAGCGCCTCCGCCCTACGGCGGCACCGGTGGGGGTGCCCACGGGGCACCGCCCCCGGCGTACGGCGGCGCGGGCCCGGCTGCCGCGGGGACCTTCCGCGTGGGTGAGGCGCTGGGCTTCGCGTGGTCCCGGTTCACGGGCAACGCGCTGCTGTGGATCTTGTTCGTGCTGCTGGTGGTCGTGGTGAACGCGCTGTTCAACTCCGGCAACATCAGCAGCTACCAGGAGATGGCGCAGGACCCGGCGAACATGGCGGAGGTGAGCGCCGGTGTGAACGTGTCGGCCCTCTCGTCGCTGCTCGGCCTGGTCGGTGCGGTCGTCACCGGGATCCTCCAGGCCCTCGGGACGAACGCCGCGCTGCGCGAGGTCTCGGGCGAGAAGCCGACGTTCGGCCAGCTCTTCCGGCTGCGGAGCTGGGGCATGGTCGTCCTGACCGCGCTGCTCCTGCTGCTGGCACAGTTCGTCGGCCTGCTGCTGTGCGGTGTCGGCCTGCTGGTGGTGGCGGTCTTCGCCGTCTTCACCTACCAGGGCGTGATCGACAAGGGACAGGGCGCCTGGGAGGCGTTCACCACGAGCTTCAAGCTCGTCGGCCGGAACTTCGGGTCCGTCTTCCTGCTGGAGCTCGCCCTGCTCGGGCTCAACATCGTCGGCGCGCTCCTGTGCGGCCTCGGTCTGCTGATCACGATCCCGCTGACCCTCATCGCGACGTCGTTCGCCTACCGCCGCCTGGCCGGCGGCCCGGTCATGGCCTGACCCGGGGGGGGGGGCGGACGCCGGTCTCCGGCCGTCACGAGCAAGGGTCGTCACAAGCAAGATGCACGGTATCGGCGGGGTCTGACTGCTCAGACCCCGCCGATACCGTGCACTCGAGGGTGGAACGCCGGACTACTTGACCAGGCGGACGTTGAGCGGGTACCGGTACGGGCGCCCCTTCGACGTCTCGACGGCGGCCAGGATCATGAAGACGAGCGCTGCGATGAGCGCCAGGTAAAGGATCGAGCCGAGCCCGAGCGTCACGGCCGAGATGATCAGGACCGCGATCTCATACATGACCAGCGTGATCTGGAAGTTCAGGGCTTCCTTGGCCTCGGCGTCGACGAAGCGGCTGCGGTCCTTGAACACGAGCCAGATGACGAGCGGCGCGATGAAGCTCAGGATGACGCCGCCGACATGGGCCAGCACCGCCCAGGTGCGCTCCTCGTCAGGGCGCAGCGGCACCGGGCCGTAGACCGGCTGGCCCGGGTGCGGCTGCTGCTGGCCGGGCTGCGGGGCGCCCGCGTAGGGCTGCTGGCCGCCGGGCTGCTGGGGCGCGCCGGCGTCGGGCTGGGCGTTGTAGTTCGGCTGAGGAGTGGGCTCCGGCTGCGGCGACGAACCCGGCTGGGGGTTCGGCTCGGCGCCAGGAGTCTGGGGCGTCTCGGACATAAGGTCAGCCTAGGGCTTGCGGAGCCATTTGGCGCCAGTTTCGCGGTGTCGTTGCCGTAATGATGCCCCGCGCCGTCCTGCCCGGGGGGCTCGCCCCGCGTAGGCCGTCCTGCCGGGCACTCCGGCTCGCGCGTGCCGTGCCGCACGCTCCGCCCCGTGCAGGCGGTCCGCGCTCACTCCGCCCCGGGGGCCGTCACGAAGTCGATCAGCTCCTCGACCCGGCCCAGCAGGGCAGGGTCGAGGTCCTGGTAGTCCCGCACCGTCCCGAGGATCTTCTGCCAGGCCCGCGCCACGTCCGCCTGCGACTCGCAGGGCCAGCCCAGCGCCCGCAGGATGCCGTGCTTCCACTCGGTGCCCCGGTCGATCTCCGGCCAGCGTTCCAGCCCGACCCGCCCGGGCCGCACCGCCTGCCACACGTCGACGTACGGATGCCCCAGCACGAGCACGGTCCCCGGGCGGACGCCGCGGAGCGCCTCGTCGGTGAGCCGCTGTTCCTTCGACCCGGGGACGAGGTGGTCGACGAGCACGCCCACCCGGCGACCTTCGTCGGGCCCGAACGACGCGAGCCGGTCGGCCAGGTTGTCGACGCCGTCCAGCATCTCGACCACCACGCCCTCGACACGCAGGTCGTCGCCCCAGACGCGCTCCACCAGCTCGGCGTCGTGCTTGCCCTCGACCCAGATGCGCGAGCCCCGCGCCACGCGCGCGGGGGAGCCGGGCACTGCGACGGACCCGGAGGCCGTGCGCGACGGCGCCCGGGGTGCCCGCCGCGTTGCCGGCGCCGTCAGCTCGACCGGTCGTCCCTCGACCCAGAACCCCGGGCCGAGCGGGAAGGACCGCGTCCGCCCGCGCCGGTCCTCCAGCACGACGACCTGCATCCCGCCCGACTTCTCGACCCGCACCACGGCGCCGACCCACCCGGTGTCGACGTCCTCCACGACGAGCCCGGCCTCGGCGACCACGGGCCGTGTCTCGGGCTTGCGCCGCCCGCGCTGCGCGCCGGGGAACTCGGGATTGAGAACGTCGCTTCCGTACCGGTCTCGATGCACGATGCCGATCGTAGGGAGTCACAGGGCCCGCCCCGCCGAGGCGCGCCGACACGTCTCCCGGGCGAGCCGTCGCGTTCGCCGCGTCGGTTCCGCCTCGTGGCGGTTAACTTCTGTACATGGCAGGCTCGCTCGTCAAACTCGCGGTGGGTGCCGCGCACCTCGCGGCGCTCGGCGTCGGCCGCATGCCCGATACCGTGCTGCGCCGGATCACGGGCGCGCCGCTCGTCGTGGAGGGCCAGACCCTGTACCCCGAGGTGCGGCTCGCGCAGCGCCTCGGTGCGCTCCGGCCCACGCCCGACAACGGCGTCGGGCAGACCCGCGCGCGTGTGAAACGTCAGGCCAGCGTCATGGGTGCCCGGCCCGCCGTCGGCCGGGTCGAGGACTTCACGATCCCCGGGCCCCGCCATCGCATCGCCCTGCGGGTGTACCAGGCGGACCCCGACGTCCCGCCCGGCGGCGTGCTCGTCTGGTACCACGGCGGCGGCTGGGTGGTCGGCGGCCTGGCCACCGCCGACCCGGTGTGCCGTTTCCTGGCGCTGAACGCCAACCTCGTGGTCGTGTCGGTGCGTTACGGCCTCGCGCCCGAGCACCCGTTCCCCGAGGGCGTCGACGACGCGATCGCCGCCTTCCGCTGGGTGCGCGCCAACTCGCGCCGGTGGCGGCCCGGGCTCGTGGACCTCCCGGTCGCCGTCGGCGGCGACAGCGCCGGCGGCAACGCCGCGGCGGTCGTCTCGAACGTGACGCGGCACGACGACGGCCCCCGGGGCGCGCGCACCGGCGCACCGGACTTCCAGCTGATGCTCTACCCGGCCACGGACGCGACCACCCGCTACCCCTCGGCCGCGACGTTCGACGGCTACGGCCTCGCCGCCCGGCGCGTCGACTGGTACCTGGAGCGCTACCTGACCGACTCCGGCCAGGCTCAGGACCCGCGCGTCTCGCCGATGGTCGCCGAGGACCTGTCCGGGGTGGCGCCCGCGCACGTCGTGGTCGCGGGCTTCGACGTGCTGCGGGACGAGGGGCTCGCGTACGCCGAGCGGCTGCGCGAGGCCGGCGTGCCGACCTCCGTGCAGGTGGCCACCGGTCACGTGCACGCCTTCGCGAACGCCACGGGTGCGAGCAGCAACGCGCGGCGGCACGTGGCGCGTGCGGCGAAGATCACGGAGGCCGCGCTGGCGCGGCGTCTCGCGCGTGCCGGTGCGGCCTGACGCCTGCTCCTGGCGGCGCGCTCCGGGCGGACGCGGCGCGCTCCGGAGTCCGCTCTGCGCGGCGGGCTTCGTCGATGTCGGTCACCCCGCGTAGGATTGGCACTCGACGAGCGAGAGTGCTGGGTGGAGGTGACTCATGAGCGACGTGCGCCGGCTCGACGTGCTGCGTGCCATCGTGGAGGACTATGTGCAGACGCAGGAGCCCGTGGGCTCCCGCATGCTCACGGAGCGGCACCGGCTCGGGGTCTCGCCCGCCACCGTACGCAACGACATGGCCGCCCTGGAGGACGCCGGGCTGATCGCCCAGCCGCACACGTCGGCGGGCCGCATCCCCACCGACAAGGGCTACCGGCTGTTCGTGGACCAGCTCGCCGAGGCCCGGCCGCTGACCCAGCCGCAGAAGCGGGCCATCGAGAAGTTCCTGTCCGAGGCGGTCGACCTGGACGACGTCATCGGGCGTTCGGGCCGGCTCATCGCGCAGCTCACCGGGCAGGTCGCCGTCGTGCAGTACCCGTCGCTGCGGCGTTCCGGGCTGCGCCACCTCGAACTCGTGCCCACCGGGGAGAACCGGCTGCTCGTCGTCGTCATCACCGACAACGGTCGCGTCGAGCAGCGTTTCCTCGACGTGCCGGACGACGTCGACGAGGCCGTGCTCGGCGAGCTGCGCGCGCGGCTCAACGCTGCCGCGGCGGGTCGCCGGCTCACCCAGATGGACGTGGCCTTCGGGGAGGTGGCCGACGCCGTCGCCCCGGAGCACCGGCCGCTCGTCGCCGCGATCGGCGAGGTCGTCAGCAGCGCGCTCGACGAGGAGCACGAGGAGCGGCTCGTCGTGGCCGGCCAGGCGAACCTGGCCCGCGCGGGCATGGGGTTCGACCACGGCCTGAGCCCGCTGCTGGAGGCGCTCGAGGAGCAGGTGGTGCTCCTGGGGCTGCTGACCGAGATGACCTCGGACGAGAACGTCGCCGTGAGCATCGGCCACGAGAACCGGCTGGCAGGGCTCACGCGCGCGTCCGTGGTGAGCACCGGCTACGGGTCCGACGGCGACCCGGTCGCGCTGCTCAGCTCCATCGGCCCGACGCGCATGGACTATCCGGGCACCATCGCCGCCGTCCGTGCGGTGGCCCGCTACCTCTCCCGGGTGCTGCCCACGTGAGCGCCCGGCCACCGAACTGCCCGCCCGACGACCAGATGCACCCGAGAAGCCGGGTGCATCACGGCCGTCGCGCACTTGCGTTGCCTTCAGACCCAGAGCGAGCGAAGAGAGACCTGTGACCGACTACTACGAGATCCTCGGCGTCCCGCGGGACGCCTCGCCCGAGCAGATCAAGAAGGCGTACCGCAAGCTCGCCCGAACCCTGCACCCCGATGTCGCCGGGGCAGAGGGTGAGGAGGAGTTCAAGGACGTCGCGCGCGCCTACGAGGTGCTCTCCAACCCGGAGAAGCGCCAGCAGTACGACATGGGCGTGGACCCGAGCTCCCCCGGCGGGGGCGCCGGCGGCGGCTTCGGCCAGGGCTTCGGTTTCCAGGACATCTTCGAGACGTTCTTCGGCGGCGGGCAGCCGAGCGGCCCGGTGCCGCGCGCCCGCCGCGGCAACGACTCGCTGGTGCGGCTCGACATCGACCTGGCCGAGGCCACGTTCGGGGTGAAGCGCGAGCTCCAGGTCGACACGGCCGTGGTGTGCACCACCTGCTCCGGCGACGGCGCGCGCCCCGGGACCTCGTCCCGTACGTGCGACGCCTGCCACGGGCGCGGCTCCGTGCAGCGCGTCGCCCGCTCGTTCCTGGGCCAGGTCATGACGACCGCGCCGTGCTCCGCGTGCGGCGGCTTCGGCACGGTCATCCCGGAGCCCTGCCCGGACTGCTCCGGCGAGGGCCGCGTGCGCTCCCGGCGCACCGTGACGGTGAACGTCCCGGCGGGCGTGGACACGGGGACGCGGATCAAGCTGTCGGCGCAGGGCGAGACCGGTCCGGGCGGCGGCCCGGCGGGCGACCTGTACGTCGAGATCCGCGAGAAGCCGCACGAGACGTTCGTGCGCCGCGGCGACGACCTGCACTGCACCCTCCCCGTCCCGATGACGGCGGCTGCCCTCGGTACGACGCTGTCGCTGGACACGCTCGACGGCGCGCAGGAGATCCACATCCGCCCGGGCACCCAGCCGGGCCAGATCGTCACGCTCAAGAGCCTCGGCGTGGGGCACCTGCACACCAGCGGGCGCGGCGACCTCAACGTGCACATCGAGGTCCAGGTTCCGACCGGCCTCACCGACCAGCAGACCGACCTGCTGCGGCAGCTCTCGGCGCTGCGCGGCGAGGAGCGCCCCGACCCGCGGCTCGCCGCCGCGCACCCGGGCGTCTTCTCCCGCCTCCGCGACAAGCTGTCCGGGCGCTGAGCCCGGTGAGTGCACGATGAGCGCCCCGGTCTTCCTCGCCGAGGGTGTGACGCTCGGCGAGTACGAGGTCGGGTCGCTGTTCGTGCTCGACGGCGCGGAGGGGCGTCACGCCGGCGTCGTGCAGCGTCGCGGGCCGGGTGAGCGCATCGACGTCGTCGACGGGGCAGGCCTGCGGCTGGAGGGCGTCGTCGAGTCGGTCGGCGGCGGCGACGTCGTGCACCTGCGGGTCGCCGGCATCGTGGCCGAGGGGTCGCCCGCGCCCGTCGTCACGCTCGTCCAGGCGCTCGCCAAGGGGGACCGGGACGAGCAGGCGATCGAGGCGGCCACGGAGACCGGCGTCGACGTCGTCGTGCCGTGGCAGGCGGAGCGGTCGATCGTGGTGTGGCGCGGGAGCCGCGCGGCGAAGTCGCAGGCCAAGTGGGTGGCCATCGTGCGGGCGGCGACGAAGCAGGCACGGCGGGCACGGGTCCCGGAGGTCTGCGAGCCGGTCACCACGAAGCAGCTCGCCGCGCGCGTGCGGGACGTGACCGGCGCCGGGGGCGCGGTGGTCGTGCTCCACGAGGAGGCCACGACACCGCTGCGCGAGGTGCGGATCCCCGGGGAGGGCGACGGGCCGCCCGGGGTGTCGGCGGAGCTGCTCGTCGTCGTCGGCCCCGAGGGCGGGATCTCCGGTGCCGAGGTGGACGCCCTGGTCGAGGCCGGGGCCGTGCCGGCCCGCCTGGGCCCGCACGTGATGCGCACCTCGACGGCGGGGCCGGTGGCGGTGGCGATGCTGAACGAGCGCCTGGGCCGCTGGGCCTGACGCCGCGGCGGGGCCCGTCACGGCGGCGGGGTGCGCTGAGCGTCCTGTCTCAGCGCACCCCGCCGCCGCGACCGGCCCCGGCCCGGCGGCTGGAATGCGCGGTCAGTCCAGGACCACGAACTCCACGCGGCGGTTCTTCTCCAGGTCAGCGAACGTCCTGGGGGCGACCAGCGGGTCGGACTCGCCGTAGCCCTTGAAGGAGAGCCGGTCCTTGTCGACCCCGAGGTCGACCAGCCGGTCGCGCACCGTGATCGCCCGGTGCTTGCTCAGCCTCAGGTTCTCGTCCGCCGCACCCCGGGAGTCCGTGTGGCCCTCGATCCGGACCTGCACGTCCGGGTGCTCGTCCAGCACCTCGGCCGCCTGCCGCACGACCTTCCGGCCCTCCTTGGTCAGCGTCGCGCTTTCCGTGACGAAGGTGATGTTCGGGATCTCGACCAGGTCGTCCTGGGCGTCGTCCCGCTCCTTCTCGGTGGGCTCGCCGACGGAGTCGTCCTTGCCGGAGTCGTCCTTGCCCGAGTCACCGTCCGAGCCGTCCTTCGCGTCGCCGGAGTCGCCGTCCGCGCCGGATTCCTGCGACGCGTCGTCCGAGTCCTCGTCCCCGGCGGAGTCGTCCGCCTCGTCGGCGTCCGCGTCCTCGGTCCCGGACCCGGTGTCGTCTCTGGAGGCGTCGTCTCCCGCGGCGTCGTCGTCGGCAGTGCCGTCGTCGTCCGCGCCCTCCTCGCCGGTGGTGTCGTCGGTGCCGTCGTCGTCCGTCTCTCCGGCGGCGACGGCGTCGAGGTCCACCGTGCCGTCCGGCCCGACGGCGGTGACCGCCCGGACGCCGTCGACGTCCTCGACCACGGTCCCGGCCGCTGCCGCCACCGTGGTGGTGCTCGCCTCGACCGTCGCGTCCCGGCCGGTGAAGCTGACGTCGGCCGCGCCGAGGTCGGCCCCGTCGAGCGCCTCCCGCGAGCTCTCGGCGAGCTTGCCCTCGATCTGCTCGCGGAACGCGGTGTCCTGGCAGCTGGTCAGTCCCGCGAGCGCCACCGCGGCCACGACGATCGGTGCCAGGAACGGCTTCGCCGCACTCATGCCTTCTCGCCCTCGGCCTCGGACACCTTCCGGGCGTCGGCCGCGAGCGCGGCCTCCTTGGCCGACTCGCCGTCGAGCTCGTCGACGTCGGTGTAGTCGACGTGCTCGACGAACTTCGTCGTGCCGCGGTCCTGGCCGCCGATGAGGTAGTCCTGGTACTCCTGCAGGCCGTCGTCGTCGCCGTCGACGAGGTACTGGGCCTGCTGGGCCCAGCTCTTGATCGACGGGGCGAACTTGATGCCGCCCTTGCGGATCGATGCGCGCAGCTCGGCCTCGGAGGAGGCCGCGATCTGGGCGTACGAGGTGATGCCGTCGTTCTTGAGCGCCGCCTCGATCTTCGGGCCGATGCCTTCGACCACCTTGAGGTCCTCGTCGGCCGGGGTCTCCGGTGCGACGGCGACGTCCTCGGCCGTGTCGCCGGTCGCGGCCTCGGCGTCCGCGGTCAGCGCGGCGGCGTCGGCAGCGTCCTCCTCGCCGGTGGTCTCGGCGACCTTCTCCGCGTCGGCGGCGAGCGCGGCCTGCTTGGCGTCGGCGCCGTCGAGCTCGTCGACGTCGGTGTAGTCGACGTCCTCCACGAACCCGCTGCTCTTCCGGTCCCGCCCGGCGATGAGGTAGTCCTGGTACTCCTCCAGGCCCTCGTCGTCGCCGTCGACCAGGTACTGGCACTGGGCGGAGAAGGACGAGGCGGCCGGGGCGAACGTGATGCCGGCGTCGGTGAGCGCCTTGCGGAGGTCCGCCTCGGACGCCTCGGCGATCGTGGCGTAGGAGCCGTAGCCCCCGGCCTTGAGGGCGTCCGCGATCTTCGGGCCGATGCCCTCGATGCGCGTGAGGTCGTCGTGCGGCGGAGCGTCAGTACCGTCGGCGTCCGTGCCGGTGTCGTCGTCCCCGGAGCCGTCCTCCGGGCTGTCGACGACGGCGACGCGGGTGGCGGCCTCGGCCTCGGCGACGACCTCGGCCTCGGCACCCGCGAAGACCGCGAGGTTCTCGTCCTCGATGTCGGACGGCTCGCTGGTGGCCTCGGAGTCCGTGCCGGGCGCAGCGTCCTCGGCGGCGGTCTCGGTGTCCGTGCCGTCGGAGGGGGCGGCGTGGGTGGTGGCCGGCGCACCGGCGTCCACGGAGGGGGCGTCGGTGGCGGTCGCCTCGGTGTCGGTGTCGGTGCCGGCGTCGGCCTCGGGTGCTCCCGGAGCGTCGGAGGCATCGTCGGTGGCGGCGGCCCCCGTTGCCGCGGCGGCCTTCTTCTCGGTCGCCTCGGCGGTGTGCTTGCCGGGGGTCCTGCGGGACCACAGGATCCAGCCGACCCACAGGCCGATCGCGAAGAAGATGACGGCGGTGACGATGATGAAAAGGAGCGACTGGGTGATGAACCAACCCACGCTGAACCTCCTGGGTGTACGGACAGCCGCCGGTCAGGGCGACGGCATCGGCGAGAACTTGTCCGATCTGCGGGGGTCTGGGGGTCCACCCGTCGAACGCGGCAGACTCAACCACAGTTGACGATGTCTGGCACTTCGGACGAGGTAACAATTTCGAATATGCCCCGGATGTTAGCGCCCGGTCATGTCGGGCGCGTATCACGCGTAGACGTCCCGACGACGCCGCCCCGGCGGGCCCCGGGCAGGGCTCCGGCACCCCGCCGGCGGCACCCCTCGGCGCGCCGCCGGCGGACCCGGTGAGGCCGCCCGGTGAGGCACCGCCACCGCGTCCCCGGTAGCCTGCGGCCATGGCGAGCACCGAGACGAGCGCGGCGAGCGCGGACTGCCTGTTCTGCAAGATCGTGGCCGGCGAGATCCCGACCGAGATGGTCGCGGAGTCGGACTCCGCGGTGGCCTTCAAGGACATCGCTCCGAAGGCCCCCGTCCACGTGCTGGTGGTGCCGCGCACGCACCATGCCGACGTGAGCGCGCTGGCGGGCGCGAGCCCCGAGGTCCTGGCCGACCTCGTCGGGCTGGCCGACCAGGTCGCCACCGACCTGGCGGACGGTCAGTACCGTCTCGTCTGCAACGTCGGCCCGAAGGCCGGCCAGACGATCTTCCACGCCCACGCGCACGTCCTGGCGGGCACCCAGCTCACGGGCTTCTGAACCGGCCCCGACGCGCGGGAATTCGGGCGACACAGACCGGGCCCGGGTCGATAGGATGAAGGTGTCACCCAGACCTGGAAACGAGGAGCGCATCGGCATCAGCCGGCCCATGACAACTTCCGCATCGCACGCACCCGCCCAGCAGACGGACCGCAAGCCGCAGCGCGGCACCGAACACCGCGTCGTCGTCCCGGCCCACGTCCCGATGGTCGCACTGCTCGGCAGCCAGGACGCCGTGCTCCGCGCGATCGAGCAGGGGTTCGGTCAGGTCGACGTCCACGCCCGCGGCAACGAGATCGCCGTGTCCGGCCCGCCGGGCGACGTCGAGCTCGTCTCGCGGCTCCTCGACGAGCTGGTCCAGGTGGTCGAGGCCGGCACGCAGCTCACCCCCGAGGTGGTCACCCGCTCCATCCGGATGCTCACGGCGGCCTCCGCCCAGCGCCCGGCCGACGTGCTGACCTTCGACATCCTGTCCAGCCGCGGTCGCACCATCCGGCCCAAGACTCCCGGCCAGAAGCACTACGTCGAGGCGATCGACGTCAACACGATCACGTTCGGCCTCGGCCCCGCCGGCACGGGCAAGACGTACCTCGCGATGGCGAAGGCCGTCCAGGCCCTCCAGGCCAAGCAGGTCAACCGGATCATCCTCACGCGCCCCGCAGTGGAGGCGGGGGAGCGGCTCGGCTACCTGCCCGGCTCGCTCACCGAGAAGATCGACCCGTACCTGCGTCCGCTGTACGACGCCCTGCACGACATGATCGACCCGGACCAGGTCCCGAAGCTCGTGGAGAACGGCACCATCGAGGTGGCCCCGCTGGCCTTCATGCGCGGCCGGAGCCTGAACGACGCCTTCATCATTCTCGACGAGGCGCAGAACACCTCGACGGAGCAGATGAAGATGTTCCTCACCCGGCTCGGCTTCGGCTCGCGCATGGTCATCACCGGTGATGCCACGCAGGTCGACCTGCCCGGCAACCAGACGTCGGGCCTGCGGGTGGTCGAGGACATCCTCGCCGGCGTGGACGACGTCGAGTTCTGCCGCCTCGGATCGGCCGACGTCGTGCGCCACCGGCTCGTGAGCGACATCATCGACGCCTACGCGCGCTGGGACATCGTCACCGACGGACAGCGTCCCGGGCGTCAGCCACAGGACCACCGGCAGCCGCGGCGCCGGCGCTAGGAGCACGGGTGAGCATCGAGGTCAACAACGAGTCCGGGTACGAGGTCGACGAGGCGGAGTTCGCCGCCCTGGGCCGCTACGTGCTGGACGCCATGCACGTGCACCCGCAGTCCGAGCTGTCGGTCCTGTTCGTGGACTCCGGGACGATGGCGGACCTGCACGTGCAGTGGATGGACGAGCCCGGCCCCACCGACGTGCTGTCGTTCCCCATGGACGAGCTCCGGCCGGGGCACGAGGGCGAGGAGACCGAGCAGGGGACGCTCGGCGACGTCGTGCTGTGCCCGGAGGTCGCCACCAAGCAGGCACGCACGGCGGGCCACTCGACGGTCGAGGAGCTCCTCCTGCTGACCGTGCACGGCATCCTGCACCTCCTCGGCTACGACCACGCCGAGCCCGAGGAGGAGAAGGAGATGTTCGCGCTGCAGCGCCGGCTCCTCCTGACCTTCCTCGCGAACCGCTGAAGGACGTGGAGTGACCGCAAGCCTGCTCGCGCTCGCCTCGGTGGTGGGCTTCGTCCTGGCGAGCCTGCTCTCGGCAGGTGAGGCGGCACTGCTGCGCGTCACACGCTCCGGGCTGGCGGAGTGCCTCGCCGAGGCGGAGTACGGTCCCGAGCCGGACCTGCGTCGCGCGGACCGCGCGCGTTCCGCGCTGGCCCTCGTCGTGGAGCCGACGGCGACCGTGGCGTCGTTCGCGCTCGTGCGCGTCATGTCCGAGGTTGGGGCGATCGCCGCCGCCACGCTGCTGGTCCAGCAGGCGACCCCGGACCCGCCGTCGGGCGATCTGGTGCCCGAGCTGCTGGTCATGCTCGTCGCCCTGGCCGCGGGTCTGGGGGTCGGCGTGCTGTTCGTCCGGGTCTCGCCGCGGGCGCTCGGCTTCCGGCGCCCGGTGCAGGTGCTGCTCGCGCTGGCGCCGACGCTGACGGTGGTCTCGCGCGGCGTGGCGTGGCTGACGCGGCTCTCGGTGCCGCGGGTGCCGCCGCCGGTCCCGGAGGAGGACCGGCGCGACGTCGCCGACCGCGTCGGCGAGGCGGAGGACCTCGAGGAGGAGGACCGCGAGCTGCTCCGCTCGGCCCTCGAGCTGGGCGACACGATCGTGCGCGAGGTGATGGTCCCGCGCACCGACATGATCACCGTCTCCGCCGGCACGCCGCTGAGCAAGGTGCTGCGGCTGTTCCTGCGCTCGGGCTTCTCGCGCGTCCCGGTGGTGGGCGACTCGGTGGACGACGTCGTCGGGGTCGCCTATCTCAAGGACGTCGTCGCCGCCGTGCACTGGCCCGTGGACGACGGCGAGGGCGCCGGCCTGCAGCCCGCCGCCGACCTCGCGCGCGAGGCGGTCTTCGTGCCCGAGTCCAAGCCCGTCGACGCGCTGCTGCGCGAGATGCAGTCGTCGGCCTTCCACATCGCGCTCGTCGTGGACGAGTACGGCGGGATCGCCGGCCTGGTCACCATCGAGGACCTGCTCGAGGAGCTGGTGGGCGAGCTGACCGACGAGCACGACACGGTCCCCGTCCAGGAGCCGGAGGAGCTGTCCGACGGCAGCTTCCGGGTGCCGGCCCGCATGCCGGTCGACGAGCTCGGCGAGCTCTTCGACCTGCGGCTCGACGACGACGACGTCGACACCACGGGCGGCCTGCTCGCCAAGGCGCTCGGCAAGGTGCCGCTGGCGGGCTCGGCGTCGGAGGTGTCCGGCCTGCACCTGAAGGCCGATCGGGTCGAGGGCCGTCGCAAGCAGCTCGCGACGCTCGTGGTGCGCCGGGTCAGCCCCGCGAACGGTGACAATGGGGGCGAGGGCGCCCAGTCCGGCACCTCGTCCGGCACGGCCGGGCAAGCGCTGAAGCACGAGAAGGAAGAACACGCGTGAACGACGACACCTCCGCGGGCCACCGGTCCGGTTTCGCCTGCCTGGTGGGCCGGCCCAACGTGGGCAAGTCCACGCTGACGAACGCCCTGGTCGGGGAGAAGGTCGCGATCATGTCGGCGCGACCGCAGACCACCCGGCACGCGATCCGGGGGATCGTGCACCGGCCGGACGCCCAGCTGATCCTCGTGGACACGCCCGGGCTGCACCGGCCCCGCACGCTGCTCGGCGAGCGGCTCAACGACCTGGTGCGCGACACGCTCTCCGAGGTGGACGTCATCGCCTTCTGCCTGCCGGCGGACCAGAAGATCGGCCCCGGCGACCGGTACATCGCGCAACAGCTGGCGGAGCTGATGCGCGGGCGCCGGGCCGTGCCCGTCGTGGCCGTGGTGACCAAGGCGGACGTCGTGGAGCGCTCCGTGATGGTCGAGCACCTCATCGCCGTGCAGGAGCTGGCCGGTGCCGTGGAGCGGGAGTGGGCGGACATCGTCCCGGTCTCGGCGAAGGACGGGTTCCAGGTGGAGGAGCTGTCCGACGTCCTCGTCTCGCACCTGCCCGAGGGGCCGGAGCTGTACCCGGGCGGCGAGCTGACCGACGAGCCCGAGGCGGTCATGGTCGCCGAGCTGGTGCGGGAGGCCGCCCTGGAGGGCGTCCGTGACGAGCTGCCGCACTCGCTGGCCGTGGTGGTCGAGGAGATCGTGGAGCGCGACGGCACGGGCGACGAGTCGAAGGGCCGGCCGCCGCTGCTGGACGTCCGGGTCAACCTGTTCGTGGAGCGTGACTCCCAGAAGGCGATCGTGATCGGCCGCGGCGGCTCCCGCCTCCGCTCGGTCGGCACGGAGGCCCGCCGCGGCATCGAGGCGCTCCTGGGCACCCGCGTCTACCTGGACCTCCACGTCAAGGTCGCCAAGGACTGGCAGCGCGACCCGAAACAGCTGCGCCGCCTGGGCTTCTGACCGAGCCCTGCGAGTAGCCTCGGAGGATGCTCTTCCGTACGGTCGCGACCAGCGCCGTGATCCTGCTGGGGCTCGCGGCCGCCGGGGCGCTCGCCGGGCCGGGATGGGAGCCGGTCCCCGTACCGGACCACATCGAGCCGGCCTCGCCGGACACGACGATCGGGGCCGGCGACGGCGGCTTCCACGGTCTCCCCGGGCCGGGCAGCTTCGAGGTGCGCGAGACGCCCGTGACCATCGGCCTGGACGACGGCGCGTCGGTGGGCGGGCTGCTGCGCGAGCCGGTCACCGAGGCCGGCACCGCGTCCGCGCCGGAGGACGGTTCCGCCGCGGCGTCGTCGTCGGGCAGCGCTGGGACCGCCGCGGCGGGCGCCCCCGGTGTCGTCTTCGTGCACGGCGCGGGGACCGGAAAGGCGAGCGACGCCTTCACCGAGGCGGCCACGGCGCTGGCGAGCGCGGGCATCGTCACGCTCGTCCCCGACAAGTACCTCGCCCACTACACGACCCGGGACCGCGACTACGTCGAGATGGCCGGCGACTACCAGCACTCCGTGCAGTTCCTGCGGGAGGTGCCCGGCGTCGACCCGGAGCGCGTGGGGCTGTACGCGGAGTCGGAGGGCTGCTGGGTGGCGCCGGTCATGATGACGCAGGACACGGGCCTGGCGTTCCAGGTCTGGGTGTCGGCCCCGGTCGTGCCGCCGCGCCAGCAGGCGGCGTTCGCGATGGACAGCTACCTGCGGAACACGGACGTGCCCGAGGGGGTGTTCCGCGCGATCCCGCGCGCGGTCGGCATGCGGCTGCCCGGCGGCGGCTTCGAGTACGCGGACTTCGACGTGCACCCGTGGCTGGCCCGGCAGTCCGCGCCGATCCTCATGGTGTACGGCGCGACCGACCCGTCGATGCCCATGGAGCAGGGCGTGCGGCAGGTCCTGGCGGACACCGCGGTGGGCGGCGGGGACGCGCCCGTCACCGTGCGCTTCTACGGCGGCGCGAACCACGGGATCAACGTGTCGGACGAGCCGCTCGGCGACGACATCGTGCCCCACGGCGACGACCTGCACCTGCACCCGGGCTACGCGCGCGACGTCACGACGTGGGTGCAGGGGCTGCCGGACGCGGCGACGGCGAAGCCCCGGATCGCGGGTGCGCCGCCGGAACAGCTGTACCTCGCGGCTCCCGTGCCCCAGCCGCACTGGTACGCGGACGGCGACGTCGTGCTCGGGATCGTGCTCGGAGCCGGTGTGCTGCTGCTCGCCGGCGGCTCGGCGCTCGGCGTGACCGGGCTGCGGCGGGCGCGGGCCGGGCGCCGTGTGGCCGGCGCGTGGCCGCGTGGCCGGCCGGGTGCGCTGCCGACCGCACGGCAGGCCCCGGACCGCACGGGTGCGCGGCTGGCCGGCGGGATGGCCGTGCCGCTGGCGGTGGCGGCGGGGGCGGCCGTCGCCACCGCCGGCGGGCTGGTGGCCTACATCCTGAGCGTCGCGCGGATCGCGCAGGACTACGAGCAGAACGCCCCGGTGGTCCAGGGCGGCTGGATCGTCGTGCGGCTGCTCGGCGTCGTCGCGGTGGTCGCGACGGCGGTCCTGCTGCTGCGCTGCCGGAGAGCGCGGTGGAAGGTCGTCTCGGGCACGGTGCCGGACGGCGGCCGCGCGGGGGCTCGCACCGTGATGGTGTCCTTCTGGGCGGTCGCCGCCGGTATCGTCGCCCTCGGCCTGGTCCTGGCGTACTGGGGCGTCTACCAGCTGGGCGTCTGACGGCCCGCCGGAGGCGTAGGTTGTGAGGGAGGTGCGGAGATCCGACGATGTGACGATCCTCCCCGCGATTCGCGACGACACAGAGCGTTTGACCCGGTAGAAACAGTGGCGGACCCCCATGCCGCCTGCGCCCCGCGCCCCGCCCTGCGGCGTCACATCAGGAGTTGGAATGACGGAAACCCACGCCGCCGCGCGTGATGAGCACCGGAGCGCCGGTACCGCCGAGGATCTCGGGAACGGCACCGCTGCCCGAAACACCCCGGACCACGCCGCCTCGCCCTTCGCGAGCTACCACCCGGCCGACTACGTGCGAGACGTCGTCGCCGTGCTCGTCCTCCTGCTGGCGCTCGCCCTGCCCTGGAGCGCCGCGGACCGCGGCGCCGACCGGGTCGAGGTCGTCCTCGCCACTGCGGTGTCGCTCGCGTCCCTCTCCCTGCCGTACCTCGCGCGGTTCGGCGCGCTGCCCGCGACGTGGACCGTGCAGTCCACCCGCAAGTGGCGGGTCTGGGCGAACGCCCCGGCCATCGCCGTCTCGTTCGTCGTCGTCCTGCTCGACCTGGTGACCGGGTCCGGCGTCGGGACGGGCCTGGGCCTCGGCCTGGCGGGAGCCCTGCTCGCCGCCGCGCCCCGCGACAGCGAGCTCGGCCCCTCCGACCTGGACGGCCGCGTGCACGAGCGCTGGCGCACCGTCCTGCTCGTCGCGGGCGGGCTCGTCGGCGCCGGCGCCCTCGTGGCGTTCGCGCAGACGTACTTCAGCGACCGCGAGCTCGGCCCGATGCTGCGTGCGCCCATCGGGCTCGCCATGGTGGCCGGGATCCTGGTGCTCCTCGTCGTCGCGACGTGGCGGCGGGACCGCGCCGCGCGCCTCGTGCTGCTCGCCCTCGGCGTCGTGCTCATCGTCCTGGCGCTGTTCACCTCCGGCGGTGCCCTGGTCGGCGTGGAGTCCATGCACGACCAGCGGTTCGGCCTGACCCTCGTCCCCGCGCTCGCGGCCCTGGCCGCCGCGCCCGCGGTGCGGCGCTCGCCGGTCTGGGAGTCCCGGAGCCCGGCGTCCGAGCCCGGCGCGGTCGACGTCTGGGTCCGCGCGGCGGTCCGCGCCTTCCAGGTGCTCGCCCTGCTGGCGCTGTGCAGCGCGCTGGGCGGCGTCGCCACCCTCGTTTCCGGCGGGTTCGACGTCGCGCCCCTGCTCCGCCTCGTCCTCAGCGCCGTGATCGCGGGCGTCGCCTGGTTCGGGCAGCGCTCGCTCCGGCGCGACACCTCTTCCGGGCACGTCCCGGCGGTGGGCGCGGCCTGCGTCACCGGCGTCCTGGGGCTCGTGGTCGTCGTCGCGGCGTCCGGCGGCGGGTCCGCGGTGCGGATCGTGGACCTCGTCATGGCGCTCGGGCTCCCCGGCATCGCCGCGTTCGCGCTGATGGTCCCGAAGGCGGTGCGGGAGCACTTCGACACCGCGGGCATCGCCGGCGAGGGTCCCGTCGACCACAGCCCGGCCTGGGTCTGGGCGCCCGCCGCCGAGTCCCGCCCCGCGACGCTGCCCGAGAACCCCGCGCGCCGGCGCGAGCAGCTCCCCACGGGTGGCACGCAGACCGCGGGCCGCCCGCCGGCCGGGACGGCACCGGCTCGTCCGGAGGTTCCCGCCGCGGCCCCGGCATCCGGCAACGACCCGACGACGGCGTTCGACCGCGGCGCGACCGCGGCGATGATGCCGGTCCCTTCCGGCGGGCAGCAGCCGGAGTCGGGCGGCACCGAGGCCGTCGGGTCCGGAGCGGAGGCGTCCGGCGCCGGCAGCTCCGGAACCGCCGCGCCCGTGCCCGCGGAGGACCCCGCCGACGCCGCGGAACCGGCATCGGAACGCCCGCGCAAGCGCGTCTCCTCGACCGGCGCCGTGCGGACCCATGCGGGCCAGGGGCGTCGCGACTCCTCGGGCGAGCAGCCGTCCGTGTCGCAGGTGGCGCAGGAGCCCACCGCGCGTGAGATGCAGAGCCTGGCGAACCAGAACCCCGCGCAGCAGGCTCCCGCACAGCAGGCCGCCCAGCAGACCGCCGTCATGCAGCCCGTGCAGGGAGGGGAGCCGCAGCGGCAGTCCCGCGGCTGGACGCCCGGCGTGGCGCTCGACCCGCGCACCTCGCTGGCCGACCTCGCCGTCATCGTGCAGGAGGCCCCGCACCTGCGTCCGCACGTCGCGCGGAACCCGTCCACCTACCCGGCCCTGCTCGACTGGCTGGGCGCGCTCGGCGACCCGGACGTGGACGCCGCCCTCCGCGCCCGCAGGTGAGTGGGAGAATGCTGCCCGTGCGCCCCATCATCCAGTCGAGCAAGCTCCGCGACGTCCGCTACGACGTGCGCGGACCCATCCTGGTCGAGGCCGAGCGGCTCGAGGCCGAGGGCAGCACGGTCCTGAAGCTGAACATCGGCAACCCGGCGCCCTTCGGGTTCGAGGCGCCCGCCGCCGTCGTCGACGGGATGCGTGAGCACCTGCACGAGGCCGAGGGCTACTCGGACTCGCGCGGCATCCTCCCCGCCCGCGAGGCGGTGGCCGCGTACTACGCAGGGCACGGGGTGGACGTCACGCCCACCGACGTCTTCGTCGGCAGCGGCGTGTCCGAGATGATCTCCCTGGTCCTCCAGGCGCTCGTGGACGACGGCGACGAGGTGCTCGTCCCGGCACCCGACTACCCGCTGTGGACCGGCGCCGTGAGCCTCACCGGCGGCACGCCCGTGCACTACGCGTGCGACGAGTCCGCCGGCTGGTCGCCCGACCTGGCCGACCTCGAGTCCCGCATCACCCCGCACACCAAGGCGCTCGTCGTCATCAACCCCAACAACCCCACCGGCGCGGTCTACCCGGCGGAGACGGTGCGGGCGATCGCCGACATCGCGCGGCGGCACGGGCTCGTGCTCCTGAGCGACGAGATCTACGAGAAGATCCTGTTCGACGGCGTCAGCCACCACCACACCGCGACGTTCGCCGGCGACGACGTGCTCTGCCTGACGTTCTCCGGCCTGTCCAAGGCCTACCGCGTGGCCGGGTTCCGGTCGGGCTGGGTGGCCGTGTCCGGGCCGAAGCATCTCGCCACGGACTTCCTCGAGGGCCTGACCCTGCTCGCGAACATGCGCATGTGCGCGAACGTCCCGGCGCAGTACGCGATCCCGGCGGCGCTGGGCGGGGACCCGGCCATGGTGGACGAGCTCCTGCTGCCCGGCGGCCGGCTGCTCGAACAGCGCGACACGGCGGTGCGGCTGCTCAACGAGATCCCCGGGGTGCACACGGTGGTCCCGCAGGGCGCGCTGTACTGCTTCCCGCGGCTGGACCCCGAGGTCTACGCGGTCGACGACGACGAGAAGCTGGTCCTGGAGCTCCTGCGCGAGAAGAAGATCCTGGTCACGCACGGTACAGGCTTCAACTGGCCGACGCCGGACCACTTCCGCCTCGTGATGCTCCCGGGCGTGGACGTGCTCACGGACGCGATCGGGCGCATCGCGGAGTTCCTGGAGACCAAGCGCATCTGACGGTGCTCTCCGGCGCCCGCCGGGCTCGGCCTGCGGACGCCGGCCCCAGGCGCCGCCGTGCTCCGGCAGGCTCCGGCGGCCCGGTCCGGCCGCCGGTGGCTCGAATCGTGGACCGTGGTGGTGTTCCAGGTCCGCAGAGGTATGGTGACAGCGTGCACCCGGCGAAGAGCCTCCTCCTTCGGTGCCGCGGCGAGGCCCCATAAAGAGGCCGGACTCCTCGCCGCGGTGGCTTCGTGATGCCGGCCGCGGCCCGTGACCCGGGCCGTCGCTGACAGAAGGTCACTTCTACCCGGAGGACACGCAAGTCATGAACACCAGCACGGAGAGCCCCACCGCCCCTGCGGTCACCCACGGTGACCCCGTGTACGGCACCGCCGGCGGACTCATCGAGGACAACCCGCAGCAGCCGTCCGGCATGCGGGTGGGCAAGTACCGGCCGTTCCACGAGCAGATCACCGTCGAGCTGCCCGACCGGACCTGGCCCACGAAGCGCATCGAGCAGGCGCCGCGCTGGTGCGCGGTCGACCTGCGGGACGGCAACCAGGCACTCATCGAGCCGATGGACGCGGAGCGCAAGCTCCGGATGTTCGACCTGCTCGTGGGCCTCGGCTACAAGGAGATCGAGGTCGGGTTCCCCTCGGCCAGCCAGACCGACTACGACTTCGTGCGCCGCCTCATCGAAGAGGACCGGATCCCGGACGACGTCGTCATCCAGGTCCTCACGCAGTCCCGCGCCCACCTGATCGAGCGCACCTACGACTCGATCCGGGGCGCCAAGCAGGCGATCGTCCACCTGTACAACTCGACGTCGGTGCTGCAGCGCGAGGTCGTGTTCCGCACCGACCAGGACGGCATCATCGACATCGCCCTCGACGGCGCGAAGCTGTGTCGCAAGCTCGAGGAGACGATGCCGGACACGCGGATCTACTACGAGTACTCGCCGGAGTCGTACACGGGTACCGAGCTGGAGTTCGCGGCCCGGATCTGCAACGAGGTGCTCGAGGTCTTCGAGCCCACACCGGAGCGCAAGGTCATCATCAACCTGCCCGCCACCGTCGAGATGGCCACGCCGAACGTGTACGCCGACTCGATCGAGTGGATGTGCCGGCACCTCAACCACCGCGAGAACGTCATCGTCTCGCTGCACCCGCACAACGACCGGGGCACGGGTGTGGCGGCGGCCGAGCTCGGCTACCTGGCCGGTGCGGACCGCATCGAGGGCTGCCTGTTCGGCAACGGTGAGCGCACCGGCAACGTCGACCTGGTCACGCTCGGCATGAACCTGTTCGCGCAGGGCATCGACCCGCAGATCGACTTCTCCGACATCGACGCGGTGCGCCGCACCGTGGAGCACTGCAACCAGCTCCCCGTCCCGGAGCGCACCCCGTACGTGGGGGACCTGGTGTTCACCGCCTTCTCGGGGTCGCACCAGGACGCCATCAAGAAGGGGCTGGAGCACATGGCCGTGCAGGCCGAGGCCGCCGGCGTGTCCGTGGACGACCTGCCGTGGGGCGTGCCGTACCTGCCGATCGACCCGCGCGACGTCGGGCGCTCGTACGAGGCGGTCATCCGCGTCAACAGCCAGTCCGGCAAGGGCGGCGTGTCCTACCTGCTCAAGCACGACCACGGCCTGGACCTGCCGCGCCGCCTGCAGATCGAGTTCTCCGGGGCCGTGCAGCAGGTGACCGACACCGGGGGCCACGAGGTCAGCGGCGAGGACATCTGGCGCATCTTCGCCGACGAGTACCTGCCCATCGAGGAGCGGTCCGTCGGGTCGGTGGGAGCCGAGCTGGAGCCGTGGGGCCGCCTCAAGCTGGAGCACACGCGCGTGACGTCGTCCGAGGGCGGGCCCGCCACCCTGGAGATCGACGTCGTCGACCGCGGCGAGCGGCACACGCTGACCGGCTCCGGCACCGGCCCGGTCGACGCGTTCGTCGACGCGGTCTCCCACGTGGGCGTGAACGTCCGTGTGCTCGACTACACGGAGCACGCCCTCTCCGAGGGCGGCGACGCCAAGGCGGCCGCGTACGTCGAGTGCCAGGTGGACGACGACGTGCTGTGGGGCGTGGGCGTCGACCCGTCGATCACGACGGCGTCCCTGAAGGCGATCGTCTCGGCGGTCAACCGCGCGGAGCGTGCGGCCGGCTGATCGGCCGGACGGAGGGCGGGGCAGCGGCGACGCTGTCCCGCCCTTCCTCGTCCTCGCGAGCTGCAACCGTCTGACCTGCGGGGCAGGGTGAAATGGCGTTCTCGCGTCAGGAAGCGCCTGTGATCTCTGGCAGGATGCGCTGTGTGAAGCACGGCACACGGGTCGCGTTGTTCCTGGTAGGAGCGCTCGTCTACACGGCCTCTGTCGAGGCGCAGGCGACGCTCGCCGGGTGGTTCGACGGCGTCCTGTGGTCGATCGCCGCGATCATGCTGGTTCTCGCGGTCCGGCACCCCGCCCACGACGTCGTCGACCCCAGGGACTCCGTCGTGCGGATCCTCGACACGGGCGGGTCCTCGCGGGACCGCGTACGTGCGATCCTCCGGCTCGAACCCGTCGACGCCGCCGACCGGGAGCGCCCGCCCGGTGCTCCCCGGCCCGGCCCGGGACTGGAGCGTGCCGAGGGCTGGGTCGTGGCGCACAGCCTGACGCGCGTCCGGGCCGAGCAGGCGGTGGCGCACCTCGCGGTGCGGGGGATCCACGCCGTGCGGGCCCCTGACTCGCGGGCGATAGCCCACCGGCTGCTGCTGCACGCGGCGCCGGTGCTGGTCGCACCGGCCGTGGTCACCGTGGTCGAGCGTCTGGAGCTGCTGCCGTTCGTGGGGCCGATCAGCGCGGTCGCGGCGTGGGTCGCGCTCGTCTTCGTCTCCTACCTGGTGATCGACGTGCTGGTGACGCGGCGTGGCTCGGCCGCTCCCGGGTTCTCCGTCGACGGGCCGTTCACCGTGCGGCTGGTGGGCGTCGACGCGGCGCTGGAGCGTGACGCCGTCGAGCTCATCAGGGCGCTGTGCTGCGTCGCCGCCCTCGGCGTGGACGAGGCGCGCGCCTTGTTCCGCGGCATCCCCACGACGGTGGCCGAGCGCGTCACCGCCGCCGAGGCCGACCGCTACCGCACCGCGCTGGAGCGCGCCGGTGCGACGGTGGAGGTCGTGGGCAGGTAGCGTCCGGCTATGCGCGACCAGACCGTCCTCCAGCCCGGCACCGAGGTCCCCGCAGGGGTGCACTACCTGGCCACCGAGCGGGACACCGCGTTCTGGGGCCGTCTGCCGTGCGCCGCGGACGAGCCGGTCCTCACGGTCGACCCGGGGGACGACGTCGTGGTCGACACGCTGTCCCACGAGGGCATCCTCGAGGACCAGGGATCGGATCCGCTCGCGTACTTCGCCGAGCGGGGCGTGCCCGACGGGGCGGTGCTGGCCGACGCCGTCGACCTGGCGCGGGCCGCCCGCGCGGGCGAGCGGGCGAGCCGGCTCGGCGTCCGCGTACCCGGCCTGCTCGACGTCCCCGGAGCCCACGGCGGGCACGTGGTCACCGGGCCGGTCGCGGTGCGGGGTGCCCGTGCGGGCGACCTGCTGGCGATCCGTGTGCTGGAGGCGACCCCGCGCGTTCCCTACGGTGTGATCTCCAACCGGCACGGCCGTGGTGCGCTGCCGGGCGAGCACCCCGCCGGTGGTGCCGCCGTGGTGAGCGTGTTCGCCCAGGTGGACGCCGACGGTCGTGGGCGTCTGCCGCTGTCGGGCGGGCCGTCCGGTGCGTCCGGGGTCTCCGGGCCGGAGGGTGTGCCGCCGTCGTCGGGCGGGCGCGAGGGCGGTCCTGCGCCGTCGTCGTCGCGCACGGACGCCGCGGACGCCGGGCCGACCGTCGGCTTCGACCTCGCGCCCTTCTGCGGGATCATGGGGGTCGCCGCGGCAGGTGGTGAACGGCCCCACTCCGTGCCGCCGGGGAGTTTCGGCGGCAACCTCGACATCAGTCTCCTCGGTGCGGGCACCACGCTCTACCTGCCCGTACAGGCCGACGGCGCGCTGGCGTACCTGGGCGACCCGCATTTCGCGCAGGGCGACGGCGAGGTGGCGCTCACCGCGTTCGAGGCGTCGCTGCGGATGCGTGTACGTCTCGACCTGGTCCCGGCCGCCGACGCGACCGCGATGTTCGGCGAACTCACCGGGCCATTGGGGGAGACGAGCGACTTTCTCGTCCCCACGGGCCTGGACCGCGACCTCGACGTGGCCGTGCAGGACTGCGTCCGCGCGGCCATCGCCCTGCTGCGCGCCCGCTACGGGATGGACGCCGCGCACGCGTACGCCTACCTGTCGGCGGCGACCGACTTCAACATCTCCCAGGTCGTGGACGTGGTCAAGGGCGTCCACGCAAGGATCCGCACGTCGGACTTCGCGACCTGAGGCGCGTCCGCCGCTGGCACGATGGGCCGCATGGACAGCTCTGTGTGGCGGGTGCTCGGGGACGACGGCGTGGAGACGGTGCAGCCCGCCGGCCCCTTGGTGGCACCGACTGGCTCGGGTGTGCTGGACGGCGAGACCGTCGCCGTCAAGGATCTGTTCGCGGTGGCCGGGCAGCGGATCGGGGCAGGGAATCCCGCCTGGCTCGCGGAGGCGCCCGTGGAAGCGGCGCACGCCCCCGCCGTGGCCCGGCTCCTGGGGGCCGGCGCGGCGGTCACCGGGATCGCGCGGACCGAGGAGTTCGCCTGGTCGCTGACCGGCGCGAACGCGCACTACGGCACGCCACCCAACCCCGCCGCGCCCGGCCGGATCAGTGGGGGGTCGACGTCGGGGCCGGCGACGGCGGTCGCGGGCGGTGAGGTGAGCGTCGGGCTCGGTACCGACACGTCAGGGTCGATCCGCGTGCCCGCCGCCTATCAGGGGCTGTGGGGTTTCCGGCCCACTCACGGGGTGATCCCGACCGCGGGTGTGCTGCCCCTGGCGCCGTCGTTCGACACGGTCGGCTGGCTGACCGGCGACGCCGGCCTGCTGACGCGGGTCGGGGACGTGCTGCTCCCGGCCGGCGGCGTCGCGCCGTCGGGTGAGCTGCTCACCGCCCCGGACCTGCTGGCCATGCTGAGCCCGGAGGTGCGGGAGGCGGTGGTCGGCGCCGTGCACCGCGGCACGGCGAGCCTGGAGCAGCGGCCGGGGCAGGTCGACTGGCCGGTGGGGCCCACGTGGGTCGAGGCGCTGCGTGTCGTCCAGGCCGCTGAGGCGTGGGAGGCGCACGGCGGCTGGGCCGAGCGGCACCTCGACCGGATCGGGCCCGCCGTGAGAGGACGGTTCGAGTACGCGCGGACGGTCACCACGGCGCAGGCGGCCGAGGCCCGCGGGGTCGCCGCGGCGGCACGCACCGAGATCCGCGACCGCCTGGGCAGCGGTGTCCTGGTCATTCCCGCCGTCGCGTCGGTCGCGCCGCCGGCCGGCGACCCCGACGCCGCCGAGGCGGTCCGCGCGGACACGGTGCGGCTGTGTGCTACCGCGGTACTGGGCGGTCTTCCGGCCGTCACCATCCCGGTCCCTACCTCCGGCGGTCCTCCGACCGGGTTCTGCCTGGTGGGGCCGGCGGGCTCGGACCGCGCCCTCCTGGAGCTCGCGGCCGGACCCGGCTGGGAACCGGAGACACCCCGCCCCAAGCGCCCCGCCGCCACCTGACCACCTCCGGGGCACCTGACCCCGGGGCACTTGACCACCCCTTCGGCGGCCACGGCCACCTCACCCCCTGCTGAGCTTGGTTCAACAGGGTTTCGAATCCATTTAAGAGGCCGCGAAAGGTCTGCGAGACCCTGTTGAACCGCGTTCAGTTGCCCGGTGCCCGGTGCCCGGTGCCCGGTGCCCGGTGCCCGGTGCCCGGTGCCCGGTGCCCGGTGGCGGGTGGCGGGTGCGGCGGCTGGTGCCGGGCGAGGTTTTACGTGGGCGAAACGTGCGTGTCGCACGCGCGGGGTCGTGAAACCGTAGATTCATGACCATGGATCTGGCCACCTTCAACTCTCTGCCCGACACCGAGGCGGTCGGCGTCGTGCGGCCGTGCGCGGACGTCCCTGCGTGGGTGGACGACGTCGTCTCCGGCCGCCCCTACCCGACGCGCGAAGCCCTGGTGCGACGCGCGACACGCGCCGCCGCGCACTGGGGCGTGGCCGACCTGGACGCCGCGCTCACGCAGCACCCGCGGATCGGAGAGCGGCCCGGGGGCGCCACCCGCGAGGCAGCCATGTCGCGGAGGGAGCAAGGGTCGGCGTCGTCGGCCGACGCGGCGACGACGACCGCGATCGCGAACGGCAACGCCGTCTACGAGAAGCGGTTTGGCCGCATCTTCCTGATCCGCGCCGCCGGCCGGACCGGGCCTGAGATTCTCGCGAACCTCACCGCCCGGCTGCGGAACGACGACGCGACCGAGACGCTGGTGGCGATCGACGAGCTGCGGCAGATCGCTCTGCTGCGCCTCGACGGCCTGGTCGACGAGGGGACCCCGGCATGACCACCGCCTCCACCCACGTGCTCGACGCCGCCCGCGGTCTCCCGGCCGCCGGCCTGCGGGCGACGCTCACCGGTCCTCTGCCCGGTCCGCCCCGGCTGCTCTCGGCCGAGGACGACATGGGTGTCGACCCGCGGGCCGACGCCGTGCCCGGCAGCCCTGACGCGGGGCGCCGCCGAGCTGCCACGGACGACGACGGCCGCATCGACTGGGGTGAGCTGCCCGGGCCGGGCACCTACACGCTGGAGCTGGCGACCGGTGACTGGTTCGCCGCGCAGGACCGCGACACGTTCTACCCGCGCGTCGTGCTGGAGGTGGCCCTCGGGGCCGCTCACGCGCACGTCGCGCTGCTGCTGAGCCCGTTCGCCTACACGACCTACCGGGGGAGCTGACATGCCGATCGTCCTGGGCGCCAACCAGTACGGCAAGGCCGAGGTGCGGCTGGTCCGCGTGGACCGCGGCACCCCGCGCCACCGCCTCACCGACCTGAGCGTCACGTCCCAGCTCCGCGGGGACTTCGCCGCGACCCATCTGGAGGGCGACAACGCCGGCGTCATCGCGACCGACACGCAGAAGAACACGGTGTACGCGTTCGCGCGCGCCGGTGTCGGCGCGCCGGAGACCTTCCTTGCCCGGCTGGCGCGGCACTTCCTCACGTTTCCCCAGGTGACGGGCGGACGCTGGGTCGCGGAGCAGTACGCCTGGGATCGGATCGGAGCAGACGGCGCGGCCGGGTCGGGCCCGGGCACCGCCACGTCCGCCGGACCCCGCCCCGCCGCGGCCGCCGGCCACGACCACTCCTTCGTACGCCCGGGGGGCGGGCCCCGGACCGCGCTCGTCCACGCCGCCACGTCCGACGACGGCGACCCGCACCTGACAGTCCTGGCCGGCCTGCGCGACGTGACACTGCTCAAGTCCACCGGCTCCGAGTTCCACGGCTTCCCCCGCGACCGCTACACCACCCTCCCCGAGGTCACGGATCGCGTCCTGGCCACGGACGTCACGGCGTGGTGGCGCTACACGGACAGCTTCGTGGCCGCCGCGCTCGCCGCCGACGACGAGGGCGCGACCTTCGACGCGCGCCACGACGCGGTCCGCTCGATCCTCCTGGAGACGTTCGCGGGCCTGCACTCCCTCGCGCTCCAGCAGACCGTGTACGCGATGGGCAGGGCGGTGCTGGAGGCGCACCCCGAGATCGCCGAGATCCGGTTGAGCTGCCCCAACAACCACCACTTCCTCGTGGACCTCGAACCGTTCGGCCTGGACAACCCCGGTGAGGTGTTCTTCGCCGCGGACCGTCCGTACGGCCTCATCGAGGCCGCCGTGACCAGGTCGGACGACGCGACCGACGACGACCCGGGCGGGCAGCCCGGCCAGGGCCCGGAGCATCCGGTGTGGGCGACGATCGGGGGCTTCGTATGAGTCTGCTGGTCGGGTCCGAGCAGATGCTGGTCGAGGGCGCGCTGCGCTCCGGGGTCCTGCTGATCGAGGGCGACAGGATCGCCCAGGTGTGGTGGGGCACCTCCGACCCGGACCGCGTCGCCCTCGGTGACGGCGGCGCCGAGGTGCTCGGCGGTCCGGACGTGGGCGACCCCGCTCCTGCCTCGCAAGTCCTGCGGCTCGGTGACGCCGTCGTGCTGCCCGGCGTCGTCGACACGCACGTGCACGTCAACGAGCCCGGCCGGACCGAGTGGGAGGGCTTCGCGTCCGCCTCCCGGGCTGCCGCCCTCGGCGGTGTCACCACGATCATCGACATGCCGCTGAACTCGGTCCCGCCCACCACCAGCGTCGAGGCGCTCGCGGTCAAGCGGGCCGCCGCCGAGGCGCTCGCCGCCCGGCCCGGCAGGCCAGGCACCGGCGGTGGTCTGGTGTGCGACGTCGGCTTCTGGGGAGGGGCCGTTCCCGGCAACGTCGAGGACCTCGAACCGCTCTGGGATGCCGGGGCGTTCGGCTTCAAGTGCTTCCTCGCCGACTCCGGTGTGCCCGAGTTCCCGCCGCTCGCTCCGGACGAGCTGCTGGCGGCGATGGACCGGCTGGCCCGGTTCGGCGGGCTGATGGTCGTGCACGCGGAGGACCCCGGCGTCCTCGCGGCGGCTCCGGCGCGGCAGGGTCCGGCGTACGCGGACTTTCTGCTGTCCCGCCCCCACGAGGCGGAGACGACGGCGGTCGCGCGGCTGCTCGACGTCGTCCGGGAGACCGGGACGCGCACCCACGTGCTGCACGTGTCCTCGGCCCGGGTGCTGGACCTGCTCGCCGCGGCCAAGGACGAGGGCCTGCCGGTCACGGCCGAGACCTGCCACCACTACCTGACGATCGCCGCCGAGGACGTGCCCGCCGGCGACCCGGCCTACAAGTGCTGCCCGCCGATCCGGGACCGGGGCAACCAGGACGCCCTCTGGGACGGCCTCCGTGCCGGCATCCTCGACTGCGTGGTGAGTGACCACTCGCCCACGACCACCGACAAGAAATATGGTGCCAAGCCGCGCGGCGAGGTCGACCTGCAGCAGGCCTGGGGCGGCATCAGCGGTCTGCAGACCGGGTTCGTCGCCCTCGCGGACGCCGCCCGGCGCCGGGGTGTGCCCCTGGCCGACGTGTCCCGCTGGACCGCTCAGCAGACCGCCGAACTCGTCGGCCTGGACCGCTCCGACCGTCCCAAGGGTGTGCTCGCGGAGGGCGCTGCGGCGGACCTGGTGGTGTACCACCCCGACGTGGAGCGCACGGTCGACGTCGCCGGCCTGGCCCACCGCAACCCGGTCAGTGCCTACGACGGCATGACGATCACCGGGGAGGTCGCCGCGACCGTCCTGGGCGGCCGTCTCGTGGCCGGCGCCTTCCCCGGTGCCGCGGCCCACGGAGAGTTCGACGACGGCACCGGGCACCCGGAGGCGGACGTCGGGCACGGAGGCGACGGCCGGCTGCTCGCCCGGCCCGGCAGCGTCGCGACCCGCCGGGAGAACGCATGACGAGCCACCCGCGACCCGACCCGCCGGCCACGCCCGAGGAGATCGCATGACCTCCCAGATCAACCCGCCCCCGCGGCTGCTGATGGGCCCCGGCCCGGTCGACGCCGACCCGCGCGTGCTGCGCGCGATGGCCGCACCGCTGGTGGGCCAGTTCGACCCGTTCATGACGGACACCATGACCGAGACGATGGGCCTGTGGCGCGACGTCTGGCGCACCGCGAACGAGCAGACGTTCCTCGTGGACGGCACGTCGCGGGCGGGGATCGAGGCGGCGCTGGTGTCGCTCCTGGAGCCGGGGGACGACGTCGTCGTGCCGTCGTTCGGGCGGTTCGGCCATCTGCTCGCGGAGATCTCCGCGCGTGCCGGGGCGCGGGTGCACCCGGTCGAGGCGGAGTGGGGGAGCGTCGTCGACCCGGATCGTGTCGCCGACGTCGTGCGACGGGTGCGGCCGCGGGTGATCGCGGTCGTGCACGGGGACACGTCCACGACGATGGCGCAGCCGCTGGACGCGCTCGGCGAGATCGCGCGGACCCACGATGCCCTGCTGTACGTCGACGCGACCGCGACGCTGGGCGGCAACGTGTTCGAGGCCGACGCCTGGCGGATCGACGCCGCCACGGCAGGCCTGCAGAAGTGCCTCGGCGGCCCGTCGGGCAGCGCGCCGGTCACGCTCTCGGAGCGCGCCGCCGCGCGAATCCGCTCGCGACGGCACGTGGAGGCGGGCATCCGGTCCGCCGACGACGTCGAGGCGACCGGCCCGCGCATCGCCTCCAACTACCTCGACCTCGCGCAGATCATGGAGTACTGGGGACCGCGGCGCCTCAACCACCACACCGAGGCCACGTCCATGCTGTACGCGGCACGCGAGTGCGCGCGGCTGGTCGGCGCGGAGGGGGTCGAGTCGCGAGCCGCCCGCCATGCCCGGCACGGGGCGGCGATGGTCGCCGGGGTGCGCGGGCTGGGGCTGGAGACGTTCGGCGACGACCGGTTCCGGATGAACAACGTGGTCGCCGTGCAGATCCCGGAGCGCCTGCGTGCCGCGCCGGACGCGGGCGACGGCGTGCGCGGCGCGCTGCTGGAGGACTTCGGCATCGAGATCGGCACGTCGTTCGGGCCGCTGCACGGGCAGGTCTGGCGGATCGGCGTGATGGGCACCGGTGCGCGCCGCGACGCCGTGCTGACCACGCTCGCCGGGCTGGAGCACGTGCTGCGCCGCGCCGGGGTCGGCGTTCTGGCCGGGGGTGGCGTCGACGCGGCGCTGAGAACGTACGGCACGCCGGGCGACGTCGCCCCGGGCGGCGGCCAGCGGCGCGGCGACGCCGGACCGCCGACCGGCCTCGTGCCCGACCGCGCCCCGGCGGCCGGGCCGGAGGGACGCCGATGACCACCGCGCGCCGGGCGCTCGACCGTTGTGCCGACCTGACCTCCTACTCCGCCCGTCCGGACCGGCTGGAGCGCACCTACCTCACGCCCGAGCACGCCGCCGCCAACACGGCGGTCGCGGGGTGGATGCGGGACGCGGGCCTGGACACGGAGACCGACGCGGCCGGGAACCTGTGGGGACGCCGCGCCCCCGAGCCTCCTGGAGCGGACGGTGTCCGCCAGGAGCCGGGCACGCGCGGCGTACCGGCGCTGGTGCTGGGCTCCCACCTGGACACCGTCCCGGACGCGGGCGCCTTCGACGGGCCGCTCGGGGTGGTGCTCGCGATCGCTGTCGCCGAGCGGCTGCGGGATGCGGCGCTGCCGTTCGCGCTGGAGGTCGTCGGCTTCTGGGACGAGGAGGGCGCGCGCTTCGGCACGGCGCTCATGGGCAGCAGCGCCGTGGCCGGGCGGTGGGACGAGGCCTGGTGGGAGCGGCGCGACGCCGACGGCGTCACCGTGCGCGAGGCGTTCGAACGGTTCGGGCTCGCCCCGGACCGGGTCGGCGAGGCGGCCCGGCGTCCCGCGGACCTGGTGGGCTACCTGGAGGCGCACATCGAGCAGGGCCCGCGCCTGGAGGCGGCCGGCCTGCCGCTCGGGTACGTGACGTCGATCGCGGGCGCGCGACGGTTCGTCCTCACCCTGACCGGCGAGGCCCGGCACGCCGGGGGCACGCCGTACGAGCGGCGCAAGGACGCCCTCGCCGCCGCGTCGGAGGTGGTGCTGGCCGCAGAGCGGCTCGCCCGTGACGCCGGGGCGCTCGCGACCGTGGGTGACGTGCGCGTGCTGCCCGGCGCGGTCAACGTGATCCCGGGACGGGCAGAGGTCACGCTCGACGTCCGCGCCGTCGACGACGCCGCACGGGACACGCTCGTGGCCGCGATCGAGGCGGCAGGTCACGCGGCCGGCGCCCGCCGGGGCGTCACGCTCGACGTCACCGAGACCCACCGCGCGCCGTCGGCCACCTGCTCGGAACGCCTCAGCCGCACCGTGTCCGACGGCGTCCGCGCCGCCCGGCCCGGCAGCGGCGACGTCCCCGGCCTCTGGAGCCCCGCCGGGCACGACGCCATGGCCATGGCCGCGGTGACCGAGGTGGGCATGCTGTTCGTCCGCTGCCACGACGGGATCAGCCACCACCCGGCGGAGTCGGTGCGCGAGGACGACGTCGCGGTCGCGCTGGACGCGTTCGAGGCGGCGGTGCTCGCCGTCGCGCGGGACGTCCGGGGGACGACGCCGTGATGCCGCTCGAGACCCGCGTCCGGGAACGCTACGCCGACCTGTCCCCGCAGGAGGCGCGCGCCGCCGACCTGCTGCTGGAACGGATGTCGGACCTCGCCGCCTACCGGGCCACCGAGCTGGCCGAGCTCGCCGGGGTGTCCAAGGCGACGATGAGCCGGCTGGTGCGGCGCCTCGGCTACGAGGACTTCGAAGGCCTGCGCGAGCACCTGCGGGAGCAGCGTGGCCGGGGCCTGCCGGTGACGGTGACCCCGCCGGCCGGACTCGCCGCCCGGCTCCAGCGGGAGACCGAGCACCTGCAGCGTGCCTACGCGGCGCTCGACGAGACCGCGGTCGAGGACGCCGCGACGGCGCTGGCCCGCGCGCGGCGGGTGCTGGTGGTCGGGCGGCGCGGGAGCCATCCGGTGGCCGCCGAGCTGCGGCGCAACCTGGCGCAGGTGCGGCCCGGCGTGATGCTCGCGCCGTCGCCTGGCCAGTCGCTCGCCGAGGATCTCGTGGGCGTCGGCCGGGAGGACGTCGTCGTCGTGGTCTCCTTCCGGCGGCACCCCGCGGGGACGGCCGCCGCCGTCGAACGGCTCGTCGAGGCGGGCGTCCCCGTGCTGCTCCTGGCGGACCCGACGCTGCGCCGGCTCGCCGCCGGTGTGCGCTGGTGGATCGAGTGCCCCGTGGGGTACGAGGGCGCGTTCGACTCGCACGCCGTCCCGATGAGCCTCGTGGCCACGCTGTCGGACCTGGTGCTCGCGCGGACGGCGTCCGGGGCGGCCCGGATCGCGGAGGTGGACGCCGTGTACGCCGAGCTCGGCGAGCTGGACGAGGGCTGACACGAGGACTCATGGACCTGGACATCGACGGCGTGCGCATCGCACGCGAACGCGCCGACCTGGCGCTGGGCCCGGGCGAGCGGCTGCTCGCCGGAGGGACCTTCCTGTACTCCGAACCGGTCCCGCCGGGCGTGACAGGACTCGTCGACCTGCTCGGCCTCGGCTGGGAGCCGTGGGCACCGTCCGGCGACGGCGCGGGGCCGGGCGGCTCCGCGAGTCGCGACGGCGCGGTACGACCGGGCGGGCTCGAGGTGGCCGCGACCTGCACGATCGCGATGCTGCGGGACCGGGCCGCGGCGTCGGCCGGGTGGCATCCGGGTCTGCGGCTCGTGGCCTCCTGCGTCTCGGCGTTCCTGCTGTCCTTCAAGGTGGCGCACACCGCGACCGTGGGCGGGAACCTGGCCCTCGCCCTGCCGGCGGGGCCGATGGCGGCGCTGTTCGCCACCCTGGACGCCACGGCGGAGATCTGGACACCGGCCGGCGGCGCCCGGACGGAGCCCGTGGCGGACCTGATCACCGGCCCGGGCACCACCACGCTCGCCCACGGTGAGGTGCTGCGTGCCCTCCACGTGCCGGCGGCGGGCCTTCGCGCGCGGACTGCCGCCCGGAAGCTCAGCCTGACGGAGTTCGGCCGCTCGGCCGTGCTCGTCACGGGCGCATCGGCCGCCGGGCGACCGGTCCCCGCGAGCGCGGGCGCCGTCGTCGGCGAGGGGCCGGCGCGCCCCGCGGCCTCGTCCGAGGACACGGTCCGGCTGGCACTGACCGCGTCCGTGCCCCGGCCGCTCGTGCTCACCGTCCCCTCGGGCGGCCATCACGTCCTGGACGCCGCGCTGGACCGGATCACCGACTGGTACGACGACCCGCACGGCGCCCCCGACTGGCGCGCCGCCATGACGCGCCGGCTCGCCCACGAGGTCCTGGAGGAACTCTCATGACGACGCACGAGCGCCCCGGGCCCGCCTCGACGTGCGGGGACCGGCGATGAAGATCGACGGGACCGAGAGCCCCCACGCGCCCCGACCCGGCCAGTGCCTCCGTACCTACCTGCGCGAACAGGGCGCGACAGCGGTCAAGCGCGGCTGCGACGCCGGCGACTGCGGTGCCTGCACCGTGCTGCTCGACGGCGCCCCCGTGCACTCCTGCCTGATCCCCGCCCACCGGGCGGCGGAGTCCGAGATCACGACGGCCGCGGGTCTCGGTACCCCCGAGGAACCGCACCCGGTCCAGCAGGGCTTCGCCGAGGCCGGGGGCTTCCAGTGCGGCTTCTGCACCCCGGGCATGGTCACCACGGCCGTGGCCCTCGCCGGGGCGGCGCCTGGTGCGGCGCCTGGTGCGGCGGAGGCCCTGTCCCGGCAGGACGGCGGGGTCGACGCCGAGCTGTGGAAGGGGAACCTCTGCCGCTGCACCGGGTACCGGTCGATCCAGGACGCGATCACGGGGAAGTCCAACACCGAGGGACCGGCGGCCGGGGGCGGGCCCGGGACCGGCCGGCGTGAGGGTCCCGGGGACGACACCGTCTCCTTCGGCCGGTCCGTCCGTGCTCCCGCCGCCGCGCGGGTCGTCTCCGGGCGCGAGCCGTACACGCTCGACGAGCCCGCACCGCCCGGACTGCTGCACGTCGCGGTGCTCGGCAGCCCGCACGCCCACGCCCGCATCACCCGCATCTCCGCCGACACGGCACGCCGCGCGCCCGGAGTGCACCTCGTCCTCACCCACGCCGACGTCCCCGACACGCTCTACTCCACCGGCCGCCACGAGCACCGCACCGACGACCCCGACGACACCCGCCTCCTCGACCCCGTGCTCCGCTTCCGCAGCCAGCGGGTCGCCGTCGCCGTCGCGGACTCGCCACGCCTGGCCCGCGAGGCGCTGGCCCTCGTCCGCGTCGAGTACGAGATCCTGCCCGCCGTCCTCGACCCGGTCCTCGCCCGCCGCCCCGCCACCGGCGGCAGCGTCGCCGGACACGGGTCGGCGCCGGCGGTCCCGCTCCTGCACGCCGAGAAGGACCCGGTGGCCTCCCGTATCGCGGACCCCGCGCGGAACGTCGTCGCGCAGGTCCACGAGGAGTACCCCGCTCCCGGCGCCGTCGACGCGGCGCTCGCCGCCTCCGCGCACACCGTCACCGGCACGTGGACGACGTCGCGCGTCGCCCACGCGAGCCTGGAGACGCACGCCGCCCGCGCGCACGTCGCGCCCGACGGCACGCTCGTGGTCCGCACCTCCACCCAGGTCCCGTTCCTGGTCCGCGACGAGCTCGCCCGCCTGCTGGAGCGCGACCCGGCCTCGGTGCGGGTCGTCGCGCCCCGCGTGGGCGGTGGCTTCGGGGGCAAGCAGGAGATGCTGCTCGAAGACGTCGTCGCGCTCGCGGCGCTCCGCACCGGTCGGCCCGTCCAGTGGGAGCCCAGCCGCGAAGAGGCCTTCGCCACGTTCCCCTGCCGGCACCCGATGCGCGTCACCGTCACCCTCGGGGCCGACGACGACGGTACCCTCACCGCCCTCGCCGTCGACGCCCTCTCCGACACCGGCGCCTACGGCAACCACGCGCCCGGCGTCCTGTTCCACGGGCTCAACGAGTCGGTCGCGGTCTACCGCGCCCCTGCCAAGCGGGTCGACGGCGAGGCCGTCTACACGAACAACCTGCCCTCCGGCGCGTTCCGGGGGTACGGGCTCGGCCAGATCCAGCTCGCCGTCGAGCAGGCCATGGACGAGCTCGCCGCACGCACCGGGCTGAGCCCGGCCGAGCTCCGCCGCCGCAACGTGGTCCGTCCCGGCGACCCGTTCATCACGGGCCACGTGGACGACGGCGACCTGGAGTACGGCTCCTACGGCCTGGACCAGTGCCTCGACCTGGTCGAACGCGAGCTCCACCCGCCGCCCCCCGCGGTCCCCGCTCACGCAGGCCCGGCCGGCCGCACCGGCGCCTCCGACGGGGCGGACAGCGGGTGGAGCGTCGGGAGCGGGCTGGCGCTCGCGATGATCGCGACGCTGCCACCGCGCGGGCACCGGTCGCAGGCTCGTGTCGTGGCGCACCCCGACGGGACGTTCGCCGTGCACGTCGGGACCGCCGAGTTCGGGAACGGGACGTCGACGGCGCTCGTGCAGATCGCGGCGACCGAGCTCGGCGTCGTGCCCGGCCGGGTGCGGCTGGTCCAGTCGGACACGGCGACCTCGGGGTACGACACCGGTGCCTACGGCTCGGCCGGGACCGTCGTGGCGGGACTGGTCGTCGCCCGGGCGGCCGCCGAGGTGCGGGAGAAGCTGGGGGCGGGTGGGCGTCCGCCGTCGGACCGCCTGCCGTCCGACCTGGTCGAGGCGACCGCCTCGCACGACGGCACGCCGCGTTCCGTGGCGTTCAACGTGCACGGCTTCCGCGTGGCGGTGCGGCGCGCGACGGGGGAGGTGCGCATCCTGCGCTCGGTGCACGCCGCCGACGCGGGCGTCGTCATCAACCCGGAGCAGCTGCGCGGCCAGATCGAGGGCGGCGTCGCGCAGGCGATCGGGTCGGCGCTCCAGGAGCGGCTGGAGCTGTCGGACGGGTCCGACGGCGTCCCGGCGGGCACCGTCCGCACGCGCACCTTGCGCAACTACCGGCTGCCCGCCATGGCCGACGTGCCCCGCACCGACGTGTTCTTCGCCGACACCGCCGACCGGCTCGGCGTGCGCGGGGCGAAGTCCATGAGCGAGGCTCCGTACAACCCCGTCGCTCCAGCGCTGGCGAACGCGATCGCCGACGCGACGGGCGTCCGCCCTCACGGGATCCCCATGCAGCGCGACGTCCTGTGGCGGCTGCTCAACAGCGAGGAGACATCATGACCGACCCCGAGGAGACCGGACCCGACGCGGTCGACTCCGACGCGACCTGCCTCGACGACGACCGCTGGCTCGCTCGCGCCGTCACGCTCGCCACCGAGAACGTCGCGCACGGGGGAGGGCCGTTCGGCGCGGTCGTGGTGCGCGACGGCGCCGAGATCGCCGTCGGCGTCAACCGCGTGACCCTCGACCTCGACCCCACCGCGCACGCCGAGGTGGTGGCGATGCGCGCCGCCTGCCAGGCGCTGGGGACGCACGAGTTGTCCGGCGCGACGCTGTACTCCTCGTGCGAGCCGTGCCCGCTGTGCCTGACGGCGAGCCTGTGGGCACGGCTGGACCGCATCGTGTTCGCGGCCGACCGGCACGACGCCGCGGAGGCGGGCTTCGACGACCGAGCCTTCTACGAGCTCCTGGAGCAGGACCGTGACACCTGGCCCCACTCGGTCACGTCCCGTCGCATCCCGGCGGCCGGTGCTCCGTTCGCCGCGTGGAAGTCCGCGGAGACCCGCACCCCGTACTGACCGGCCCCGCGTCCTCGGCGGCATCGACGGGCCTCGGCGGCCGGACGGGTCACCCGGACCGGCGTGCGAACGGGGCGTCCGGCACCGTGCCGTGAGGCCGGCGGTGCCGTGAGGCCGGCAGAGCGCGCCGCCGATCGCACGACGACGTCACGACTGCACTAGCGTGGCGCCCATGGTTGATGCCGTCGGGATCGTGCTGGCAGGCGGAGGCGGGAGGCGGTTCGGCGGGCCCAAGGCGCTCGCGCGGGACGGCGGCGGGACTCCCTGGGTCGAGGTCGCGTGCCGTGCGCTGCGCGACGGCGGGTGCGGTGAGGTGGTCGTGACGCTCGGAGCCGGGGCGGACGACGCCGGACCGCTGGTGCCGGGCTGGGCCATGACCGTCGTCGTCCCCGACTGGGCCGACGGCGCGTCCGCATCTCTCCGGGCAGGGCTCGCGGCAGCCGTCGGGACCCGCGCCGACGTCGCGGTGATCACGCTCGTGGACCTGCCGGACCAGCGTCCCGAGGCGGTGCGGCGGCTGCTCGCGGCCGGTCCGTCGACCGGCTCACGACGGCGCGACGACGAAGCGGGCGCGGACACGCTCCGGCGCGCGGCGTACGACGGGCGGCCGGGGCATCCCGTCGTGCTCGGGCGGCAGCACTGGGAACCGGTCGCGCACACCGTCGAGGGAGACGGCGGGGCGGCCACGTACCTGCGGGAGCACGGCGTGCGCGCCGTCGACTGCACGGACCTCGGCGGCGGCGACGACGTCGACCGGCGGTAGCGGGCCGCCGGTGCGGCTCAGGCGACGGAGCCGGACTCGTCGTCCTTCTCGGACGGGAAGAGCTGCGCCGCCTCGAACTGGTCGAGCACCTCCTGGATCACCGACTCCGGCGCCTCGCCCGCCGCGGACGCACCCTCGAGCCGCGCCTTCAGCGCGGCGATCAGCAGGAGCTGCTCGTCCAGCTTGTCGCCCAGGGCGCCGAGTCCCTGCGGGGTCACCAGGCCGTCCAGGTCCATGACCTCCGGCTGATTCTTGTCGTCCGTCACTGTCGGTATTCTCCTCGATCGAAACGGTGAACGCTCACATCAGCGCGCATATGCGCGTCGCCAGATCGTCCGGTCCGCGCGTCGGCCCGGAGTCCCGGGCCGTGTCGGCCACGCCGGCTCTTTCGGTTCTGCCGGTTCTGTCGGCCACCTGGAGGCCCGGCGACCCTACTTTCGGGCACAACGGACATCAAGGGTGCGAGGTCGGAATTCACCATTCGTGCACAGGGCCCGCCGCGCCGTGCGTCCGGCGTCGCGACGAGCGAGGTCGAGGAGCCACGAGACCCGTGCGGTCTCTGTGGGTGCAGGAGTGTCGGACCCAGCAGATACTGTGCACTCAACGACCCGTTGTCCTGTCCGATTTCGGTAGTATCGAGGCACCATGACCACCAAGAACCGCATCCTCTGCGCGCTCCTGGGCGCAGGCGCCGTGAGCCTGACCTTTCTCATCCTCGCCTGGGTCCCCGATGTCCTGACCTGGCTCCTCGGTGTGGGCGGGTCGGTGCTCTTCCTGGTCTCGCTCGCGATCCCGGGTCCCGCCTACACCAAGCAGCCGCCGTGGCACTCCGTGTCGATCCTCGACCGCGGGTACATGACACCCGCCGAGGTGCACCAGATGCTCGGGATCTGGCTGCCCACCCAGAGCGAGTACCTCGAGGCGCGCGACGCGCAGTGGACCGTGGCGCGGCACGTGCCCAAGTGGCGGGCCGACCACGTCGTGCAGGTCCTCGACTACCGCGGCGTCATCGCGGAGCGGCGGTTCGAGCCGCTGTCCGCGCTGCAGTGGGTGGGTGTGCACATCTTCCCGGTGCTCATCGGCGCGCTGCTGACCCTCCCGCTGCTGGCGGTCATCGGGTTCGGCACGTTCGGGAACAACTGGCTCAAGGCGCTCCTGCTGTTCGCCGTGTGGGGAGCGGTCGCCATGATCGTGCGCGGGATCCTGGAGAAGTACGTGATCCACCGCGTGGTCTGGGAGCCCGAGCTCACCTCGGACGGCACCCGCTTCGTCGAGCGCTGACCGCACCCGCGCCGGCGCCCCGGCCGGGATGTCAGTCAGGGCTGCGAGAATGCTCTCGTGCCCCTGTATCGAGACGACGCGATCGTGCTGCGGACCCAGAAGCTGGGCGAGGCGGACCGGATCGTCACGCTCCTGACCCGCGAGCGGGGCAAGGTGCGCGCCGTCGGGCGGGGGGTGCGGCGGACGTCGTCCCGGTTCGGGGCGCGGCTGGAACCGTTCATGGCCGTGGACGTGCAGCTGCACACGGGCCGCACGCTCGACACGGTCACGCAGGCCGAGACCGTCGGCGCCTACGCGCGGCGGATCTGCGAGGACTACGAGCTCTACACGGCGGGCACCGCGATGCTGGAGGCCGCCGACCGGCTGGTGGACCAGGAGGGCGAGCCGGCGGTGCAGCAGTACTGGCTGCTGTCGGGCGGGCTGCGGGCCCTGGCCGAGCGGCACCACGCGGCCGGGCTGGTCCTGGACTCCTACCTGCTGCGGGCGCTGGCCGTGGCGGGCTGGGCGCTGTCGCCGGTCGACTGCGCGCGCTGCGGCGAGCCGGGTCCGCACTCGGCGTTCAACGTGGCCCAGGGCGGTGCGGTGTGCCCGCGTTGCCGGCCCCCAGGGTCGCCGTCGCCCGCGCCCGAGACGTTCCGCCTGCTCGCGGCGCTGCTGTCGGGGGACTGGGACACCGCGGACGCGTCGGACGGGCGGCACCGGAACGAGGCGAGCGGCCTGGTGGCCGCCTACAGCCAGTACTACCTGGAGAGGACACTGAGATCGTTGAGGATGGTCGAGCGCTCATGAGCCAAGCGATGCCGGGCCCGCGGGGCCCGTTCGTCGAGCCGTACCCCCACCCGTCGGGCGTGCGTGCGCCGCGGATTCCCCGTGAGTTCCTGCCCCGGCACGTCGCGGTCGTGATGGACGGGAACGGCCGGTGGGCGAACGCGCGCGGGCTCGCGCGCACGGAGGGGCACAAGGCGGGGGAGGCGTCGCTGCTCGACGTCGTCGCCGGCGCCGTCGAGCTCGGCGTCGAGAACATCTCGGCGTACGCGTTCTCGACGGAGAACTGGAAGCGCTCGCCCGAGGAGGTGGCGTTCCTCATGCGTTTCACCCACGAGGTGATGGAGCGCCAGCTCGAGACGATGGCGTCCTGGGGGGTGCGGATCCGCTGGTCGGGGCGGCGGCCCAAGCTGTGGGGCTCGGTGATCAAGGTGCTGGAGCGGTGCGAGGAGGCGACGCGCGACAACGACCGCTGCACCCTGACGATGTGCGTGAACTACGGCGGCCGCGCGGAGCTGGCCGACGCCGCGGCGTCCATCGCCCGTGAGGTCTCGGCCGGCCGGCTGGACCCCCGCAAGATCACCGAGAAGACGATGCAGAAGCACCTGTACGTGCCGGACGCGCCCGACGTCGATCTCTTCCTGCGGACCGGTGGCGAGCAGCGGACCAGCAACTTCATGGTCTGGCAGGCGGCGTACGCCGAGATGGTCTACCTTCCGGAGGCTTGGCCCGACGTCGACCGCCGGCACCTCTGGCGCGCCGTCGAGGAGTACGCGAGCCGCGACCGCCGCTACGGCGGGGCGATCGACGCGGTCACGTCGACGTAGATCTCGTCCCGACGGCGTCCGCCGAGGAGGTGGGGCTCGAACGGCCCCACCACCTCGGCGGACGGACTGGTCAGCCCAAGAGGTTGCCCAGCTCCTCGGCGAGCGCCGGGATGCCGTCGGGCCAGTCGTAGGACAGGGCGGTGGGCGGCGACACGGACGACACCGGGACGTTGCCGACGACCTGGGCGACGTGTCCGGCCTGCACCGCGGGCAGGGCCTGCAGCTGCTTGCTGTCGGGCAGGGCCTCGGCCTCCTCCTCGGTGTAGGTGTAGGCCACGATCACGTCGGACTCGAGCTTGTCGAGCTCCTCGTAGGTGAGCGTGTAGAAGAAGCCCTCACCGTTCGTGGAGTCGAGCTCGTCGACGGCCGGAGCCGTGGTCAGGCCGAGACGCTCGAGGAAGCCGGCGCGCGGGTCGGACGAGTTGTACACGTACACCAGGCCCTCGGACGGGCTGTCCGCGATGGCGGCGACCGTCTGGCCCTCGAACTCGGGGTTCTCCTCGGCGAGGTCCCCCGCGTACTCCTCGATCTCCGCGACGACCTGCTCGCCCTCCCCGCTGCGGCCGAGGGCGCTCGCGGTGTCCGTGATGATCTGCTCCCACGGCGTGGCCCACGGCCCGTCGGTGTACGCGACGACCGGTGCGATCTCGCTGAGCAGCTCGTACTGCTCCTCCGTGACGCCGGAGTAGGGCGCGACGATCACGTCCGGCTCGGCCTCGGCGAACTGCTCGTACGGCACCTCGTCGCCGGCGTTGGGGTCGTCGAGGATGACGGGCGGTTCCTCGCCGGCCTCGTCGTAGGCCTCCTCGACCCACGGCAGGAGGGCGTCCTCGCCGACGGTCCAGACCTGCTCGGCGACGGCGACCGGGTAGACGCCGACGGAGATCGCGGCCTCGGTGGAGCCCCAGCCCCAGGTGGCGACGCGCTCCGGTGCCTCCTCGATGACGGTCTCGCCGAGGGCGTGCTCGATGGTGATCGGGAACTCGTCCGTGGCGGCGCCGGCCTCCGACGGGGCTTCGTCGTCGGGCTCCGACGAGCCGCAGCCGGCCAGGGCGAGGGCTGATGCGGCCAGCAGGCCGGCCGCGGTGGTGAGGGTGCGGCGAACTCGCACGGGTCCTCCTTGATATCCGGGGGCCCGACGACGCCGGGCGCGTGTGAGGCGAGCCTAACCTCATCAGCCAGGCTTTTTCGTCACGTCCACATCACGAAATTCCCTGCGGGGTGTGTCCTGCGTCGCACCCGGTTCAGCTCGCCGTGTGGAAACGCCCGCGAGGCACCACCATCGGCGTCCCGGAGACCGGGTCCGGCACGACGTCCGACTCCAGGTCGAACGCGCCCTGGACCACCTCGCTGGTCAGTACCGCGCGGGGAGCGCCCTCGGCGACGATCTTCCCGGAGTTCATCACCACCAGGTGGTCCGCGTACCGGGCAGCGAGGTTCAGCTCGTGGAGCACCATCGCGACCGTGGTGCCACGCTCCCGGTTCAGGGACGTGAGCAGGTCGAGCAGGTCGAGCTGGTGGCGTACGTCGAGGAACGTCGTCGGCTCGTCGAGCAGCACGATGTCGGTCTGCTGCGCGAGCACCATCGCGATCCACACCCGCTGCCGCTGCCCTCCGGACAGGTCCTGGACGGGCCGGTCGGCGAGGTCGGCCACGCCGGTCGAGGCGAGTGCGGAGGCGACCACGGCGTCGTCGTCGGACGAGTGCCTGCCGAACCAGCCCTGGTGCGGGTAGCGGCCGCGCGCGACGAGCTCGGCCACGCGGACGCCGTCGGGCGCGATCGACGACTGCGGCAGCATCCCGACCGCACGGGCGAGCTCGCGCCGCGACATCGCGGTGACGTCCCGGTCGTCCAGCAGGACCGTGCCGCCGGACAGCGCGTGCAGGCGCGCCATCCCACGCAGGAGCGTGGACTTGCCGCAGGCGTTGGGGCCGACGATCGCGGTGATCTTCCCGGCGGGCAGGACCAGGTCGAGGCCGTCGATGACGGTGCGGCCGTCGTAGCCGAGGACGACGCCCTCGGCCCGCAGGGTCGGGCCGGCCACGGCGTCCCCGGCCCGGTCCGCCGGGCCGGCGTCGGTGGTGGCGTCCTCGCGGAGCCCGGGACCCGCGGCCCCGGTGCTGTCTGAGCGCGTCGTCACCGGCGCTCCTTTCTCTCGTTCGTGGCCAGCAGCCACAGCAGGTACGGCGCGCCGACCAGGCCGGTCACGATGCCGACGGGCGCGGAGACGCCGAACACCTCATGGTTGCCGATGAGGTCGGCCGCCAGCGTCAGGAGGGCTCCGACCGCGGTGGACGCGGCCAGCGCGGGGCCGCCGTCGGACAGCAGGCGCCGGGCGATCGCCGGGGCGACCAGGGCGACGAACGCGACCGGCCCGGCGAACGACGTGGCCAGGGCGACGAGCCCGACGGCCAGCAGCAGCGTCGTCACGCGCGCCGCGTTCACGGGCACGCCGAGCGCGCGGGCGTTGTCGTCGCCCAGCGCGAGGGGGCGCTGTGTGCGGGCCACGACGGCGACGCAGAGCGCGAGGACGAGGCCGCCGCTCGCGAGCATCCCGAGGTCGTCGCCGCGGACGTCGGCCACGGAGCCCACCGTCCACAGCAGGGCCGAGGCGGCTTCGCGCTCGTCGGCGCGGGCGAGCAGCCACGACAGGAAGGACTGGCACAGGTACGCGAAGCCGACCCCGACCAGGACGAACCGGATCGAGTGCAGGCCGCGGCGCCACGCGAAGAACCAGATGGCCAGCGCGACGGTGAGCGCTCCGCCGAACGCCGACGCGGCCACGGCGAACCCCATCAGGCCGAAGGTCAGCAGGGCGGTCACCGCGCCGAGGCTCGCGCCGGACGCGATGCCGAGGATGTCGGGGGAGGCCAGCGGGTTGCGCAGGGTCGACTGGAACATCGCACCGGCCAGCCCGAACATCGCGCCGACCAGGATCGCGGCGACGACGCGCGGCATCCGCAGGCGCTGCACGATGAACAGGTCGCCGCCGTCGCCCACGCCGAACGCGGCGAGCAGGGCCGTGCCGGGGTCGATCGGGGAGTCGCCGAGCATCAGGCCGAGGGTCCCGAGCGCGGCGATCGCCGCGACGCAGGTCGTCAGGATCAGGCCGAGCCGCCGGCGCCGCGAGGTGCGCAGCCTGGCGACGGCGGTCGTGGTGGCGCCGGGCGCGGGCGTCTCGGTGGTCACGGGGCCGGTCATCATCACACCCCCGACAGGGAGCGGCTGCGGGCGACGGCGATGAGGACGGGCGCCCCGATCGCGGCGGCGACGACCCCGGCCTCGAGCTCGGAGTGCGGCAGCAGGAGCCTGCCGACGACGTCGGCGCCGAGCAGCACCACCGGCCCGAGCAGCAGGGCGGCCAGGGTGATCCAGCGGTAGTCCGTGCCGACCAGGCGGCGGGCGGCGTGCGGGACCGCCAGGCCGACCAGTGCGATCGGGCCGACCAGGGAGGTGGCCGTCGCGGAGAGCAGCACGATCCCGACGCCGGAGACGGCGCGCGTGGTCCCGACCTTCTGGCCCAGCGCGGTGGCGACGTCGTCGCCGAGGGCGAGCATGTTCATCCGGTTCGCCATGAGCGCGGCGAGGACCACGCCCACCGCGAGGAACGGCCACAGGTCGGCCAGCGCCGCCGAGCGGACACCGGCGAGCGACCCGACGGCCCACTGCCGGTAGAGGTTGAACGCCAGCGAGTTGCTCACCAGCGCGATGGTGATGAGGGGCGTGAGCAGCGCGGTCACGGTGGCGCCGACCAGCGCCAGGCGGACGGGCCGGCCGGCCCCGATCGAGAAGACGAGCAGCGCCGCGACGGCGGCGCCCGCGAACGCGAACCCGATGTAGCCCAGCGGCGACGTGACGCCGAGGAAGATGATCGACAGCACGATCGCCAGGCTGGCCCCGGCGTTCAGCCCGAGGAGCCCGGGGTCCGCGATCGGGTTGCGGGTGACACCCTGGACGAGCGTCCCGGCCAGCGCGAGGGCGGCGCCTGCGGCGATCCCGACGGCGGTACGGGGCAGGCGCTGCTCGACGACCACGCGATGGTCCTGGTCGTCGGGGAGCGGCGTGCCGGTGGCCCAGCCGGTCAGGGCGTCCCACACGTCCGCGGGGTGGATGTCGCGGACGCCGAGGGCGAGGCTCGCCAGCACGGTCGCGCCGAGGGCGGCGACCAGGCCGAGCAGGATCAGCGTCCTGCGGCGGGCTCGATCGGGAGTGCGGGCCACCTCACCGGCCAGGGCCACCGAGGGTGAGGTAAGCATTGCCTAAGTCTTGCACAGCCGGAGGGGTGCTCCGGCGTCGTGCTCGCACAGCAGAACGCCGGAGCGGGCGACCCGGTGACGGGCCCCCCACCCCGGCGCGACGCGGGTACCGCCCCGGGTCACACGCCCGGCAGGTGGCCCGCCAGGTAGGTGACGAGCTGGTCGATCGAGATGCGCTCCTGCGTCATGGCGTCGCGGTGGCGCACCGTGACCGCCTGGTCCTCGAGCGTGTCGAAGTCGACGGTGACGGCCAGCGGGGTGCCGATCTCGTCCTGGCGGCGGTAGCGCTTGCCGATGGCCTGCGTCACGTCGTAGTCGATGTTCCAGTACTTGCGCAGCTCGTCGGCGATCTTCTCCGCCGTGGGCAGGAGCTCCGCGGACTTGGACAGCGGCAGCACCGCGACCTTGACCGGCGCCAGGCGCGGGTCGAGCCGCAGCACGGTGCGCTTGTCGACGCCGCCCTTGGTGTTGGGGGCCTCGTCCTCGTCGTACGCCTCGACGAGGAAGGCCATGAGCGACCGGGTCAGGCCGGCGGCCGGCTCGATGACGTACGGGAAGTACTTCTCGTTCGTCGCCGGGTCGCGGTACTGCAGGTCCTTGCCCGAGTGCTCGGCGTGCGTCCGCAGGTCGAAGTCGGTGCGGTTCGCGATGCCCTCGAGCTCGCCCCACTCGCCGCCCGTGAAGCCGAACCGGTACTCGATGTCGACCGTGCGCGTCGAGTAGTGGGACAGCTTGTCCTTGGGGTGCTCGTAGTGCCGCAGGTTGTCGCGCGAGATGCCCAGGTCCGTGTACCAGCTCGTGCGGTAGTCGATCCAGTACTGGTGCCAGGTCTCGTCCTCGCCGGGCGTGACGAAGAACTCCATCTCCATCTGCTCGAACTCGCGGGTGCGGAAGATGAAGTTGCCGGGCGTGATCTCGTTGCGGAACGACTTGCCGATCTGGCCGATGCCGAACGGGGGCTTCATCCGGGCCGACTGCGCCACGTTGGCGAAGTTCACGAAGATGCCCTGCGCCGTCTCGGGCCGCAGGTAGTGCAGGCCGGACTCGTCCTCGACGGGGCCGAGGTACGTCTTCAGCATCATGTTGAAGTCGCGCGGCTCGGTCCACTGGCCCCGCGTGCCGCAGTTCGGACAGGCGATCTCGGCGAGACCGCCCTCGGGGGAGCGGCCCTTCTTCTCCTCGAACTCCTCGACCATGTGGTCCTCACGGAAGCGCTTGTGGCAGCTCAGGCACTCCGTCAGCGGGTCGTTGAAGGCGCCGAGGTGGCCCGAGGCCACCCACACGGGGCGCGGCAGGATCACTGCCGAGTCGAGGCCGACGACGTCGTTCCGGCTGGTCACCATCGAGCGCCACCACTGGCGCTTGATGTTCTCCTTCAGCTCCACGCCGAGCGGGCCGTAGTCCCACGCCGATCGCGTCCCGCCGTAGATCTCCGCCGACTGGAAGACGAAACCTCGCTTCTTGGCGAGCGAGACGACGGCGTCGAGCTTGGCGGTCTGCGCGGAGCGCGATGGCTTGTCGGACACGGGGGTATCTCTCCAGGTGGAATGGATCGCCGCGGGGCGGCTGGGTGACAGGCTCCAGCCTACCGGTCGCGCACCGCGGGACCCGGAGGTTCTCCACAACCCCCGGAGTTTGACATCGGTTCTCGCACGGCGTGAGAATCGTTCTCATGAATCGCCGACTTCTCGCACTGCCCGCCGTCGCCGCGGCCGCGTCTCTGCTCGCCGCCGGATGCACCGCGGCCGGCGGGTCCGGCTCCTCCGGGTCGGACGGCGTGGCCGTGCTCGCCTCCTTCTACCCGCTCCAGTACGTCGCGGAGCAGGTCGGGGGTGACCTCGTGCGGGTGGACAACCTCACGCCGCCGTCGGCCGAGCCCCACGACCTCGAGCTCGCCCCGGCCCAGGCGCGCCGGATCGGCGACGCCGACCTGGTGGTGTTCCTGTCGGGAATGCAGCCCGCCGTCGACGAGGGCGTGGAGACCCGCGCCCCGGAGCACGTCGTCGACGCGGCCACCTTCGCGGACCTGGGCGAGGAGGACGAGCACTCCGAGGACGGCGAGGACGGCGAGGACGGCGAGGAGGGGGACGAGCACGGGCACGACGGCGCAGACCCGCACTTCTGGCTCGACCCCAGCCGGATGGCCGCGCTCGGCCAGTCCGTGGCGGACGAGCTCGCCGTCGTCGACCCCGAGCACGCGGACGAGTACGCCGCCGGCGCCGTCGAGCTCGGCCGGCAGATGGAGGACCTCGACCAGGAGTTCGCGGACGGGCTCGCGACCTGCGCGGGCGCGACGCTCGTGACGAGCCACGCCGCGTTCGGCTACCTGGCCGACCGCTACTCGCTGCAGCAGGTGTCGCTCGCCTCCTTCGACCCCGAGGCCGAGCCGTCTCCCGCGCGCCTGCGCGAGGTGGCCGACATCGCACGCGAGAACGACGTCACCACCGTCTACACCGAGACGCTCGTGAGCCCGAAGGTCGCCGAGACCCTCGCCGGCGACCTCGGCCTCGGCACCGCCGTCCTCGACCCGCTGGAGGGGCTGAGCGAGGACGCGACCGCGTCCGGCGCCGACTACGTGAGCGTCATGCGTGAGAACCTGGACGCACTGGCGGAAGGACTGGTGTGCGAGTGAACGAACCCCGCGGACCCGTGGTCGAGGTCGAACGCCTGCACGTGCACGCGGGCGCCAGCCACATCCTGCGCGGCATCGACCTGTCCGTCGGTGCGGGGGAGACCGTGGCGATCCTCGGCGCCAACGGCTCCGGCAAGTCGACCCTCGTGAAGGCGCTGGTCGGCACCATGGCGACGTCCCGGGGCACCGTCCGGCTGCTCGGGGCCACCCCCGGGACCGACCGCGTGCCGTGGGAACGGGTCGGCTACGTGCCGCAGCGCGTCGGCGCCCGCACCGGCGTCCCGTCCACCGCCGCCGAGGTCGTCGCGTCCGGCCTGCTCAACGGCCGCCGCTGGTGGCTCCCGCGGGGCTGGCGCGCCCGTGTGCGCGACGCGCTCGGCGAGGTCGGCCTCGCGGACCGCGCGGAGTCCGCCATGCACCTGCTCTCCGGCGGCCAGCAGCAGCGCGTGCTCATCGCACGCGCGCTCGTGCGGGACCCTGACCTGCTCGTCCTCGACGAGCCGGTCGCCGGCGTCGACCGGCCCAGCCAGGAGGCGTTCGCCGAGACCGTGCGGCGGCTCGGCGCGCGCGGCGTCACCGTGCTCGTGGTGCTGCACGAGCTCGGCGAGCTCGCCGGCCTGGTCACCCGCGCCGTCGTCCTGCGGCACGGCCGTGTCGTGCACGACGGCGCCCCGCCACGGCCCCGCACCGGCCACGGCGCGGAGAGCCATCACCACCAGCATCCCCACGACGACGAGGCGCGCCGTCGCTCGCCCCTGACCCAGCACCCGGTCCCCGGGAGCCCCGAGGAGGTCGCCCCGTGACCGTGCTCAGCGAGATCGGCTACATGCTGACCGACCCCTTCATGCAGCGCGCCCTCGTCGCCGCGCTCCTGGTGGGCGCCGGGGCGCCGGTCGTCGGCACCTACCTCGTGCAGCGGCGGCTGTCGTTGCTCGGCGACGGGATCGGCCACGTCGCCCTGACCGGGGTGGCCCTGGGCTGGCTCGTGGGCGCCGCGCTCGGGATCGCGCCCGACGCGCTCGCCGTCCCCGGGGCGGTGGTCGCCGCCGTCGTCGGTGCCCTCGCGATCGAGCTGGTACGACGCCGCGGACGCACCTCCGGCGACCTGGCCCTGGCCATCATGTTCTACGGCGGCATCGCGGGCGGCGTCCTGCTGATCGGGCTGGCCGGCGGCTCCAACGGGAACCTGATGCAGTACCTGTTCGGCTCGATCTCCACCGTGTCCGACACCGACCTCGTGCTCACCGTCGTGCTGTCCATCGTGGTCCTGGCCGTGGGGATCGGGCTGCGCGCCGCGTTGTTCTCCGCGACCCACGACGAGGACTTCGCCATCGCCTCCGGGCTGCCGGTGTGGCTGCTCAACGCGCTGGTCGCCGTGGTGGCGGCGCTGACGGTGACGGTCGCGATGCGGGTGGTCGGCCTCCTCCTGGTCAGTGCGCTGATGATCGTGCCGGTCGCCGTGGCGCAGCAGCTCACCCACTCGTTCACGCGCACGATGGGCACGGCCGTCGTCGTCGGCGTGGTCGTCTGCGTGACGGGTCTGACCATCACCTACTTCCAGGACGTCTCGCCGGGAGCCACGATCGTGGTGCTTGCGATCGCGGTCTACGCTGTGGCTGCGATCGTGCGTCCGCTCGTCGCACGGCGCGCGCCGTTCCAGGACCCTCACCCCGACCTGCCCGACGACGTCGAGCTCCCGCCGGGCGAACGGGTGGGGGCAGATCAGGAGGTGTGCACGTGACTCGTATGACCCGGCAGCGGGCCGCCGTCGCCGAGGCGCTCGACCAGCAGGACGAGTTCCGCTCGGCCCAGCAGCTCCACGAGGTGCTGCGCGCCCGGGGCGACTCGGTCGGCCTGGCCACCGTGTACCGGACGCTGCAGACGTTCGCCGACGCGCAGGAGGTGGACCTGCTGCGCAACGCCGACGGCGAGGTCCTGTACCGGCGCTGCGCACGGGCGGAGCACCACCATCACCTGGTGTGCCGGTCGTGCCGCCGCACCATCGAGATCGACGGGCCGACGGTCGAGGCGTGGGCGGCCAAGGTCGGCGCGGTCCACGACTTCACCGACATCGACCACACGATCGAGCTGTGGGGCACCTGCAAGGACTGCCGCGCCTGACGCCTCCAGCCCCCGCAGTCACACCTCCCCACCCCCTACGGCCCCGAGCCGATCCCGCGATGTCGACCACGCCAGGTTGCGTGGTGGGAACGTGGCCACCCCGCAACCTGGCGTGGTCGCGTGCCCGGCTGCGGGTCGGGGGGAGGGTGAGAGCTGGGTCAGGTGGAGGCTCGGTGCACCAGGGAGGTCGGGAGGGTGATGCCTGCCGGCTCCTCGCCGGACATCACCTCGTGCAGGAGCCGGACCATCTCCGCGCTGATCCGGCCGAACGGCTGCCGCATCGTCGTGAGCGCGGGGTGCATCGCCGCGGCGACGCCGGAGTCGTCGAACCCGCCCACGGCGACGTCGCCGGGCACGCTGCGGCCCGCTGCCTGGAGGGTGGCCAGCGCCCCGGCGGCCATGAGGTCGGACGCGACGAACACGGCGTCCAGGTCCGGCCGGCGCTCGAGGAGGTCCGCCATCGCGACGCGTCCCGACTCCCGCGAGTAGTCACCGGTCGCGACCAGGGTCTCGTCGTAGTCGCGCCCGAGCGCGTCCCGGTACCCCTCGAGGCGCAGGGTGCCGCCGGGCGTGTCGAGCGGTCCGGTGATGGTCGCGATGCGGGTCCGCCCCCGGTCGCGGAGGTGGCGCGTCATCGTGACGGCGCCGGTCCGGTCGTCGGCAGCGACGTGTCCCACGCGGCCCTCGAAGCCGAGCGGCACGCCGCAGGCCACGACCGGGACGTCGTGCTCCAGCAGGTCGGAGACCATCGGGTTGCCCCGGTGGGACGAGATCAGCAGCACCCCGTCCACGTGCCCGGCGGCGACGTACCGGGAGATCTGCCGCCGCTCGGACACCGTCCCGGCCACCATGAGCAGCAGCGGCATCTCCCGCTCGGAGAGCTCCTGCGCGACCCCGCGCAGCAGCACGGAGAAGTTGGGGTCCTCGAACAGCAGGTGCTGCGGCTCGGTGAGCAGGAAGGCGATGGAGTTCGACCGCGACGTGACCAGCGAGCGCGCGGCCTGGTTGACCACGTACCCGGTCGAGGAGATCGCCGCCTCGACGGCGGTGCGGGCGTCGGCGGAGACCCACTTCCCGCCGTTGAGCACGCGCGACACCGTGCCTCGGGACACGCCCGCGGCCGCCGCGACGTCGCGGATCGTAGGTCTCCTGCCCGTGCTCACGCCTTGACCGCTCCGGCCGCGAGGTCGACCTGCCAGAACCGCTGCAGCAGCAGGAACAGGGCGACGAGCGGGATGATCGACAGCAGCGCGCCGGTCACCACGAGCGTGTACATGGCCGGCGCCGAGGCGCCTTGGTTGAGCAGGCCGGAGAGTCCGACGGTGAGCGGGAAGAGCTTGTCGTTGCCGAGCATGATGTAAGGAAGCATAAAGTTGTTCCAGATCGCGACGAACTGGAACAGGAACACCGTCACCAGTCCGGGCGTCATCATGGGGATCGCGACCTGCACGAACGTGCGCAGCTCGCTCGCCCCGTCGGTCCGCGCCGCCTCGACGACGTCGTCCGGGACGGCGGCCGCCGCGTAGATGCGGGCCAGGTAGATGCCGTACGGGCTGATGATGCTGGGCAGCAGCACCGACCAGTACGTGTTCGTGAGCCCGACCTGCGCCAGGAGCAGGTACTGCGGGATGGCGAGGACGACGCCGGGCACGAGCACCCCGGCGAGCAGCACGTTGAACACCGCGGTCTTGCCGGCGAAGCGGTACTTCGCCAGGCCGTACCCGGCCATCGCGGAGACCACGGCGGAGAGCGCCGCGCCCACGCCCGCGTACAGCGCGGTGTTGAGCATCCAGCGCCAGAACAGCCCGTCGCGGTACGCGGACAGCTCCGCGACGTTGTCGAGCAGGTGCGTCGACGGCAGGAACGTCAGCGTGGAGAACAGCTCGGACGAGCTCTTGGACGCCGCGAGCACCACCCATGCCACGGGCAGCAGGCAGTAGACGGCCCCGATCAGCAGGATCGCGGTGGCGGCGGCGCTCGGCCGGTCGCCGGCGCGGCGGTCCCTGCGCCGTGACGCGGGCGTGGCGGGGACGGCGACGTCCCGGGTGGCTGTCACTGCGGTCATCGTTCCTCCGAGGAGAACGCCCGGGACTGCACGAGACGCAGGAACCCGAACGAGAGCACGAACGTCGCCACCGCGATGATCACGGACGTCGCGGCGGCGGAGTACAGGTCGCCGCGGGTGAACGCGTCCCGGTACACCTTCATCAGCGGGGTCCACGTGGTGGAGATCGAGTTGGACAGCGGCCGCAGGGTGGTCGGCTCGGCGAACACCTGCAGCGTGGCGATCATCGAGAACACGAAGGTCATGATGATCGAGGGGGTGACGATCGGGATCTTGATGCGCCAGGCGAGGCCGACCTGCGACGCACCGTCGAGCTCGGCGGCCTCGTACAGCTCGGACGGGACGGCCTTGAGCGAGGTGTAGATCACGACCATGTTGAAGCCGATGCCGGCCCAGACCGCGACGTTCGCGACCGCGAAGAGGACCAGGTCCGACTCGAACAGGGACGGCACGTTCCAGCCGAACCGGTCGAACACCCAGTAGAAGGGGCTGACGGCCGGCAGGTAGAGGAAGCCCCACAACAGGGACGAGATCACCGCGGGCACGGCGTACGGCAGGAAGATCGCGATGCGCGAGAACCGCCGGGCGCGGGCCCGGCGTGCGTCCAGCAGCAGCGCGAAGAGCAGCGCGGAGCCGAGCATGATCGGGACCACCACGAGGCCGTACAGCCCCACCCGGCCGACGGACGCCAGGAACTCGGGGTCGGCGACGGCGGACACGTAGTTCCCGACGCCGTTCCACACCTCCTGCCGCGAGCCGGAGCCCAGGCCGAGGCCCTGCACCTGCTCGGTGCGGAAGCTGAGATAGACGGAGTAGCCGATCGGCGCCGCGAGGAACATCGTGAACAGCACGATCGCCGGGGCGAGGAAGCCCCAGGGCGCGCTGCGGCGGCCGAGGCCGGCGACCCGTCCCGGTCGCGCTGGTCGCGCCGGGGTGCGGGGCGGGCGTTCCGGGCCGGGGGCGGACGCCGGCCGGCGGGCCGCGAGGGCCCGCCGGCGCGGCGTGTCCGGCCGGGGGGAGGAGGTCACCGTCACTCCGCGACGTCGAACCCGGCGCCGACCAGGTCATCGACCGTGA
>NZ_BAAHAJ010000002.1:0-102328 GCF_054777735.1 Myceligenerans cantabricum
GAACCAGCACCATCCGACTCCGCGCCGCTACCACACGCCGCCAACATCAGACCCAGCACAGCGACCGAAGCCACCACGCCTGTCGACTTCCGATTCACTCGCATCATCGAGCCCTGAGCCTTCCTTGGGTCGTACAAGGGTGTGACGCCGGACGGCTGTGAGGCAAAGGTGCTTTCCGTCAGATGTCGCCCGGCGACCGGTCGGATCCCTGTGGACCCGTGACCTGCCTTACATGCAACGGCCCGGCAGGCAGGGTGTCAATCGGAGAACCTCTTTGACGCCGGACTGTGATCGGAAGGCGATTTCCTGCTCGCGTGCTCGCACCGCGGCTTCTTCTGCGAACCCTCGGGTGGGGCCGGTAGGTGGTTTCCACACCATCCACAGGCCGCTGTTCAGCGGGGATGACGCCGTCGCTAACATCGCCGGTGGCCCTCATGAGATGCGTGCAAAGGCGTGCGTATCGATGGTGCGCGGGCACCCCGACGTCGTCGTGTCCCCGTTCACCACAACCCCCACACCCATGGCCGTCCGCGGCCTCAGAACGAGGGAGCAGCAGATGCCCACATCGTCGAGCAGATCCGGTCGCAAGCTGATGACAGCGGTGACGTCGATCGCCCTGGCCGCGGGAACCGTGGTGGCCGGCGTCGCCTTCGTCGGAGTCCCGGCCACCGGTGCCGAGTCGCCCACACCCGAGCCGTCGGTGGCCGACGCGCTCGGCCTCCCGCCCGAGCAGGTCGAGGCGTTCGAGCGCGACCTCGACCTCGCACCCGAGGAGATCCCCGAGCGCCTCGCGCTCGACGCCCGGACCGCGGGCATGGAGGAGCAGTTCACCGCGGCTCTCGGCGACGACTACGCGGGAACGTGGGTGCCGGACAGCGCCGACGACGTCCGTGTGGCCGTCACGACGAAGGCCGCGGCCAAGCAGGTGCGCAAGGCTGGGGCGGACGCCGTCGTCGTCGAGCACGACCTCGACGAGCTCACGGCGTGGAAGGACGCGCTCGACGACGCCGTCGCTCCGGACTCGGTGCACGCCTGGTACGCCGACCCCGTGACGAACGCCGTGGTGATCGAGGCCGCGGACACCGCCGCGGCGAGGGAGCTCGCCTCCGAGGCGGGCGTGCCGGCCGACGTCCTGCGGGTGGAGAAGTCCGACGTCGCGCCCGAGCCCGCGCGTGACATCGTGGGCGGCAACGAGTTCCACCGCCCCACCGGTGACGGCTACGTCACGCTGTGCTCCGTGGGCTTCGCCGTCACGGGTGGGTTCGTGACGGCCGGGCACTGCGGCAGCACCGGGAACGCGGTCAACGCGCCGGACGGTGCGGCACTCGGCAGCTACGCGGGCTCGCAGTTCCCGGGGCACGACTGGGCCTGGGTCCGGACCAACGGCAACTGGACGCCGACCGCCGCCGTGAACAACTACTCGGGCGGCAGGGCTGCGGTCGCGGGGTCGAACGAGATGCCGATCGGCGCCGCGGTGTGCCGCTCGGGGCGGACGACGGGATGGCGCTGCGGCGTGATCCAGGAGAAGAACGTCACCATCAACTACGGGAACGGTGACATCCCCGGCATGGCCACGGGCTCGGCCTGTGCCGAGGGCGGCGACTCCGGCGGTTCCGTGATCTCCGGTGACCAGGCGCAGGGCGTGACGTCCGGGCGGATCGGCGACTGCTCGAGCAACGGCCGGTTCATCTACCAGCCGATCAACCCGATCCTGAACAACTACAACCTGAGCCTCACCACGACCGGCGGCGGGGGCGGCAGCGGGCGACCGATCGTCGGCTACCAGAACAAGTGCATCGACGTCCCGAACTCGAACTTCTCGGACGGCGTCCCGCTGCAGCTCTGGACCTGCAACGGCACCGCCGCGCAGCGCTGGACCTTCCACGGCGACGGCACCGTCCGTGCCGGCGGCCTGTGCATGGACCTCGCCTGGGGCGACCCGGCGAACGGCACACCGGTGCAGATCGTGAACTGCAGCGGCAACATCGCCCAGCAGTTCGTGCTCTCCGGGGCGGGCGACCTCGTGTCGGTGGCCGCGAACAAGTGCGTCGACGTCCAGGGCTGGAACGGCAACGACGGAACGCGGCTCGTGATCCACGAGTGCCACGGTGGCGCGAACCAGAAGTGGTGGCTCGGCTGACCACCTGTCCGGTTGCGCGGCACGGCCTCAGCCGGACCCGCCGGCCCGCATGACGGGCTTGGACCGGTTCGGCTGAGCCGGCCCCACGACCTGGCAGAGCACCGTCTCGGTCCGGCCGCACCACGCGGCACGCCCGGGGACGCCGCCGGATCCCGCGAGGGGTGCTGGGGCGCCCAGGGCGATGTCGTCGGCGCGGTCGCGGCTCAGCATGACGAGCCGTGGCCCGACGCCGCAGGCGTGCACGGCCGCCGGGTTGCGGGTGGCGACGGCGACCGGGACGCCGGGCGGAGGTTCCCAGCCGGGGCGGGCCGCGCGGACCGCGTCGAGGTCGTCGATCAGCAGGAGGTCCGGGCCGGCCGCCGGTGCGGGAGGTCGCGTACCGACGTCGGTCAGGACCAGGCCGCGGTCCTTCACGAGGGCGGTCAGCGGGCCGTCCTCGGAGCCGGTGGAGAGGGCTGCCTGGACGGTCATGCCGCGGGCCAGCGCGGCCTCGCCGAGAGCGGCGAGCGCGGTGGACCGGCCCGATCGCGCGCGGCCGACCACGGCCAGGTTTCCCTCCGCCGGATCCCAGTGGACCGCCGTGCGACGCTGCCGTTCGGGGAGGTCGCCGAGGGCGAGGGGGAGGCCCGGCTCGCCGGTGCCGGCGTGGCCGGCCACGCCGGCGTGCGACACGTGGTCCGGGAGCGGCGGCAGCCAGAGCGGGGCGTGCCGAGGCGGATCGGCCCAGGTACTCCGGACCGCCGCGACCAGGTCGGCCGCCGGCTCCGGGCCGGCCGTCGGCAGGGGGGTGCCCGCCGCCGGTTCAGGCGCGGGTACCGGCTCGGGTGCTGATACCGGGTGGACGGACCGGTCGGGTCGTGCCCGTCGGCCGAACGGGACGGCGCGGCGTACCGGTGTCGTCGCTCCGGACCTGCCGGTGTGGGCGCACTGGAGCACCACGGGCGCGTCCGAGCCGATGCGCAGCACCGCCCGGCCAGGCCGATCCACCGGCAGGGTCGCCGCATCAGCGCAGCCGACGACGTCGCGGGACTCCAGCGGGTCGGTGACCCGGAGCGCGAGCCGCGCGGTGACGTTCGCCCGGACGTCGGTGCTGACGGCACCGGCGGGCCGCTGGGTCGCGAGGACGAGATGCACACCCAGGGACCTGCCCTGGGCGGCGATCCGGACCAGTCCGGGCAGGAAGTCGGGCAGCTCGTCGGCGAGCGCGCGGAACTCGTCGACCACCACGACCAGCCGTGGCAGCACGCCGGGCGCGAGTGGTGCGATGTCCGCGACCCCGTGCTCGCCAAGGAGCACCTTGCGGCGCCGCAGCTCGGCCTGCAGGCCGGTCAGCGCCCGCGCGGCGAGCGCCGCGTCCAGGTCGGTGACCTGGCCGACGACGTGCGGGAGGCCCGTGAGCCTACCGAGGCCGGCACCGCCCTTGAAGTCGACGAGGCCGAGCGCCAGGCGGTCCGGCGGATGCTGGAGGGCGAGCCCGAGCACCAGGGCACGTAGTACCTCGGACTTGCCCGAGCCGGTGGTGCCGGCGACGAGCAGGTGCGGTCCGTCGGCAACGAGGTCCCAGGTGACGGTGCCGGTCGCGGTGCGGCCGAGCGGGACCGCCCAGCCGCCGGTGCGGGGCTCCGGACCACCGGTGAGCCGACCTCCGGCGTGTGGCGCACCTCCGGTGAGCGACGGACCACCCGTGTGCGGCTCGCGGAGGCCGTGCAGGGAGCCGAGCGGCACGTCGTCGGGCAGGTGCGCGCCGGTGGTCGCGCCCTCGCCGGTGGTGAGCGCGGGCACCGTGCGGCCGAGGTGCCGGGCGCCGGCCAGGCGCCGCGCGAACCGTTCGGCCCACTCGGTGGTGACGCCCACCAGCGGCCGGGTGTGGTCCCGTACCTCGGGGCCGGTGACGTGGAGCTGCCCGTCCCGGACGGCGACCACGGTGCGACAGCCGTCGGTGCTGCCGACGACGACGGCGGTCGCCCCCTGGGCGACGGCACGGCGCGCGGCGACGTGATCGGCGGGGGAGCCGTGGTCGACGACGAGGACCGCGGCGCCGCCGACGGCCGCATCGGCCCCGGGTGCGCTCGCCTCCTCTGCCGCGAGCCAGCGGCACCAGGTCCAGCTCCCGGTCGCGCCAAGGACCCGGACGGGCCGGCCGCCGGTGGCGAGGTCGGCCACGATCGCCCGGGCCACGGCCCGAGCAGGTTCGTCCGGGCCGACGACGGCGACCGACCCGTCGCCGAGCAGCCCGTCCCACAGCCCGCCCGGCCACCCGGTGGGAACGGTGCCGGTCTTCGCCCAGGCGGCGCGTGCCCCGCGCCAGGTCCCGGGCGCAGCCTGCTGTGCCGCGGTCGCGAAGGCGAGCAGCGCCGCGGGCCCGGCCCGGTGCGGTCGGGCGCGGCCCGGCGCCGCAGGGGTGGCGCGCCGGCGCAGCGCCTGGGGGAGCAGTGCGGCGATGCCCACCAGCGCGAACAGGGCGAGGGCGGGCTGCCGCAGCACGACGGCCAGGCTCACCGCGACGAGTGCGGGCAGCAGGCCGAGGGCCCAGGCCGGGTCGGCCGCCGTCCGTGGTGGAGCCAGGGTCCGCGCCACCCCTCCCCGCCGCAGACGCAGGCCGGTCCCGCGTCTCGAGGTTCCGGCGGTCAGCGACCGCACGCCGCGCAGGACGCCGCGCGGTCCGTCCACGGTGACGAGGTCACCCGCGCGCGGTCCTGTGGCCCGGGTGAGGACCCAGGGACCGCGGAGCACGGCCGCGTCGTCGTCCCCCGGGTCGGTGCGCCGGCGCGAGAGCGTCAGGGTGGCGCCCGGGAGCAGCGGTCGTTCTCCGGCGCGGCAGTCGTCGGGGACCGGCGCGCCGTCGGCGAGGAGGGCGCCACGGCGGAGCTCGGGGCGGCGCACGAGCGCGGCGAGCGGTTCTCGGAAGGCGGTGGGCGGGACGCCGTCGGACAGCTCGACGTCCTCCCCGGGGTGCACGGTCACGCGGACGGACATGCTGCCCACGCTGCCGCACGGTCGTGCGGGCCGCGCCGTGGAGCGCAGGGTCCTGTGCGCAACCCGGGACCTCCACAGGCGCGCGTCGGCGTCCGTGCCGCACGACGCGGTCGTCCCGGTAGCGCAAGGCTGTTCTCGGGGGGACCACTCAGGGCCAGGGGCCCACGAGATCAGGGTGGTGTACGACCCAGGTATGACAGAGCCGGCGCACAGGACCATCCCGTCGCCTGACGCGGCCTGACCTGCTGATCCGTAGATTCTTTGGTGTACCTGAATCATCCGTTCCTCCCAAGGAGATCCACTGTGGACACCACCGTGTACGTTCCCGTCGACGGCACCCGTGCCGTGCGGGCGCGCGACCTCACCAAGACCTATGGCTCGGGCGAGGCCGCCGTGCACGCGCTCGCCGGGGTGGACGTGGACTTCGCCGCCGGCGAGTTCACCGCGATCATGGGCCCGTCAGGCTCCGGCAAGTCGACCCTGATGCACCTACTCGCCGGGCTGGACACCGCGACGGAGGGACAGGCGTTCGTCGGGACCACCGATGTCACCGCACTGAACGACGCCGCCCTGACCACGCTGCGCCGCGAACGTGTCGGCTTCGTCTTCCAGCAGTTCAACCTGCTGCCGATGTTCACCGCCGAGCAGAACATCACGCTCCCCGTCGAGCTCGCCGGCGGGACCGTGGACCGGCAGTGGTTCGGGACGCTGGTCGAGACGCTCGGCCTGTCCGAGCGCCTGACGCACCGTCCGGCCGAGATGTCCGGCGGTCAGCAGCAGCGCGTCGCCATCGCCCGCGCGCTCATCGCGCAGCCCGACGTCGTCTTCGCCGACGAGCCCACCGGTAACCTCGACTCCCGCTCCGGTGCCGAGGTGCTGAGCTTCCTGCGCCGCTCCGTCCGCGAGCTGGGGCGCACCATCATCATGGTCACGCACGACCCGGCCGCCGCGGCCTACGCCGACCGCGTCGTCCTGCTCGCCGACGGCCGCATCGCCGGAGACATCACCGACCCGACGCCGGAGTCGGCGCTGGCCGGCCTGGACGCGCTGCGCACGCTGGAGCCGAACGTCTCGACGGGCACCATGCCGGTCGTCCCCGGGGCTGGTGCACGATGACCACCACCACGACAGCACGGTCCACCGGAGCGGCGGGCACCTCGTCCGCCGGCCCCGTGGTGGGGCCGCAGAAGCGCAACCACCTGCCCACGGCCCGCTACACGATGGCTCAGATGCGCCGCAACACCGGGCGCCTGACCGCCGCCGGCATAGCGATCGCGATCGGCACGGCGTTCGTCGCCGTGACGTTGCTGGCCGGCAACCTTGTCACCCGCATCAACCAGGACACCGTCGCCGCGAGGTACGCCGACGCGGACGTCGTCGTCACGACGAGCGGGGATGCGACGCGCCAGGACCTCGAAGCCGTGCGTGCCGCCGACGGCGTCGCCGCTGCCGACGCCGTCCAGAGCGCCTACGTCGACCTCGACAGCGGCGACGGGTTCGCCTTCAGCGAGGCGATCGCCCGGTCGCAGGACGACCGGCTCGTGCCGCTCGAGCTGGCCGAGGGCAAGTGGCCCTCGGAGAGCGGCGAGATCGCGGTGCCCGGCGAGCTGGCGGAACGCCTGGAGGTGAACGTCGGAGACGAGCTCGACGTCCAGTACTGGGTGACCACCGATCTTGAGACGGGTGAGGCCGAGGAGGCCGCCGACGCCGTCCGGGTCTCCGGCATCACCGACGATCCGTACAGCGCGTACGCGATGAGCGGCGGCGCGATCGTCGCCATGCCGCAGGACATCGAGGAGTGGACCGAGGAGTACCTGGCCGACGGCGAGCCGGTGGAGATCGCCGCGATCCTCGATCCGTCCGTCCTCTCCGGCGGGGAGCCGACGCAGGAGACGCGTGACGCGCTGGCGTCCGCCGTCGTGAGCGAGGGAGACACCGAGGTCCAGACCGTCGCGGAGCGCGCCGAGGAGATCTCGGCCGCCCAGATGGGCGGCACCAACCTCGTCAACCTGATCTTCGTCCTGGCCTTCGCGGTCGTGGCGCTCGTGGTGGCCGGGCTCGTCATCTCGAACACCTTCCAGGTGCTCGTCGCCCAGCGCACCCGGACGCTGGCTCTGCTGCGTGCCATCGGGGCACGCAAGGGCCAGCTCTACCGGTCCGTGCTGCTCGAGGCGGCAGTGCTCGGTGTGCTCGCCTCGCTGACCGGCCTCCTCTTCGGCCTGCTGCTGGTACAGGCAGCACTGTCCCTGCTGCCGCAGTTCGACGTCATCGACATCCCGCTGCCGACCACCGTGCCGGTCTCGCTCCCGGTGGTCCTCGTCCCGATCGCCGCGGGCACCCTCGTCACCCTCGTGGCGGCCCTCGCGCCCGCCCGCAACGCGACCCGTGTCGCACCGCTCGCGGCGCTGCGGCCCGCCGTCTCCGTGAGCCTGCGCAAGGGTGCCGGACGGGTTCGTGCGGTGTTCGCGGCGCTGTTCATGCTCGGCGGGTTCGGCGCCCTCGGTCTCGGCACCTGGCTCGGCATGAACGACCAGGTCGAGGCTGGGCTGCTGCTCGCGGTCGCGGGTGGTTCGCTGTCGCTGATCGGCGTGATCATGAGCGCCGTCTTCTGGCTGCCCAGGGTGGCGGCCTTCTTCGGCCGGCTCGTCGGCAGCACCGGGGCCTCGTCCCGCCTGGCCGCTGCGAACACGCTGCGCAACCCGCGCCGCACGTCCGCCACCGCCACGGCGCTGCTCATCGGCGTCACGCTGATCATGACGATGACGACCGGCGCGGCCGCGGCACGGAACACCGCCAACCAGTCGCTGGACGAGCAGTTCCCGATGGACATCCTGGTGATGGCCGGCGGCGCGGAGCTGTCGCAGGACACTCCCGCCCGGCTGGGTGAGATCGACGTCGTGGACGGCGTGGCGCCGATCAGCGCTGCCGACGTGACCCTGGAGGGGGCCCCTGGCGGCGACCTGCCCTGGTGGCTGAAGGGCGCCGAACCTGCGGAGCTGCGCGACGCGCTGCGTGACGAGAGCGTGGCCGACACGATCGCACCCGGAACGATCCTGCTCTCCGAGGGCACCATCGACGAGCTCGGCATCTCGGCGGGCGACACGATCGACGTCGCCGGGCAGGGCGAGACCGTGCAGCTCACGGTGGCCGTCGCGACCACCGGGTTCGACGGGTTCGTCTCCCTGGACGACCTGACCCGGATCGCTCCCGAGGCGCAGCTCGGCGAGGTGTGGGCGACGCTGGACCCGGAGGTCGACGGTACGACCGGCCTCGCCGACGTCCAGGACTCCCTGAACGACGAGAGCCTGTACGTCCAGGGCCCGGTGGCCCAGCGCGCGACGTTCGAGCAGGTCATCAACATCATGCTCGGCGTCATCGTGGGCCTTCTCGCGGTCGCCGTGGTCATCGCCGTCATCGGTGTCGCGAACACGTTGTCGCTGTCCGTGATCGAGCGGCGTCGCGAGTCCGCGACGCTGCGGGCCATCGGCCTGAGCAAGCCCCAGCTGCGGGGCATGCTCGCCGTCGAGGGCATGCTGATCGCCCTGGTCGGAGCGGCCGTCGGCATCGTGCTCGGCATGCTGTACGGCTGGGCCGGCGCCGCCAGCGCGCTCTCCATGATGGGCGAGGTCCAGTACACGGTCCCGTGGTTCGAGCTGACCGTGGTGCTGGTCGTCGCGCTCGTCGCGGGACTGGTCGCGTCGGTCGCCCCCGCCCGCACGGCTCTGAAGGCCTCTCCGGTCGAGGCTCTCGCCTCGGAGTAGCTGGTCCGGCGAGATCGGTCCGGCGAGATCGGCCGCCGGGGCACGGGTACCGACCCGCTGCCTCGGCGGTCTCGTCGGCTCAGGAGCGGTGCGCACCGGACGTCGTCCGGAGGCGGACCCGGTCGGCCCGATCCGTGCAGACCGGTGCGTGCGTTCGGGCCGGTGTGCTCAGGCCGGTGCGTTCAGGCTCGGCCCCAGCGGCGGCGCTTGCCGTTCTCCTGCGACGACACCGTCGACCCGACCGGGAGCACTGCCTGCGGGTCGTAGGTGCGTGGCACCCCTGCCAGGAACACGGAGAACACGGGCGGAGTGCGCTGGCTGAGCTCGAGCCGGCCGCCGTCGGCGGTGACGAGGTCGCGGGCGAGCGCGAGGCCGAGCCCCGTCCCGTTGCCGGACGTCACGCCGCGCTCGAAGATCTGGCCCACCATGTCCTCCGGGACGCCGTCGCCCTCGTCGGTGACCTCGACGGCGACCATCCCGCGCGTCCCGGACGGCCGGGCGCGCAGCGTCGTGGTGCCGGCCCCGTGCCGCAGCGAGTTCTCGAGCAGGGTGGACAGGGTCTGCGCGAGGGCGCCGGGGGTGGCGAGCACGCGTTCGTCCGGCGCCATCTCGACGACGAGGGTGCGGCCCTCGGCGTCGAACGTGTCGCGCCACTCCTCGTGCTGCTGCCGGAAGACGACGGCCAGGTCGACGGACTCCGTGGTGCCGCCCTGCGCCTTGCGGGACCGGGCGAGCAGGTCGTCGACGACGCCGACCAGCCGCTCCACCTGCTCCAGCGAGATCCGCGCCTCCTCCTGCACCTCCGGCTCCCCGGAGGTGATGGTGATCTCCTCCAGCCGCATCGTCAGTGCGGTCAGCGGCGTGCGGAGCTGGTGGGAGGCGTCGGAGGTGAACTGCCGCTCGACGGCGAGCCGGGCGGCCAGCCGGTCCGAGCTGCGTGCCAGCTCGGCGGCGACCAGGTCGATCTCCTCCACGCCGGACGGTTCGAGACGGGGCCGGACCTGCCCGGCGCCGAGCTGCTCGGCGGCTCCCGAGAGGTATACGAACGGTCGCGAGAGACGTTCCGCTTGCCAGGCCGCGGTCACCGACCCGGCGGTGAACGCCGCGGCGCTGCCGATCAGCATGAGGAAGACCAGCTGACCGGCCTTGATGTAGGCGGGCCAGGCCGGTACCTCGATGGTGACCGCCGTGAACGGCGAGGTCTGGGTGCTCCACGAGGCGTCGATCGTCGGACCGGTGGGCTGCTCGCCCTCTGCGAGGAGCGTGCCGTTGGGCAGGCTGACCGTCACATAGGCGGGGGTCTCGGTCTCCGCGGGCTGGACGCCCTCGGCGAGCAGCTTGTCGGAGAGCTCGCCCTGGAAACCCACGACGGACGCCTCACGGGCGACGTCCTCCGCGAAGGTGACGGCCCGCTGCTCGATGCGCTTCACCTCGGTGTCATAGACGAACCGGGCGCCGAAGATGGCGAAGGGCACACCGAGCAGCAGGACGGCGACCGCGACCGCGACCATCGTCGCTTGGACGATGCGGTGTCGCATGTGGCTAGCTCGCTCCGATCTCGAAGCGGAAACCGAGGCCGCGCACGGTGGAGACGTAGCGCGGGGCGTTCGCGTCGTCGCCGAGCTTGCGGCGCAGCCACGACACGTGCATGTCGAGCGTCTTGGTCGAGCCGACCGGGTCCGAGCCCCAGACGTCCCGCATCAACGTGTCGCGGACGACGACGGAGCCGGCGTTCTGCACGAGCACCCGGAGCAGGTCGAACTCCTTGGTGGTCAGGTGCAGCTCACGGTCCCCCTGGAACGCGCGGTGCGCGGAGACGTCCACCCGGACGTCCTGCGCGTGCAGCTCTTCCTCCTCGCCCGTCTCGCCGTGCGTCCTGCGCAGCAGGGCCCGGACACGGGCGAGCAGCTCGGCGAGCCGGAAGGGCTTGGTGACGTAGTCGTCGGCGCCGGCGTCCAGGCCGACGACGAGGTCGACCTCGTCGGCGCGAGCGGTGAGCACGAGGACCGGGACCGTCAGGCCGCTACCGCGAATCTCTCGCGCGACATCCAAACCGTCCATGTCCGGCAAACCCAGGTCCAGGACGACGATGTCCGCACCGCTCGCGTGCTCGATCGCACCTTTGCCGGTTCCTTGCGCGACGACGTCGTAACCTTCACGGGTGAGCGCACGCGCCAACGGCTCGGCAATGGCCGGGTCGTCCTCGGCTAGGAGTACGTGAGTCATTACGCCATGGTAGGGCATAACGCGCGTCCTGGCTGCAACGAACGAGGTACGGCGCGCGGTTTGACGAATCGGTTCGGTAACCCTTCACGAACCGCGCAAAATCTCCGCTGCCCAGGGCAAGTGCTACCACGGTATGACGCGCCGGTCAACGGCTACGCCTACGCTGGCGACCGTGGAGAGCCCAAGCCTGTACGAGCGCCTGTCGGGGTGGTTCGAGCGCCACCGGTTCGCGACCGACGCGGCCGTGGCGGTGGTTCTCGGTGGCTTCGTGCTCGTCACCGTGGTCAGCGCCGCCGAGGCGATGGTCTGGGCGTCCGGTCTACCGGGATGGTTCCCGGCCGTGTGGTCCGCACTCATGATGGTGCCGATGGCCTGGGTCCGGACCCGGCCGGTGGCCTCGACAGGGGCGATGCTGGTCCTCGCACTGACCCACATGGGGCTGGGGGTGCCGGTCATGATGCCGGTTGACCTGATCCTGCCCTACTCGCTCCACGGCTTGACCGCCTACGGCCCGCGCTGGGCGCCGCGGGCGGGAATCATCGCGGCGGCGAGCGGCTGCCTCCTGCTGTTCGTCCAGGTCAGGTTCTGGTTCGGCGCGGGCGACTCGGGCGCCGCCGAGGTGATCGCGATCGGTGCGTTCCTGATCTTCGTCGCTGCGTGGGCGCTGGGTCTGTTTCGTCGGTCGCGGCGGGCGATGCTGGATGCGTTGCGTGACCGTGCTGATCGGCTGCAGCTCGAGCGTGATCAGCAGGCGGAGATCGCTGCTGGTGCGGAGCGTGCTCGGATCGCTCGGGAGATGCATGACGTGGTGGCGCACTCCTTGTCGATCGTCATCGCGCAGGCCGACGGCGGCCGCTACGCCGCCCGGTCCGACGTGGACGCGGCCGGCCGCGCGCTGCACACCATCGCCGAGACGGGCCGCGCGGCCCTCGCCGACATGCGCAAGATCCTCGGGGTGCTGCGCGCCCCCGGGGAGACGGCCCCCGCGCGCGGGGTGTCCGGCGCGCGCCCCGGGGGTACCGCGGTGGACTCCGCCCCCTCGCCGATCGCGCCCCAGCCCGACGTCACGCAGATCGAGGCCCTGGTCGAGCAGACACGTTCCGACGGGCTGCGCGTCTCCTACGCCCGCGTCGGCGCGGAGCGCCAGCTTCCGCCCGGCATCGGGCTCAACGTCTTCCGGGTCGCCCAGGAGGCGCTCACGAACGTGCGCAAGCACGCCGGGCCCGACCCCCGCGTGACCGTCCTGGTCCGCTGGGGTGAGCGCGAGGTCGAGCTGGCGGTGTCCGACGACGGCCGCGGGCTCGCTTCGGGGACTGTTCCCAGCGCGCCCGGGTCCGGGTACGGTCTGGTCGGGATGCGGGAGCGGGCCGAGCTGTTCGGTGGCGAGCTCACCGCCGGCCCGAAGCCGGGTGGCGGGTTTCGCGTACGGCTCGTCGTCCCGGTCCCTGCCGCGCAGCCCGACACCGATGCCCTTCCCTCGCCCCTCACGTCCACGGACCAGGAGTCATGACCGAGACCGCAGCGGGTGGCATCGCCTCCGTCGAGTCCACTGGCGCGTCCGCCGCCCGCACCCCCGCCGGGCCGGTCGGCGGAGCGCTCGACGACATGACCCGGAGCACGCCGGCCCCCCGCGGGGAGGCGCGTGCGGAACGTCGCAGCCTGTACGAACGTGTCACCGGGTGGTTCGACCGGCACCGGTTCGGCACCGACGCGACCCTGGCGGCCTGCGCCGCGTTCTTCACGATCAGCGGCGGCGCCGCGAGCTCCGCGATGGTCCCCTACGGCCAGCAGGGCCTGCCCGCGTGGTTCCTCGCGGCGTGGGCAGGGCTCATGACGGTGCCGTTCGTCTGGCTCCGGACCAGGCCCGTGGCCTCTGCCGGCGCCCTGTTCGTGCTCACCCTCGTCCACGTCGCGATCGGCCATCCGCTGGTCCTGCCCATCGACCTCCTGCTGCCCTGCTCGCTCTACGCGCTGACGGCGTACGGGCCCCGCTGGGCGCCCGGTGCGGGCATCGCCGCGGCGGCGGCCGGGTGCACCGCGTTCTACGCGGGGATGCACCGGATCTACCCCGACGACCCCTACGGGAGCGCCGTGGCGGCAGCGGTCGCCGCGTTCCTGATCTTCGTCTCCGGGTGGGCGCTGGGTCTGTTTCGTCGGTCGCGGCGGGCGATGCTGGATGCGTTGCGTGACCGTGCTGATCGGCTGCAGCTCGAGCGTGATCAGCAGGCGGAGATCGCTGCTGGTGCGGAGCGTGCTCGGATCGCTCGGGAGATGCATGACGTGGTGGCGCACTCCTTGTCGATCGTCATCGCGCAGGCCGACGGCGGCCGCTACGCCGCCCGGTCCGACCCGCGGGCCGCCGAGCGCAGCCTCTCGACCATCGCCGAGACGGGTCGTGCGGCCCTCGCCGACATGCGCACGATCCTCGGCGTGCTGCGCACGAGCCCCGCACCGGGCGCACCCGGTGCCGGGACAGGGCGGCACCGTCCCGGAGAACCCGCCGCCGGGGCGCCGCCGGCGGGACGTCGCCAGATCCCCGGCTCGTCCGTGCCCGGCCCGGACGCCGCCGCACCGCCGCTCCTCGCGCCGCAGCCCGACGTCGCGCAGATCGAAGCACTCGCGGAGCAGTGCCGGGCCGAGGGGATGCACGTCTCCTACGCGCGGGTCGGCGAGGAGCGTCGTCTGCCGTCCGGTCTCGGGCTCAACGTCTTCCGGGTCGCCCAGGAGGCGCTCACGAACGTGCGCAAGCACGGCGGGCCGGACGCGCACGTGGCCGTCCAGGTCCGCTGGGGTGGGCGCGAGGTCGAGCTGACGGTGTCCGACGACGGCCGTGGCCTCGCCGGCGAGAGTGCTCCCAGTGCGCCCGGGTCCGGGTACGGTCTGGTCGGGATGCGGGAGCGGGCCGAGCTGTTCGGCGGCGAGCTCACCGCGGGGGCGAGGCCGGGTGGCGGGTTCCGCGTGCGGCTCGTCGTCCCGATCCCGCTCACGGACGCCGTCGGGCACTCCTGGCTCGCACCCGGCGACGTACCGGCACACGCACCGGCCGGAACGCCGGCCGGCACACCGAACGACGAGGATCCATGACCGAGACCGCCTCCACCCGCGTCGTCCTGGTCGACGACCAGCAGCTCGTCCGAGCCGGCCTGCGCATGGTGATCGACTCGCAGCCGGACCTGACCGTCGTCGGCGAGGCGGGCGACGGCGTCCAGGCGCTGCGCCTGCTCGCCGGCACGCCCGCCGACGTCGTCCTCATGGACGTGCGCATGCCCCACCTCGACGGCCTCCAAGCCACGGAACGCCTGCTCGGACCCGACGGCGGGAACGGTGCGGACGGCGCGCCGCGCGTCGTCGTGCTGACCACGTTCGACCTCGACGAGTATGTGCTCGAGGCGATCCGGGTCGGCGCGAGCGGGTTCCTGCTCAAGGACGCCCCGCCGGAGGAGCTGCTCGCCGCGGTACGCACGGTGCACCGGGGCGACGCGGTGATCGCGCCGTCGTCGACCCGGCGGCTGCTGGAGCACCTGGTGACCGCGCTGCCCGTGAACGACCCGCAGGGCGCGGAGGCGCACGCCGCGCTGGGTGCGCTCACCGAGCGGGAGCGCGAGGTGCTCGTGCTGATGGCGCGCGGACGGTCGAACCAGGAGATCGCGGCGGAGCTGTTCGTGGCCGAGGCGACGGTGAAGACGCACGTGGGAAGGGTCCTGGCGAAGCTGGGGGCGCGTGACCGGGTGCAGGCGGTGGTGACGGCGTACGAGACGGGACTGGTGCGGCCGGGGGTGTGAGGCGACCCTCGCCCGGGGAGAACCCGCGGCGTCGCAGGCCCCGTCCGAGGCCGGAGCCTGGATGTCGATGTTGACACTGTTTGCCCGTATGAGGGTAGGTTGTTGACCGGTCCGACGGCTCCGTGCCGTGTCACCCAGTTTGGGGTGGATGAGAGGGCGTCAGGCCATGTGCCTCTCTCGTTGGTTCGGCGCGAAGGGCGATCTGGCCGCAGAGCGTCCGTGCGTCCATGAGCTGGACCGCCTCTGTCTTTCGTGGCCTGCCATCGACTCTCCTGGAGGACCAGAAGTGCAACCACGTGTTTTCCGTCGTGGCGCGGGCAGTGACGACATGGGACGTGCGGCGTCGGTCGTGCTGGTCTCGCTCGCCCTGGTCGCCGGGCTGGCGTCGGCGCCGGCCGCTGCCGCCGAACTGCCCGCTCCACCGACGATCAGCAGCCCGACATGGCCAGAATCCGATCCGGCGGACCCCGAGGACCCCTGGCTGGACGGTGTGGGCGTCGAGGGCAGGTTCACCTTCTCCTCGACCGACCCCGACGTGGTCTCGTATCACTACGGCGTCAACGGGCCGCCGTCGGCGGAGAACGAGGCGGTGTCGGGTTTCTGGTTCGTTCCGCAAGAGCCCGGTGTCCACACGATCAGTGCTCGGGCCCTCAACGACTCGGGTGACAAGTCCAGCACGGCTACCTATCAGATCAGGATCGGATCTGGCCGTGCAGCCGTCAGCGACTGGACGTTCGGTGAGGACTCGACGCCCTACCAGCTTGAGGGGGATGCTCAGGCGGTCAGCCTGCCCGCCGGCGAAGGCCCGTCCGGCGCGGCGCTTGCCCTCGACGGTTACGGCGACGGTGCGACCTCGCAGGCGAGCGTGGACACGGAGGCCAGTTTCGCGGTGGAGGCGTGGGCCAGGTTGGATTCGCTTCCCGAGGGGCAAGGGGTGGTCGTCTCCCAGGGCTCATCGGACAGGCTCGCCTTCAAGCTCTACTACGAGCGGACTGCCGACGGTGGGCAGTGGGCGTTCGCTCGGTACGACGAAGAGTCCGACGGTGACGGGTACCGCGCCGTCGTCCATCCGAGCGCGGAGCCTGAGGTGGGCCGGTGGACACATCTCGTCGGGGTGTATGACCAGCTCGAATCGAGTCTTCGGATCTACGTCGACGGGATTCCCGGTGGTGAGGTCGCAATGCAGGATCCGGTGGGCGCCGAAGGTACCGTTTACCTCGGGCATGACCCGAGTGGTCACTGTCCGTCGGCGTTCGTGCACGGCCAGATCGACGGCGTGCGGCTCTACGACCGCCAGCTGACCAGCTCCGAGGTGGACCAGCACGTCTCGGACAGCCCAGAGCTGCGTCAGGCCGTCGCTTCGCGCTGGAGCTTCGAGGGCACCGCTCCAGGTGCGGCGTCAGTGACCAATGAGGTGTCCGGGGCACCGGACCTTGTCCTCGGCGGCGACGCGGTACCGGCGGAGGAGTGGTGGATCGGCATGCAGGCGCTCGACCTCGGGACGGCGGGCGGCTACGGCTCGTCGTCTCCGGCGCCGATTGACATGTCCGAGAACTTCACGGTCGCGACGTTCGCGAGGGCCGCGGGAGACGTCAACGTGCCGGCCACGTTGCTCAGTCTCACGGGCGCCGATGCCAGCGCTCTCGCGCTCCGGTACGTACCAGATCCGATGACACCGGAAGGTCAGGCAGCCGGCGCCTGGGAACTGCGCCTCCGGACTCCGGATGGATCGGTGCGGACGGCTTCCGCTGACGCCGGGTTCGTGGGCGCGTGGACACACCTTGCGATCAGCTACGACTACCGCACTCGTACGGCACGTCTCTACGTCGACGGCGTCAACGACGCGGGGACGGGCGTGGTCGAGGACGTGCGCTTGGCGGCCGACGTGCAGACGTTCGACCTCGGCCGCGGGAAGTTCGCCGGGGCGTGGGCGGAACCGTGGCACGGTCTGGCCGACGATGTCTGGTTGTTCGAAGGGACTCTGTCCGGCTCGCAGGTTGCTTCGCTGGCAAGCGGGTCCGATCTGCCCACGCAGGTGCCGGGCAGCCCGTGAGGGTGACGTCCGGGGGGCACCGGGAAGGACGTTCGCGGTGAGGCGCGGGGGCGGGCGCCTGACTCGCCACCGCGCCCGGTACCCTTGATCCACGTGACATCCCCCGTGATCGCCGTCGTCGGCGGCGGACAGCTCGCCCGGATGATGGCCCCCGCAGCCGCGGAACTCGGAGTGCATCTCCGCGTCCTCGTCGAGAGCCCCGGCACCTCCGCCGCTCAGGTCGTGACCGACGCGCCTGTCGGCGCCGCGTCGGACGAGGCCACGATCCGTGCCCTCATCGCCCCGCCCGGCGGCCAGGACCCGGCCGACGTCCTCACCTTCGAGCACGAGCACGTGCCGAACGCCCTGCTCACCGATCTGATCGAGCACGGGACGCCGGTGCGTCCCGGCCCGCACGCCCTCGTCGCCGCGCAGGACAAGATCGTCATGCGCACGCGCCTCGGTGAGCTCGGTGTGCCGTGCCCGCGCTGGCGCACGCTGCCGCCGTCGGTCGACGAGGGCAGGGCCGCACTCATGGAGTTCCTGGCCGACGTCGGCGGCGAGGCGGTCGTCAAGCTCGCCCGCGGTGGGTACGACGGCAAGGGCGTGCGTGTGGTCTCTGCCGCCGGCGAGGCGGACGACTGGCTCGTCGCCGCCACGGAGGGCGGGCCTCCGGTGCTCGTCGAGGAGAAGGTCCCGTTCCGGCGGGAGCTGTCGGCGCTCGTCGCGCGCCGTCCGTCCGGCGAGGTCCGCACGTGGCCCGTCGTCGAGTCGATCCAGCGCGACGGCGTGTGTTCGGAGGTGATCGCCCCCGCGCCGGGCCTGTCCGACGACGTCGCCGCCCAGGCCCGCGAGATCGCCGTCGCGGTCGCCGAGGGCCTCGATGTCACCGGCGTGCTCGCGGTGGAGCTGTTCGAGGTGCCGGTCGACCCGGCCGCCCCGGACGGCCCGACGACGGTCCTGGTGAACGAACTCGCGATGCGCCCGCACAACTCGGGCCACTGGACCATCGACGGGTCGGTGACGAGCCAGTTCGAGCAGCACCTGCGCGCGGTCCTGGACCTGCCGCTCGGTGCGACGGGCCCGGTCGCGCCGTGGACCGTCATGGTGAACGTGCTCGGTTCCGCCCGTGCGGAGTTGACCGACGTGCTTCCGGACCTGCTCGCGCGCTTCGACACCGCCCGGGTCAACCTGTACGGCAAGGGCATCCGCCCCGGCCGCAAGCTCGGCCACGTGAACGTGAGCGGCGCCGACCTGGACGAGGTGCGCGCCGCGGCCAGGGGAGCGGCGGCCCTGCTGATGGGGGACGACGACGGTGGCCGGGCGGACAGCACAGGTTCGAGGGCGGAGTCCCCCGCTCCTGTGGCCGGTCCCGTCGAGACGAAGGAGAACGCACTGTGAGCACCAACCCGCAGGTCGGAATCGTCATGGGGTCCGACTCGGACTGGCCCGTGATGCGGGCGGCGGCGGACGCCCTGGCCGAGTTCGACGTTCCGGTCGAGGTCGACGTCGTCTCCGCGCACCGCATGCCGACCGAGATGATCGACTACGGGCGTACCGCCGCCGGCCGTGGCCTGCGGACGATCATCGCGGGCGCGGGTGGCGCCGCGCACCTGCCCGGCATGCTCGCGGCCGTGACGCCGCTGCCCGTGATCGGCGTACCGGTCCCGCTCAAGCACCTGGACGGCATGGACTCGCTGCTGTCGATCGTGCAGATGCCGGCGGGGGTGCCGGTGGCGACCGTGTCGATCGGCGGGGCCCGCAACGCGGGCCTGCTGGCGGCGCGCATCCTCGCCGCCGGCGCGGACGAGGCCTCCGCGGCGCTCCGTGAGCGGATGCTGGTCTTCCAGGCGGACCTGCGTGACCTGGCGTACGGCAAGGGGGAGAAGCTCCGCGCCGAGGTCGCCGAAGGATAGCGCCGAACCGAAGCCTTAGCGATCGCGCGGGTAAGGGACCACGGCGAGGTAGGGGCGAGTGCTCACGTAGGGGCGTGGGGAGCGCCCCCTGGCGCCTACCTGAGCACTCGCCCCTACCTCGCGGTCGTCCCCCACCCGCGCGATCGCTTAGTCGGCCACCACGTCCCGGACGGTGACCGTGTTCTCCGTGGCCGCGGTCCGTGGCGGCGTGAGCGTCGCGATCAGGGCGTCGTCGGCCAGGCGGAGGGCCCAGGCCGTGGCGGCGTCGCCGGTGGCGGTCAGGCGGATCGCGGCCACGTTCCTGCCCAGGGGCTCCAGGTCGTCGCCGGACAGGTCGATGTCCTCCCCGGCCGGGATCTCGACGTCCAGGGTGCCCGTCTCGGTGGCGTCGGCCGCGTAGCCGGTGATCGTCACGTCGGCGGATCCTGTGAGGTCGTCGTCCTCGCCCCGTTCGGTCGGGATCGCGGCAGCGTTCAACGACCACGACAGCCCGTCGGGGACGGCGAGCAGGCCGGCGGAAGCCGACCGCGCGTCCTGACCCGTGTCGTCGCCGGTACCGCCACGGCCGCTGTCGTCCACCACCTGCCCGGCGATCCACGCCGTGTCGTACGGATCCTCGTCGACCTCCGCGTCCCGGTCGGCCCGGCCGCGCCGGTGCACCAGCCCGCTGCCGACCACCGGCACGGTCGCGTCCACCACCACGGTGTACCGTCCCGCGGGCAGCCCGCCGAGCGGGACGTCGGTCACCGTGCCCGCAGCGAGCTCCACGTCGTCGAGGCCGCGCAGCCACTCGCGACCGTCCTCCCCGTAGACGCTGACGCGCGCGGAGCCGTCGCGCTCGCCGGGGGCGAGCAGCCGCAGCGCCGGCGCGTACGGGTCCTCCACGGACTCGCCGCGGCTCACCATGCCGGCGACCGCCACGGCCGGCGCCGGCGCCGCCCCTCCCGTCACGAGGTCCGCGCCCTGGGGCACGAGCCCGTCGAGCCGGTGGTGCTGGACGGAGGCGTGCACGCGCGCACCCTGGCTCACCGCGTGCACCACGAGCCGCCGCTGTCCCGGCGCGATCGCCTCCAGCGTCGTGGACACCTGCTCGCCCGGCGGTACGACCACCACCGCCTGCCCGCCGAGGGTGACCGGTCCCGACGGCCCCCACGCCGCCAGCGACACCGACGCCGCGGTGCGGCCTGGGTTCTGCAGCACGAGGCGTGAGCTCGACCCCACGTCGGTCGACCCGCCCGCGAGCCAGTGCTCGATCGCCGGTGCCCGGCAGGCACCCGCCACGAGCCCGCGCAGGTCGCCGGCCGTCGTGACCGACGTCGCGGTCGCCGCCGCGACGGCGCCCGGCTCGGCCCGCAGCACGCTCGCCGCGTCGTCGGGCGCTTCCTGCCCGTCGAGGCCGGCGACGTCGGTTGCCTCGGCGGCGACCGTCACCGAGGACTCGGTGTCGACCGGGGTGGCGTCGAACTGGTCGTCGCCGACGTCCTCCTGGACGAGCGAGGCCGGCGCCGGGCAGACCAGCGTGGTCGGTCCCGGGGCGACGGTGACCGCGCGGGCGGGCGTCGTGTCCGCCGTGCCGCCGGGGGCGTGCTGGGCGAGCACCGCCACCACCGCGACGCACGCGACACCGAGGACGTGGGCGCTCACCCGGCGCGTCGTCGTCCAGGCCGTCATCGTGACCGCCGCGCTCGGACCGGGAGGGCGAGCAGGACGAACACCGCGCCCACGAGTCCCAGCGCCACCATCCAGGTGGTGCGGTGCGGTGTGTGGTAGCCGATGTCGAGGCGGCCGCCGTCGGCGCCCAGGGCGAAGCCCTGCAGGGTCGCGTCCGCCGCCGCCACCTCCACGGGCTCCAGGCGGCGGCCGTCGAGCGTGGCCGACCAGCCCGGCGCCGCGGACTCGGCGAGGACGACCCGCCGACCGGCGTCGCCCGCGCCCACCTCGGTGTGGACGCTCGGGCCGCCGGAGGCGACGGGGATCGCGGTGCTGCCGTTCTCGAGGTGTGCCCAGCCCGGGGCCGGGACCTCGGCGGTCCGCACGCGCCACAGGGTGGTGGGCTGTCCCTGGGTGATCCGCTCCACTCCCGGGGTCGTGTCGAGCGCGATCGTGAGGTCCGCGTTCCGCGCGGCCTCGCCGGTGCTGTCGGCCGCGGCGTCGTCCCCGGCCTCGGGCGTGCGGACCTGCACGGCGCCGATGCCGAGGGCGGCGAGCCGGTCGGCGACGTCCGGGTCGGTGCCGGCCGCGAGCCGTGCGGCGACGTCGTCGACGGCGGCCGCCGTGCCGGCCTGCTCGTCGTCCGGCCCGCCGACGCCGGTGGACACCGACGCGTCGACGAGCTGTGTCCCGTCGGCTCGGAGCAGGGCGTGCTCGACGGCGCCGTCCTCGGCGAGACCGATCTGCAGGACGCGCGCCTGCCGCGGCGCGGCCTGCATCTGCTGTCCGACGGCGGGGACGGCGGCCCGTGCGGTGGCGTGCACGCCACCGCCGGAGATCGGCCCGGCCAGGTACCAGGAGGCGAGGCCCGCGGCACTCACCAGACCGATCACCAGCGGCACCGCGATCCCCGCCGCCATGATCGGCCGCGCGGAGCGCCGGGCCCGCACCGAGCGCGTGGTCCCGAGGGCGGCGCCGCCGAGCCCGAGCAGGACGACCGAGGTGAGCGCAGTCCCCGAGCCGGTGCCGCCCGGCAGGTCGCCGAGCACGGGGCCGAGGAGGCCGCCCGCGCCGCCGTCGGCCGACACCGCGACGGTGAGGCCGCACGCGGCGACGAACCAGCCGACCCGCGCGCCGGCGGTGCGCGAGCCGACCAGCGCGGCGAGCGCGACCACGCACAGCAGACCGCCGAGCAGGTAGGGCCCGAGCCCCAGCCCCGGCCAGGCACCGCCGAACCACGGGGCGGGGGTGCCGGTCTGCCCGAGGAGCGTCTGCCATCCCGCGGCGGGGCCGTCCGCGGGGAGCGTGCCGGGCAGGACCAGGGGGTCGGCCGTGAGCAGGCCGACGTCGCGGGTCCGGACGACATGGACCAGCAGCGGGGCGCACGCGACCAGCGACGGCAGGAGCGCCAGCGCGAGATGGACGCGGCGCGACGGGGCCGCGAACGCCGCGGCGGCCAGCACCAGCACGGCGATCGGCAGCAGCACGGGGGCGCCGGACACCGCGACGGCGAGCGCGAGCCCGGCCGCGCCGGCCGCGCCGAGGCGCCGGCCGCGCCCCTCGGCGACGAACGTGCCGTCGAGCACGGGCCGGTCGGCGATGTCGTCGACGCTGGAGCGCGTCGGGAAGTCGATGCGCTGCGCGCCCACGGACCGCACGATCGCGAGCGCGGCGAACGGCAGGGCGAGGTGGGCGACGAGCGCCCCGAGCAGCCCGCCCGACAGCGCCCCGAGCAACGGGGGAGCGGCCGCCCAGGCGAACGCCGCGGCCACCCGCACCCCGACGGACCTGGTCACGGCCCCGGCCGCCGCCCACCCGCCGAGCGCGGCGAGCGGGACGGCCACGATGAACAGGATGGAGACCGCGGTCTGGAGCGAGCCGCCGGCCAGCAGGGCGAGCACCGTCAGCGTGAGCAGCAGCGGGTCGCCCGGCCCGGCCTCGCCGAGTCCCGAGCGCACCCAGCCGGAGGTGGCAGCCGTCCAGGTCTGGCCCGCGTCGGCCGACGCGGGCAGGAGCGCTCCACCGACGAGCCGGCCGCCGTCGGCCAGCGTGCCGAGCGCGGGGCCGAAGACCGCGGCGGCGAGCCCGGCCGTCGCGAGCAGGACGACCATGAGCACCGTGCGACGGCGCGTCGCCATCTGGCGCAGGTCCGCCCGGTCGAGGTCGTCGGGGCCGGTGTAGCGGGCGTCGGCGCGCGCGAGCCGCCGTTCGTGGAGCTCCCGGAACGCCTGCCGCCAGGTCCCGAGCAGGGGACGCAGCACGCGGTAGGGCTGCGTGGCGCTGTGCGCGGTGCGGCGCCGGGCGCGCAGCACGCCGCGCAGGCCCAGCAGCATCCACAGGGGCGCCATCAGCTCGTCGCGGGCGGCTGCCGGCTGCTTCACCGCGAGCCGGTAGGCAGCCAGGAACGGCGCGCCGACGACTGTCGCGAGCATCGCCCAGCCGAGCAGCCAGGGCGCGGCGGTCACGAGCCGGAACCTGAGCCGCGCACGCCGCAGCCGGCTCCGGTTCGCCGGGTCCGTCAGGGAGGCCTGCGCGTGCCGGACCACGGCGTCGGGCACGACCGTCACCCGGTGCCCCGCCAGCCGGACGCGGCGGCAGAGCTCGAGCGAGTCCCCGAACGGGCCGTACTCGGGGTCGGTCCCGCCCAGGTCGCGCCACACCGACGTCCGTACCAGCGCCCCGGCCAGGCCGACGGCGAGCACGTCCTGGCGGGAGTCGTGCTGGCCCTGGTCGATCTCTGTCTCGTCGAGCCCGGTCATGCGCCGCCCCAGCGGGGTGACCGTGTAGCCCACCTGGAGCAGGACCCCGCGGCCCGGGTCGTCCGGGTCGCGCGGCGTACCGTCGTCGTCCAGCTCCCAGGTGCGCTGCTTGCACCCGGCGATCGCGACCGTGCTGGTGTGCTCGACCGAGCGGACCAGCGCCGCCAGCGCGCCCCGCTCGGGGGCGGCGTCGTCGTGCAGGAGCCAGAGCCAGTCCGGCGTGCTCGCGTCGCTCCCGGTGCTGAAGTCGGCGACCGCCGCGTCGACGGCGTCGCCGAACGACCGGGAGCGGCTCGCCGCGACATAACGTGCGCCGTCGAGGCTGAGCCCCCGGTGCGCGGACGTGGAGTGAGCGGTGTCGACGTCGACGACGACGATCTGCTGCGGCGTGCGGGACTGGGCGCGGACCGCGGCGAGCGTGGCTTCGAGGTACGGGCTCCGGCCGCGTGTCACGACCACGGCCGTCACGGCGACGAGGGCGGGGACGGCTCCGGTGACCGACCGGACCGCGGCGAGAGCGGGGTCGGGGCTGGGGCGGGGTGGCAGGCCCGTGGGTGTCGACGTCATCTCGTCGCCCATCATGCGCACTGCGCGCCGGATCCGCAGAGGAAGGACGTGAATGCGGCGTGTCGCGCCGGACCAGATGTTCGGTGCTGCCCGCACGTCACCGGGGGATCGGGCAGAGGGGGATCGGACTGGGGAACCGAAGAGCGGGGGGTCGGACAGGGACGGATCAGACGGCGCGGCGCTTGAGCTTGCGGCGCTCACGCTCCGACAGGCCGCCCCAGATGCCGAACCGCTCGTCGTTCGCCAGGGCGTAGTCGAGGCACTCGGCCTTGACCTCGCAGCCCTGGCAGACCTTCTTCGCCTCGCGCGTGGAGCCGCCCTTCTCGGGGAAGAACGCCTCGGGGTCCGTCTGAGCGCAGAGGGCACGCTCCTGCCAGCCGAGCAGGGCCTCTTCCTGCGGGGCGTCGAAGAGCGACAGCACGTCCGCCATGTTCTCGCTCGGACGCTCGGCATCGGACGGGATATCGCCGCCCACCTCCAGCATGTTCCACATGATGTGCTCCTCCATGCCGTCTCTCTCAGTGATGTGTCGCGCGTGTCCGCGCTCTTGCTGCGCTACGAAAACTGCATACATGGAATTACACGCGTGTCGTGTGGAGTCGTCAAGCGGAAGTGTGCTATCGGAACAGGGCTTCACAAGAAAATCGCGCTCACCTCGGTGGACGCGCACGCCCCGAGGGCTCGCCAAATCCCCGTCCCCACGGCGGCGCGGGCCACCGCCCGCGGCGCATAGGCTCGGGCCATGCTCGTCTCCACTCTCCTCGACCGGCTCCAGTCCGACCCCGGCCGTCCCCGCCTGACCTGGTACGGCGAGGACGGCGAAAGGGTCGAGCTCTCCGGCGCGGTCCTCGCCAACTGGGTCGCGAAAACCACGAATCTGCTCGTCGAGGAGTACGACGTACAACCCGGGACAAAGGTTGGGGTCGATCTTCCGGTGCACTGGCGCACGGTGACCTGGGCGCTCGCGGTGTGGCGCGTGGGTGGGACCGTGGTGCTGCTCGACGACGGCGCGGGAGTCCCGGCGTCCCGCGACCTCGACGTCGTCGTCACCGCTGCGCCCGGACGCTGGGCCGGCTCGGCGGCGGACCTCGTCGTCGTCAGCCTGCCCGCGCTCGCCCGCCGGTACGACGGCGAGCTCCCGCCGGGCGCCATGGACGCGGCCTCCGCCGTGATGACCTACGCCGACCAGGTGATCTACGCCCCGGAACCCGAGCCGGGCCGCGCGGCCCTGACCGGCTCGGAGGCGGCCGCGGGCGGCCCGCGGGAGGGACGCACCGTCACGCACGCGGAGCTCGTCCCGGAGCCCGGGGGCGCGGCACGCATCCTCGTCGACGGCCGGGGCGGGATCGCCGAGGTGCTGCGCGAGCTCCTCGGGATCTGGGCGGGAGCGGGCTCCGTGGTGCTCACCAGCCCGGCCACCGCCGCCGCGCTCGAGGCCGACGGCGCGCGCCGCGACCGGCTCGTCGCCACGGAGAGAATCGGGTGAGACGCCCGTGGGGACCGACTGACCCGTTCTCCACGAACCCTCTACCGACCCTCTGTCCTGCCTCTGCGCCGGGTGCAAGGACGCTCGCCTATGCTCTGAAGTTGTGACCTTTCCCGACTTCAGCACACCCGGAGCGGGGCTGGACCATACCTCCGGTCCTGCTCACGCGCGTGTTCTGACCGGGCCGGGCTCCACCACGCGCGTCGTCGCGATGGTGCTGACGGGCGTCCTCGCGCTCGCCGTCTCAGGGGCGGCCGCGGCGCTGTGGCGGTGGTCCGGGAACATCGACACCGCGGGCACGGACCTGCTGACGAACCGTCCGGACAAGGTCACCCCCACCGACCCGAACGCGGGCGCCCCGGTGAACCTCCTGCTGATGGGGAGCGACTCGCGCGAGGGCGAGAACGGGAACATCGGGGGCACGGCGTCCGGGGGCGAGCGGGCGGACACGACGATCCTGCTGCACGTCTCGGGGGACCGGTCGCGGATCGAGGCGGTCTCGATCCCGCGCGACTCCACGGTGGAGATCCCGTCCTGCGTCACCACGACCGGGACCATCACGGCGCCGCAGTACGGCAAGTTCAACGGCGCCTTCGCGGCAGGGGCGGACGTCGGCGGCGACACGGCGTCGGGCGCGCTGTGCACGATGCAGACCGTCGAGACCTTGACCGGGGTCTTTCTCGACGGGTTCATGGTGATCGACTTCCAGGGGTTCCAGCGGATGATCGACGCCGTGGGCGGCGTCAAGCTCTGCATCGAGGAGACCATCGACGTCCCCCTGGCGAACAACCTGCACCTGGAGGCGGGCACGCAGACCCTCGACGGGCAGGTGGCGCTCGACTACGCGCGGGCGCGCAAGGGCATCTCCGACGGCAGCGACCTCAGCCGGATCGGCCGGCAGCAGGAGCTGCTCGCGTCGCTCGTGCGTACGGTCTTCAGCGCCGAGACGCTGTCCGACCCGGGCAAGACGCTGAGCTTCATCGACGCGGTCACCAGCTCGATGACCATGGACGACGCGACCGCGAGGCTCCAGAACCTCACCGGCCTCGCCTACAGCCTGCGCGGCGTGCAGCCCGAGGACGTCACCTTCCTGACGGTGCCGTACGCCACCGACCCGGCCGACATCAACAACGTGGTGTGGACCTCCGAGGCCGACCTGCTCTGGGACAACCTGAAGCACGACCGCCCCGCCAACCAGGACCCGGCAGCGGCAGCGGCGTCCGCGTCCCCCGGGACCTCGGACGCTCCCGGCGCGTCGGCCCCGCCCTCGCCGGTCGCGGGAGAGACGATCGAACCTGCGGCGTCCCCCAGCGCCGACGACGTCAAGGAAGCCGGTAGAGAAGCGTTCACCGGCGCCGACACGACTGCCGTCTGCGGCTGACGGAGAGAGACATGCCAGATCCCACGACCGACGACGATCCCACCCGGGTCGGAGACGACACCCGGGTCGCGGCGCCGATCCCGCCGAGCTTCACACCGCAGCAGTCGGGGGGCCGGCCGGTGGCCGACGGGGCGATCGCCGTCGGCGACGCGGCGCAGGAGGCTGCGCGACCAGGTGCGACGTCGGGCAGCAAGTCGGTCACGGGCGGCACGCCGCACCCCGCTCCGACCCCCGGTGCTGGTATTCCTGTGGGCGAACGAACCAGCGAACCACGCATCAAACGACAGTCCTCCCGGGAGGTCCCAGTGTCCGGTGGCAATCCACCGCCAGTCCCGCCGCGGTCCGTGCCGCCGCAGGGTGCTCAACCGCCTCAAGCCATCCCGCCGCGCCGTGCCACGGGACGGGCGTCGGGCCTGAACGCCGCGCCGGTCCCGCAGCAGCGACGCCCCGGAACCTCGCACGCCACGCAGCGCCCGCCCGCTCCGGCGCGGCCGGGCCCGCCCCGGCAGAACCCTCCGCCCGGGCCCGCGCAGGGCCGGCCGGCGCCGCGCCCGCGCCGCAAGGGCCGGGGAAAGCTCGTCGCGTTCCTCGTCGTGCTGGCGCTCGTCGCCTGGCCCGTGGGCCTGCTGATCTGGGCCAACGGCAAGATCACGCACGTCGACGCGCTGTCCGAGGCGTCCGGCACGACCGGAACCACGTACCTGATCGCAGGCTCCGACGCCCGCGGGTCCGGTGGCATCGACGACGCCACGACCGGCGCCCGCACCGACACGATCCTGCTGCTGCACCAGCCGTCCTCCGGCCCGACGGCGCTCATCTCGCTGCCCCGCGACACGCTCGCCGACATCCCCGGGGTCGGTCCGCAGAAGCTGAACGCCGCGTACGCGTTCGGCGGCCCGGAGCTGCTCGTGCAGACGGTCGAAGGGCTCAGCGGACTCACCGTCGACCACTACGCCGAGGTCGGCTTCGGCGGCGTGAGCGACATCGTCGACGCCGTCGGCGGCGTGGAGCTGTGCTACGACCGGGACGTCGACGACTGGCGCTCCAAGATGCAGTGGACGGCCGGCTGCCACGAGGTGACCGGGCAGGAGGCGCTCGCGTTCTCCCGCATGCGCTACTCCGACCCGGAGGGCGACATCGGCCGCGCGAAGCGGCAGCGCCAGGTGATCGGCAAGGTGGGGCAGGCGATCAAGGACCCCGCACTCCTGCTCAACCCCGCCCGGCAGATCTCGCTGGCCGACGCGGGCCTGGGCTCGCTCGCCGTCGACCAGGACACCGGCGTGATCGACCTGGCGTTCCTCGCGGTGCGCTTCCAGAGCGCCAACGGTGAGGAGGGCGTCACCGGCACGCCGCCGATCGCGAGCCTCGGCTACGACCCGGGCAACGGCGCGGGCTCCACGGTCCTGCTGGGCCCGGAGGAAGAGGTCACCAAGTTCTGGACCGACCTCCGCGACGGCAACCTGGAGCCGGGCGAGGTCAACTCCCTCACGGAGTGAGGACCAAGGACGACCCCCGCTTCAGCGCTCGCCGAAGTGGGGGTCGATCTCTTCCGGGGCGCGGGCCAGCAGGTGTGCCACCTGTTCGACGACGACGTCGCGGACCAGGTCGGCCGCGTCGTCCTCGTCCTGCGAGCGGAGCTCGATCGGACGGCGGTACACCACCACCCGCGCGGGCTGGCCCGCCTCGGCCGGGAAGTAGCGGCCCAGCGGCACGCCGCCGGCCTCCCAGGGCGCAGGGTCCGACGGCGGCACGTCCTCCACCGCGAACTGCGTCCCGTCCAGCGTCTTTCCCCAGCGCCGGTCGAGGGACTGCGCGACGTCGAGCACGAGGTCGTCGAACACCTCGGCCCGAGTGCGGTACGCGGGGGAGCCCGGCGGGAAGAGCGGTCCGCGCAGCCCCCGGCCGCGCCGGTCCCGTCGCCGGGGCGCGGGCCGGGACGCCTTGCGGAGAGGGCCGTCCCGGCCGTCCGATGCTGCGGGGAGGGAGAACGTCGAGGGCACAGGACGACGATACGGCCACGACGGAGATTGGCCGGCATCACGGCGTGTTGCCATACGCTGACCTCGTGCGTGACGACACCGCCCGGGCACGCTATCGGGTCGCCCTCGCCCTCATCACAGCTCTCGTTGCCGCCTCGGCCGCCTGCTGGGCGGTGCTGACCCCCGCGTTCCGTGCTCCCGACGAGGTCCAGCACCTCAACAGCGCCCTGCGCCTCGCGCACGGCGGCGGCTGGCCCGACCCCGGCGACGCGCTCGTCAGCCCGGGCGTCGACGCCGCCCGGGAGCAGTCCGCCGTCGCGACGGACGTCCCCGGCCGGTACCTGGACCGGGACGACCGGGAGCAGTACGTGGACGTGCCGCCGGTACCCGACGGCGACCGGGTCGTCATCGGCCCCGGCAACGCGCTCGCCGCGGACCTGCCACCCGGCACGGACACGAGCACCTGGAGCGTCGACTCGATCGACCAGATGACTCAGCACCCGCCGCTGTACTACGCGCTGGCGGCCGGCTGGCTCCGGCTGACCGGCACGTCCGAGGCGCGCTGGGACCATCAGCTCCTGGCGCTGCGCCTGTTCGACGTGCTGCTGTTCGCACCCGTGCCGCTGCTCGCGGCCGGCGCCGCGCGGCTCGTCACCGGGTCGCGCACGACGGCGCTGGTGGCGGCGTCGGTCCCGGTGTTCCTGCCCCAGCTGGGGCACATCATGGGGAGCGTCACGAACGACGCGCTGGTGGTGCTCACCGGGGCGGGGGCGGCATACCTGTGCGCGCGGGTGGCGTCCGGCGACCTGCGGTGGGTGACGGCGTGCGGGCTCGGGGCCGTGCTGGGGCTCGGGCTGCTGACCAAGGTGATGGCGGCGTTCACCGTGCCCGTCGTCGTGGTGGCATACCTGCTGGCGGCGTCCGGCGCGCGGGGGAGCGGCCCGCCGCAGGGCCGTGTCCCCGGGATCGTGCGGCGCCTCGCTCCGGCGGCGCTCGCCCTGGGGCTGGCGTTCGCCGTGGGCGGCTGGTGGTGGCTGCGCAACGTCGTCGAGTACGGGGCCGTGCAGCCCGTGGGGATCCCCGACCGGTTCGAGCCGGTCGAGGACCGGGGGCCCTGGTACTTCGTCAGCACGACCGTGCAGCACCTGACCTGGTCCTTCTTCGGAAGCTTCGGGCTGCTCGACGTCCGGGTGCCCGACGACGTGTACTGGACGGGCGCGATCGTCCTCGGGGTGCTGTGCGTGGTGGCGCTGGTCCGGGGGCCCGGCCGGAGGGTGCTCGGTGTCCTGCTGCTGCAGCCCGTGCTCCTGTGGGGCGCCGTCATCGCCAACGCCTGGTCCGGCTTCGCCGAGACGGGCTGGGTCGTCGCCGTCCAGGGCCGCTACATGTTCGGTGCCACGGTCGGCCTGGCCGTGGGGGCGGCCGCGGGCGTCCGGGCGCTCGCCACGCTCCGGCGGGGCGGACGCGTTCTCCGACCGGGCGACGACGCGGCCGCATCACCTCCCGCCGCGGTGGACGCCGGCGACGCGGCGGGACGAACCACCGCTGCCCTGGCCGCCGGTGGCCCGGGCGACGGGCCCGACACGGAACGTCCCGCCCCGGCGGGCGGAGCGTGGGTGGTGCCTCTGGTCCTCGCCGGCGGCGCCGTCGTGTCCGGGGCGGCGATGCGGTTCGCGTTCCTGGGCTTCTACCGGGGTCCCGGGGAGGGGCTCGACGCGGCGCTGGGACGCTGGGCCGGGTGGAGCCCGCTCGACGGGGCTCAGCTCGCCGTGTGGTTCGCCGGTGGCGTCGTGGCCGCCGTGGCGGCCGTCGTCGCCGGCGTCCGGTACGCGCGCAGCGTCAGCACCGTCGCCCCGACGGCGGCCGTCACCGCCGCGGCTCCCGCCACCGCCGCGGGCACCACGGGCTCGGAGTAGAGGCCCGGCCCGGCCGGCGTGGAGAGCTCGACGACCAGCCACCACACGAGGTCGGCGAGGGCCACGCCCACCCAGACCGGCACGAGCACCCGCGGCCGCGCGGCGAGCCCGGTCGCGACCGCCAGGAAGATCGGCAGGGCGACCGGCAGCATGTACCGGGGATAGACTCCGCCGCTGCTCGCCGCGTACAGCACCTGCATCACCACGGCGACCGCCACGGGCACCCACGGCAACGTCGCCAGCATCCGGCGGTCGGCGGGCGCCGGCGGCGACCCGCCGGCCCGGCGCTCGCGGAGACGCTGCAGTACCGCGAGGAAGACCGGGATCCACAGCAGGGCCACCGCGGTGACGATCAGCGTCGTCATCGAGTGCGTGGAGCGCGGCGGCAGGCGGCCCGCCCACCAGAACACGTCCGGCAGCCGTGCCCAGGTGATCGGGTCGAGCACGACCTCCCACACCGGGCGCTCCACCCGGTTCTGGTTCTTGAGCGCCCAGTCGAAGTGCGACCCCTGGACGTTGCCGGTGAGCGCCACGTTGCGGGCGTAGAACCAGCCGGCGGCCGCCAGCGCCGCCGTCGGCCCGCCGACCGCGAGCCACACCGCCGGCCTCCAGCGCCCCCGGCCCCGAGCGGCCCGTACGGCGGCGGCGAGCACCGCGAACGCGGCCACCACGACGGCGATGACCGCCGTCGACAGCCGCGTCAGGGCGCATCCCGCCGCGAGGAGGCTGAGGACGACCACCAGGCGGGCGTCGAGGCCGCGCCGGATCGCCGTCGCCGTCAGCCCGTACATCGTCGTGACCAGCAGTGCGGCCAGCAGGTCGTTGTAGCCGGACCCGCCCACGTGCGCGACGGCGGCCGCCAGCGCGGCCACGAGCGCGACGATCGGTGGCAGCGGGCTGCCCGGGCGGCAGATGCGGCGCGCGCTCCACCAGGAGGCCACCACGAACAGGCCTGCGAGCAGGGTGTTCACCGCGCGAGCCGCGTAGACGGCGGCGACGGGGTGCCCGGCGTCGGCCAGCGGGCCGACGAGCGGGGCGACCAGAAGGTAGTAGAGCGGCGGGTGCTGAGCCGTCCACTGCACGGGGGCGATCCACGCGCCGTCGGGCCGCAGCTCCAGACCTTCCTCGAAGACCGGGAGCTCGCCGTGCCACACCTGGTAGGCGTAGTCCATGTGGGGCGGCTCGTCGCCGGTGCCGTACGGCGGGTCCGCGAGGAGGACGGTCAGGGACAGGAGGATCGCGGTGAGGACTGCCGCGGCGACGCCCACCTGTTCGCGCCGCCGGGGGTCGGACAGGGTCCGGGCGAGGGTGCGGATCACGCGGCCAGCATACGGGCGCCGTCACGGCGCGGGACGCGGCTCGGGCCGGAGCTCCCGGTCCGCGGGTTCGACGGCGGGGCGGCGGACCGCGTGCCACGTCACGCCGGCCGCCGCGGCCAGGCCGCCCGCCACGATCACGACCAGGACCCACGGGGGCCACGGGTACCAGTAAGCCACGGCGGAGACCGCGCGGCCCAGGCCGTCCAGGCCGGTCCGGTGCTCCGGCATCCAGTACAGGACCCAGGTGTTGTACTGGAAGGCGGCGTGCAGGCCGAGCGCGAGCACGAGCATGCCGGCCGGCACCCAGCGGCGCCAGGCGGGCCGCAGCGCCGCCGCCCCGGCGAGCGCGACCAGCACCACCCCGGCGAAACCCGTGTACAGGTAGCGCCCCTGCTGGGCCGCGGTGATGTCCTGGAACGCCGCGAACTGCTCCCACGACCCCTTGGCCACGATCGCCCCGAGCATCGGCACCGCGGCCAGGAGGACGACGGCGGTCGCCCGCGGCACCGTGCGGCGCGCCAGCGCGACCACGATCCCGGCGAGGATCGCCACGAGCGCGACGCGCGCGGCCCACCACGAGGCGTCGTGCGCCTCGGTGACGGCGTGGTCCTGGACGAAGAACGTCGTCACGAAGCGCTCCAGCAGGCGTTCGAGCCAGCGGTCACCGCCGTCGGACCAGCCGTAGACGGGCGTGAGCTCGGGGACCTCCGTCTGCGCCCCGTGCGGCTGGATCGCCCCGTACAGCACGAGGTTGCGCACCCACCAGGCGATGCCGGGCAGGGTCGCCGCGGCGGCGACCGCCAGGGAGCCGACGGCTCGCCGTCGTCGCCCGCGCGACCGGTAGGCGGCCACGCCGTAGGCGAGTGCGATCCACGCGGGGAACATCAGCGCGAACCCCTTGGTGAGCAGCGCGGCGCTCGCCACGATCCCGACCGCCAGCGCCGTGCGGCGGGACAGGTCGCCCGTCATCACCCGGATCAGCAGGTAGGCGAGGGCGGTGCCGAGCAGCACGAGCAGGTTGTCGTTGTTGACCGACGAGTACAGGTGCTCCATCTCCGGCACGGCGATCGGGGCGAGCGCCGCGGCGACGGGCAGCGGCTCGGGCAGCGCGAGCCGGCGCGCCGCCGCCCAGAGCAGCAGCGGGACCGGGGCCGCGAGCAGGGCGTTCAGCCAGCGCAACCACATCCACACCTGGTCCATCGGCGCGTTCTCCCAGTCGGGGATCGCATGCAGCGCGGCGGCACCGGCCAGGTAGTACAGGGGCGGGTGCTGGACGAGCTGGTCGGGGATCGGCTCGATGGTCCCGTCGGAGCGTTCCGGCTCCCAGTAGGCGAGGCCGCCGCCGTCGGTGAAGGAGGGGCGCTCGCCGCGGGGCGGGGCGGACTCCTTGCCGTCGGTGTTGAGGCCGTCGACCCGGTCCGCGAGGTACTGGCGGCCCGCGTACAGCCGGTCGCCGAAGAGGAAGTGGCCGGCGTTGACGCCGTCGGCGACGAAGATCGTTCCAGGATCGGGCCACGGCCAGGCCGGGCCCTGCTCGACCTGGACGATCATGTCGACGTGCTTCAGCTCGTCGGGCGAGCGCACGTTGGCGAAGACGGCCGTCTGCGCGAGCATCACGGCGATGTGCAGCAGCGTGATCAGCCAGATGATGACGGGCACTGCCCGCGCCGGTGCCATGACGGTGGTCCAGGCACCTCGGAGTCGCTCGCGGTTCACGGCAGAAGGGTAACGGCAGGAGTCCGGGTGCCCGGGTGACGCATCGGGCCCGTGGTCAACCGACGCTCCTCGGGCTCGGCTCCGGCCGGGGCGGGTCCTGCAGGGGCAGGTCCGGCCGGCTCGGGCCGGGACGGGACCGGTCCCCTGCGGGGCGGTCCTCCTCGGCGTCCTCCCGGCGCTGCGCCGCGCGCCGGGCCAGCAGCAGCCCGGCGCCCGCCAGCACACCGTCGACCAGCGTCAGCACCACGCGGCTGACGAGCACCGCGAGCGGCGCCGCCGCGCCGGAGAGGGAGCCGGCCAGGACCCCGGCGAGCACGACCTCGCGCACGCCCGCACCGGCCGGTGCGAGCACCACGAGGAACCCCACGGTCCAGGCGAGCGCCCAGCCGCCCACGGCGAGCGCGAACGTCCGGGCCGACGGTGTCATGCCCAGCCCGGTGGCCAGCACCCACGTCTGACCTCCCGCGACGAGCCAGCCGGTCACCGACCACGCCGTCGTCCGGGCGAGGCCACCCCAGCTCAGCGGGCGGGCGAGCGGCTCGCGCCCACCGAGCCGCAGCGCGAGGCCGATCAGCCGGTTCAGCACGGGAGGCAGGAGGACGACGGCGATCACGGGCGTCACCCACACCACCCAGCCCCAGCTGCCGAGCGCACCGGCCGAGACGAACGGCAGCGCCACCGCCCCGACGGCCGCCCCCGACACCACCGACACCAGCACCGCCACGCCCATCGAGGCGACCGAGCGGTGCCGGGGGATCGAGTGGTCCGCCCCGATCTCCGCGGCCGCGACCACGTTCCACACCCCGCCGGGCAGGTACTTGCCGAGCTGGCTGAGGCCGAACACGCTCACGGCGTCGCGCAGCGGCAGGCGGGAGCCCAGGTCGGTCAGCACGGCCCGCCAGGCGATCAGCGTGCACCACACGTAGACGAACCCGAGGCCGACGACGGCGGCCAGCGTGCCCGCGGACAGCATCGCCGCGGCGTCGGCGAGGTCGGCGCGCGCATCGACGACGTACCAGACGGCCAGCCCGACGGCGACGACGAGGAACCCCCACCGCACGGCGGGCGCCCGCAGCACCCGGGTCGCGGCGCTCAGCACCCGCCTCATCGGTCCCCGCCCCGCTGCTGCCGGGTCTCACCGCTGGGATCCGGCACGCCGCCGGCGGCCGGCGTGGAGCGCAGCGCGGTGAGGAGCGGGGCCACGACCGCTTCCGGGCGGATCGCGTCGCGTCCCCGGGACGCGCGGGAGCGGGCTGCCGCGAGACGCGCCGGGTCCGTGAGGTCCGTGAGGGTCTTCGCGAGCGCCCGAGGGTCGGCGGGCGGGACGAGCTCGGCGAGCTCGCCGACGGCGCGCCGCTGGGGCGGTGTGTCGGAGGTGACGACCACGCAGCCGGCCGCCAGCCCCTGGTAGACCTTGTTGGGCACGACGCGCAGCCCCTTCGGGGTGTCGCTGAAGATGCCGAGGCAGACGTCGTGCGCGGCGACGAGCGCGGGCAGCTCGGCGGGCTCGACCCAGTCGTGCCAGGTGACGCCGGGTGTGCCGGCGAGGATCTCGCGCGCGGCCGCCAGGTCCTGCCCGGATCCGACCATGGTCACGTCGAGCCGCGCGCCGCCATCGACGGCATCCCGGATCCCCTCGGCGATCACCCGCGCCCCCTGCAACGGCGTGTAGAGCCCGAAGAACACGACCCGCAGCCCGTGCTCCCCGCCGCCGACCAGCCCATCGCGTGCTCCGGCGACCACGCCGGCTTGCGGGGTGGCAGGGCTCGCACCGCGCACGCCGGCGTGGTCGCCGGGCCGGCCGGTGGGGTGGGTGGCGTTGAACCAGGGGGTCGGGGCGCCTACCAGGGCCGTGACTCCCTTGGACGGGGCCGGGAGCATGGCGCGGTGCTCGTCCGTGTCGGTGACGACCACGTCCGCACAGCCCGTCGCGACGCGGTCCAGGGCGTTCAGCAGGCGCACGCGCAGCCCGGCGGCACCCCGGTCCGCGGCCGTGTCCCCGGCGAAGACCAGGTGGTCGAGCACGACGACGGAGCGGGGGAACAGCACCCGTGCCAGCACGACGTCGAAGTGTCCCAGGTAGCCCACGAGCACGGCGTCGGGCCGCCCGTGCGCGTGCCGCAGCCGGAACGCACCGGCCGTCAGACCTGCCCAGCACGCCAGCAGCCGGACCGCCAGGAGCGGCAGCCGCCACGGCTGCTGGAGCATCCGGACCCGTTCGGCGGTGGAGAACCCCAGCGGGCGGTTCAGCTCCGTGACCTCGGCCCCGTGGGCGCGGAGGCCCGCGACGAGGACGGCGACGCGCGGGTGGCGTTCGGCGTCGTACGTGCCGAACGAGAGGATCACGACAGTCCCGCCGGTTCCTCCGCGCGGCCGTCGGCAGGGTCGCCGAGCACCTCGGACTCCGCCACCGCGAGGGCGTGCTTCGCGTCGGCCACGGCGGCAGCGGCGGTCGTCGACTCCTCGCCCGCGACCGCCGTCCGGCCCGGGACCCGCCCGTACTGGACCTCCTTGAGGCGCTCCAGCGTCTCCTCCATCAGCGTGCGGTTCGTCTTCTGCAGGTCCGCGATCACCAGCAGCGCGAACGACAGCAGCGCCCCCACCAGCATGGACGAGCCGAGGATGAGGGACTGGATGTGTTGCCCCGCCTGGCCGAGGATCAGCAGCACCAGGTACCGCCCGAACGGGATCAGGCAGCCCAGGGAGAAGATGATCCCGAGCGTCACGAACACCGTGTGCGGCTTGTACATGAGGTACGAGCGCGTGATCGCCTGGCCGGACTTGCGGATGTGCTGTCCCATGCTGGAGAACAGGCGGGACTCGCGCGTCTTCGGGTTCGTGGTGACGGGGACGCTCGCGATGCGCAGGCGCTTGTTCCCCGCCTGGATGATCGTCTCCATGCAGTAGCTGAACTGCGTGACCACGTTCAGGCGCATCAGCGAGGCGCGGGAGTAGGCGCGGAAGCCGCTGGCGGCGTCGGGCAGGTCGGTCTCGGCGGCGAAGTTGACCACCTTGCTGCCGGCCTTCTGCAGGGCCTTCTTCAGCGGGGAGAAGTGCTCGATGGTGGCGGTCTGCCGGTCCGCGATGGCGATGTCGGCCTCACCGCTGACGACGGGCGCGACCAGGTCGTCGATGCGGTCCTGCGGGTACTGGTTGTCACCGTCGGTGTTGACGACGATGTCGGCGCCGTGGCGCAGCGCGTAGTCGACACCGTCGCGGAACGAGCGCGCCAGGCCCATCGTGCGGGCGTGGCGCACGAAGTGCCGCACGCCCAGACGGCGGGCGACCTCCACCGTGCCGTCGGTGGACCCGTCGTCGATGACGAGGATCTCGACCTCGTCGATCCCCGGGATCTCGCGGGGGATCGTGGCGAGCACGAGGGGGAGGGTCTCTGCCTCGTCGAGGCAGGGAATCTGCACGAACAGCTTCATGGGAGGTACTTCCGCCTCGGGACTGGGGCCGGTTCCATGGTACTGAGACCTGGCGGGAGAACGTGCGAGCGGTGCGGCGGAGGTGTGCGAGCTTCGACACGGGACGAACCCGCGGCGCGTTGTCGGCGTGTTCGTGACGTTGCTCCCGGTCAGCGGCGTACCCTCAGGCGGGTGAGATCGGTGAGACAGTGCTCGAGGTCCGCGTGTACCAGCGCCGCGGTCGCGACACTCACGTATGTGTACGCGGACTCGACGGCGGTCCTGGGGCCGCTGGCGCATCTCGCCGAGCCCCACAGCTACGACCTGTGCTCCGAGCACGCGGACGGGCTCACCGCTCCGCGCGGGTGGGAGGTGGTCCGGCTCGTGGCCGAGTTCCCGGCCGAACCCGCTCCGTCACCCGATGACCTCTCCGCCCTCGCCGATGCCGTCCGCGAGGCGGGCCGCAGCCGCAAGGGGCCGGACGGCGCCGCCGAGGCGTCCCCGACCGAGCCGGGAGTCACGGAGACGGCCCGCCGAGGCCACCTGCGGGTCCTGCGCGCGGAGGACTGAGCCCTACGGGACCCAGGCGCAGGCCACGTGGCCCGAACCCGAGACCGCGAGGGCGCCCGCGGCGTCCGGGACGAAGGCCGAGGCGCCGTGCTCCAGCCGCGTCGTGCCTCCGTCGCCACACGTCAGGGTCACCTCGCCGTCGAGGCACAGGACGATGCGCGGACCGTCGTCGGGCATCGTCGCCGCCTCGCTCTCGTCCACGTCCGCCAGGGTCAGCGCGAACTCGGTCACCGGCGCGCGGTACGTCTGCACCTGCCCGCGCCCGCCCGCTGTCGCCACCTCCGGCAGCACCGGCGGCCGCGCCGCGAACGACGCGCACTCCATCAGCGCGTCCCCGTCGACCAGCTTGCTCGTGAGCCCGGCACGGAGCACGTTGTCCGACGACGCCATGATCTCCGCCCCGACCCCTGACAGGTAGGCGTGCAGCTCCCCGGCCGGGGTGAACAGCGCCTCCCCGGGCTCGAGCGTGAACCTGTTCATCAGGAGCGACGCGATCGCGCCGGGATCGCCCGGGTGCTGCTCCGCCAGGTCGACGACGGTCCGGTCCGCCCGCTCGAACGGGGAACCGCCCGCCAGGCGCTCGCGGACCGAGTCGACCGTCCGGGCGATGTCCTCCCGGCAGCCCGCGTCCTGGCGGGCGGCGATGAGCACGTCGAACGCCGCGCGCATGCCGGTGGCCGACCGGTCGGCACGCAGCGCGCCCATCACGCCGCCGACCAGCCTTCCGTCGAGGCCGTCGAGCAGGCTGAGCGCGGCACGCGTGCTGCGCAGGCCGGCGAGGCCCTCGAACTGCGTGAGCGCGACGAGCATCTCCGGCTTGTGCTGGTCGTCGTGGAAGGAGCGCTTCGGCGAGCCCGCGGGGAGGCCGAGGCGGTTCTCCCGGTTGAAGCCCTCGCGCGCGGTGTGCGGCTTGGGGTGGACCTGCAGGGAGAGCGCGCGCCGCGCGGCCAGCACCTTGAGCAGGTACGGGAGGCGCGGGCCGAACTCGTCGGCAACGCGCTTGCCGAGCATGGCGTCGGGGGCCGAGCGGACGAGGGCGTGCAGGGTGACCTCGCCGTCGACCTCCGTGCGCGACGGTGCGCTCGGGTGGGCGCCCAGCCACAGCTCGGCGTTCGGTGTCCCGTCCGGCTCGGCGCCGAGGAGACGGGGGATGGCGTCGTAGGCGCCCCAGTCGTACGTCTGGACGGTGTTCCTCAGACGGAGGGGGACGTCGGTGGCTTGCACCCGGGCGATTCTAACGGCCGAGGCGCGAGACGGTGTGGAGGCGACGGGGACGCCGGGTGACAGTGCGTTCACCGGTGGGCCGGACCCCGAGGTCGGCGATCCGGTGCAGCAGCGCCGTCGGCCCGAACCACTCCGACGCTCGGCGGATCGCGCGCGCCGACTGCGCCCGGTAGGCGTCCGGGTCGGCCCACAAGCGGTCCACGAGGTCGAGGGCGTCCTGCGGCGAGGCGTACAGGGCGGCGTCGCCGAACGTCGCCTCCATGTAGGGCGGCAGGACCACGACGAGCCCGGCGTGCAGCGCCTCGACGGTGGCCATGCCGAACGACTCGACGAGCTCCGGCCCGTGGAAGTAGACCCAGAAGTCCAGCTCGTCCAGGAAGCTGCGCGGGGCGAGCGAGCCGAACGGATGGACCGTCCACGCGGTCGCGACGTCGAGACCCGCCCGCTGGCTCGCCTGCGCCGCTCCGCCCAGCACGCGTACGTCCCGTGACCCGTCGACGGGGTAGACCAGCCGGAGGATGTCGGCGTCGGGCCACTTGTCGTAGCCGTCGCGCGAGTGCCGCCCGATCACCGGCGGCCGGCCCGGACCGGCCTGACGCGGGCCGGGCGGTGCCTCCCAGCGCACGATGCCGTGCCAGTCGGTCCTCGTCAGGGCGTCCGGGTCGACCAGGCCGTCCAGCAGCCGGCGGATGGTGGCGGACTCCGGGGCCACCGCGGCCGCGACGCCGAACACGGCCCGCGCCGTGGCGAGGACCGTCGTCATGTCGTACATCGGGTGCGAACCGTCGCCGTCGTGCGGACGGTGGTTGACGATCTGCACGAGCCGCTCGGTCCGCACGCCGCTGCGGCGGGGCTCGGCGAACTGCAGGACCGTGGGGTGCCGGACGACGGTGAGCGTCGTGTCCAGCCGGTCGTCGAGCGTGAGGACCGGCAGGTCGAGCCGCGTGGCTGTCTCCAGCACCTGCGGATTCACGGGCAGGTCCCGGACCAGCGGCGACTCGAGCGCAAGGAGTGCGACGCGATGCCCGGCCTCGACGAGGGTCTCGATCTCGTTGCGGGTCAGGGTGGTGTTCCCGCCCGGGAACCGGAACTCGGTGGCGTAGACGACGTCGACCGGCCCCTGGCGTGGTGCTCCCGGCAGCATGCGCACGGGCGCCGAGACAGTACGGCCGGAGTCCGTGCGCGGCCCGCGGCGCAGCTCGTCCGGGGCGGCGCCGGCGTGCCAGTGCCGGAAGGCCGCGGTGTACCAGCGCAGTTCAGCGGCAGGACGTGGCGGGGTGCCGGGCGCGCGGGCGGTACGCCGGAGGCGGACGGGCGCACTCCCGACGACGGGCACCCGCGAACCGGTGATCGCCTCGACGCGCTCCAGGAGCTCCAGCTCGGCGAGCTCGCCGACGTCGTCCCAGCCCCCCTCGCGGGCCGGGTGCGCGGTACGCAGCAGGAGCGTCGCGGGATCCGGCCCGACGAACCCCGGACGTCCCGGCGGACGCAAGAAGACGAGGTCGTCGGTCACCTCCGCCGCCGGGACGACGCAACCGGCGTGCTCTGGATGCGCCTCGAGGAACGCGACCTGGCGCTCCAGGGTCCGGGGGTGCACCCAGACGTCCGGCAGATGGAGCGTCAGGTACGTGCCGTCGGCGTACCGCTCGACGGCGAGGTCGCGGGCGTGGGCCGGGCTCGTCGCGTCCTTGACCCGCACGCGCCGGACCCGCCGGTCCCTGACACGCCACGGGTGACTCGACGGCAGGCGCCGGCGGCGGGTGACGACCAGGATCTGCAGGTCCTGGTGCGTCTGGGCGAGGAGCGTGCCGACACCTTCGGCGGTCCACGCCACGTCCGCGCCGACCAGGACGGTGACGCGCGGACCGGGCGGGGCCGGCTTCGCCGCCGGGCACGAGAGACGCCCGAAGGGAGCCGCCGTCCCCTCGTGTGCCGTCAGCGCTTCGAGCCCGTCCCTCTCGTACAGGTGGGACATCGTCCGGGCCCAGCCGTCGAGCCCGTCCGTGGGGAGGCCGTTCCGGATGCGCCAGGCGTTGCGGATCAGGAGCCGCTTCTGGAAGGGAGCGGACTCGGGGACGCCGAGCTCGCGCGCGAGCCGCTCCACGTCCCTCGGCCGGCCGGCCAGGGCGAGCAGCTCGAGCAGGTCCAGGACCTCCTCGTCGTCCAGGGCGGACCGGCCACCGGCCGTGGCGATCAGCTCGAGGAGCGCGAGGGCGTCGTCGCGGTCGCGGTCGTGGCGGGCGGTGTGCGCGATGACGTGAGCGAGCAGGCCGGCGCGCCGGAGGTCGATGTCCGCGGCCAGCTCGGCACGCGCCTCCTGGGTCACCGCGTCGTGCGCGAGCCGCACCAGGCCGGTCGCGTCGTGGCGTCGGCCGGTGGCAGCCGAGGCGATCGCGTCGCGGGGGCGCGTCGAGCCGTTCGCGATCGCGAAGTCCGCGAGAGCTGCCGTCCGGCCAGCGTAGGAAGCGGCGACGCGGGTCCCGGTGGTGCTGCGCGTCCCTGGTGCGTCGGCATCGATGTCGCTCACTGCTGGCAGGATACAGGCGCCCTCCGCGGCTACTCTGGTCACCGTGACCATCGATCTGTCCACCATCATCAAGGCCTACGACGTCCGTGGCACGGTCCCGGACCAGCTCTCGCCCGACGTGGCGCGCGCGATCGGCGCGGCGTTCGCCCGGGTGGTGGTCCTGCCCGCGGCGGGCGACGGCGCGAAGCGCCCGGGCGTCGTCGTCGGGCACGACATGCGCGAGTCCGGGCCGGAGCTCGTCGACGCGTTCGCCGCCGGGATCACGGCCGCCGGAGCGGACGTCGTCCGTATCGGCCTGTGCTCGACCGACGGCCTCTACCACGCCTCGGGGGTGCTGGACCTGCCGGGCGCGATGTTCACCGCGAGCCACAACCCGGCCGAGTACAACGGGATCAAGCTGTGCCGCGCGGGCGCCGCGCCGGTGGGGCAGGAGACCGGCCTCGCCGAGGTCCGCGAGCTGGCCCAGGAGTACCTGGACGGCGGGCTGCCCGAGGCGGCTGCCACGCCCGGCACCGTGACGGACCGCGAGATGCTCGCCGACTACGCGTCGTTCCTGCGGGGCCTGGTCGACCTGGCCGGCGTCCGCCCGCTCAAGGTCGTGGTCGACGCCGGCAACGGCATGGGCGGGTACACCGTCCCGGCGGTGCTCGGCACCGGCGCGGGGCTCCCGGAGCTGCCGCTGGAGATCCTGCCGCTGTACTTCGAGCTGGACGGCTCGTTCCCGAACCACGAGGCGAACCCCCTGGAGCCGAAGAACCTGCTCGACCTGCAGGCGGCCGTCGTGGCGAACCAGGCGGACATCGGCCTGGCCTTCGACGGCGACGCCGACCGCTGCTTCGTCGTGGACGAGAAGGGCGCGGCGGTCTCACCGTCGGCCATCACGGCGCTGGTGGGCATGCGCGAGGTGGAGAAGGAGAAGGCGGCCGGGCGCGAGTCGATCGTCATCCACAACCTGATCACCTCCCGTGCCGTGCCGGACTTCCTGTCGGCCGCCGGGGCGACCACGGTGCGCACGCGCGTGGGCCACTCCTTCATCAAGGCCCAGATGGCCGAGCACACAGCCGTCTTCGGCGGCGAGCACAGCGCGCACTACTACTTCCGTGACTTCTTCTTCGCGGACACCGGCATGCTCGCCGCGATGCACGTGCTGGCGGCGCTGGGCACGCAGGAGCACCCGCTGTCGGCGCTCGGCGAGATGTACGAGCCGTACGCGGCCTCGGGCGAGATCAACTCGCGCGTCGCGGACGTGCCGGCCGCGCGGGCGCGCGTGCACGAGGCCTACGTCACGCAGGAGGGTGCGGGCTCCGTCGAGGTCGACGAGCTCGACGGCCTCACCGTGTCCCACTGGGACGCCCAGCCGCAGTGGTGGTTCAACCTGCGCGCGTCGAACACGGAGCCGCTGCTACGGCTCAACGTCGAGGCCGCGGACGAGGACATCATGGAGAAGGTGCGTGACGACGTGCTGTCGCTCGTGCGCGAGAACGACCCGGAGCAGGCCTCGTGAGCGCCGCCGAGGAGCCGGTGGCCGACGACGGACTCGGCTGGGTCCGCGAGATCCTGCGCTGCCCGGTCACGGGTGCGACGCTGACCGATGCGGTCGGACCGGCCGGCGAGCCGGAGCTGCGCTCGACCGACCCGGAGCGGCCGCTGGCCTATCCGGTGCGGGACGGGATCCCGGTGCTCCTGGAGTCGGATGCGCGTGAGATCTGATGTGGAGGACTCGTGCCTGTGTGCTGAACGCCGCGGGTGGCGTGCAAGTCGGCCGAACGGCGGGGGCTACGATATGGCAGCCCTGTCCGATTTGACCGAGAAGGCCCATGACCAGCACCTCTACGGTGAGTGAGCCCGGTTCCGCGCACGGCGCGACGGCATCATTCCCCGGCGGGTCCGGAGGGCTCGAGCCCCCGTCACCCGCTCCTGCTCCGCTCCCGCCGAGTGCCCTGGGCGTCGCCGAGCGGCCCCGGCGGAACGACGGCGGCGTCGTCCGCGGCGGCTTCCGGCCCGAGCTGCACGGCCTCCGTGCGGTCGCCGTCCTGCTCGTGGTCGCGTACCACGTCTGGTTCGGGCGCGTGTCCGGCGGCGTCGACGTCTTCCTGTTCGTCACCGGGTTCCTGATCACCGGGTCGCTCGTCCGGATGGTCGAGCAGACCGGGCGCATCCGGCCCGTCGCGTTCCTCTCCCGCCTCGCGTCCCGTCTGCTGCCGCCGGTGGTGGTGGTCGTCGTCGGAATCGTCGTGGCGGCGTTCTTCCTGATGCCGCGCGGGCGCCTGCTGGAGACCGTCAACCAGGGGATCGCCTCGCTCCTGTACTCGGAGAACTGGCACCTCGCGCTCCGGGCCGTGGACTACAACACCCGCGACGAGGGCGCCAGCCTGCTGCAGCACTTCTGGTCGCTCTCGATCCAGGGCCAGTTCTACCTGGTGTGGCTCGCGCTCGCCGCCGTCGCCCTGGTGATCGCCAGGCTCGGCGGGTTCCGGATCCGCGGCCCGGTCCTGGTGCTGATGTTCGCCGTCGGCGCGGCATCGCTCGCGTACTCCGTCCACCTGACGGCGACGAACCAGGTCTGGGCCTACTTCGACACCGGCGCACGGCTGTGGGAGTTCGCGGTCGGCGGGGTGCTCGCCCTGACGATCGACAAGCTCACGCTGCCGCGCCGGGTCCGGATCGTCCTGGGCTGGGTCGGACTGCTCGCCCTGGTCGCGTGCGGCGCCCTCTTGGACGTCTCCACGATGTTCCCCGGGTACATCGCGCTCTGGCCCGTGCTGGCGGCCGCGCTCGTGCTCGTCGCCGGGCACACCGGTGCACCGGGGGCCGTGGACGGGTTCCTGACCTGGCGGCCCATCGCCGTCCTGGCGGACTGGTCGTACGCCCTGTACCTGTGGCACTGGCCCGTGCTGCAGCTGTACCTGAACGTGTCGGGCGTGCGGTCGGCGGGGGTGCTCGGAGGGCTGTGCGTCGTCGGGGTCTCCCTGGTGCTCGCCTGGTTCACGACGTTCCTGCTCGGCCGCCGCCCTCTGCGGCTGCCGAAGACCTCCCGGCGGCCCGTCCCGCAGCTCGCCTACGCCGCGGTGTGGGTCGTCCCCGTCCTGGCGGTCGGCATGCTCCTGCAGCACCAGGTGGCGCTCGCCGACCAGCGTGCTGCCGAGCGGGAGGCGTTCCTCGCCTCGGACGAAGGGCGGTACCCCGGTGCCGGTGTGATCATCGACCCGGCGCTGCACCGGGACATGCCGGACCTGCCCTGGATCCCGTCCGTGCTCCCGCAGGACGACCTGCCCGCGGTGTCGAACGGGGAGTGTCTCGTGCGGCTGGCGGACTCGGGCCTGCAGGGTTGCGAGTCGGGCGACACGAGCGGGGGCAGGACCATCGCGCTGGTCGGGTCGTCGCGGATCGCGCACTACTACGACGCCTTCGACGCGGCGGCCGCGGGGAACGGCTGGCGGTTGGTCACCCTGACCCGGTCCGGGTGCCAGTACACGGCGGACCTCGGCAGCGACGCCCCCGGCCACTCCGACCGTCCCGAGTGCGCCAGGTGGAACACGGCCGTGCACGAGTACCTCATGGCCGACCCGCCCGACCTGGTCGTCACGCTCGGGTCGCGGAGGTTCGAGGCGACGGAGGTCTACCTGCCCGGCTACGTCGTCCGGTGGCGGGACCTGACCGGGGCGGGCTCCCGTGTCCTCGCGCTGGAGGACATCCCGCGCCAGTCGGAGGACATGCTGGAGTGCGTCGAGCTCCTGGGGGTGGACCCGTGCGCTCGGGAGGCACCGGGGCTGCGGGACGGCGCCACCCTGGCGAGCCGCTACCCGCACCACCCCGCCGGCGTGACCTTCCGGAGCTTCAGCCCGCTGATCTGCCCGGACAAGGTCTGCCTGCCGGTGCGCGGCAACGTGCTCGTGTACCGCGACAACTCGCATATCACGGCGACCTACTCGGCGACGCTGGCGCCGACCGCGGAACGGTTCGTCCGTGACGCGACCGGCTGGTAGGGCCCGGGTACGCGGACGTCCCGTTCGTCGATCACCTGCGATGACGAGAGGATGGAGACGGTGTGAAAGGGGTCGTGCCCAGCAAGTTGCAGAAGCCTGCGAACCTGTGGCCTAATGACTCGCCCCCTCATGAGTGGGAACACCGTGCGGACCGAGGATCGAAGCCGGTCCTGAACACGTCCAGAGAGCAGCCCAAGCGGTCTTCAAGGATCAACCTTCATGTCATCTCTCCTGCCTGACCTCACCTCCGGCGAGCCGAAGCACGGACGTCGACCTGAGAACCCGCACGCCGCGGGTGGTCACATCTCCGAGGTGCACGGTCTGCGCGGCCTGGCCCTGTTGCTGGTGGTGCTGTTCCACCTGTTCGGTGCGGGCCGGGTGTCGGGCGGGGTCGACGTCTTCCTGCTGGTCTCCGGTTTCGTGGTGACGCGCTCCCTGGCCCGCCGGGCCGTGGACGGGCGCCTCAACGTGATCGAGAACATCTCGCGGACGGCAGGGCGGCTCGTGCCGTCCGGCCTGATCGTGCTGGCCGCGATCGCGGCTGCGGCCTGGTGGCTGATGCCGTCCGGCCGAATCACCGAGGTCGGGCACGAGATCGTCGCCTCGGCGCTGTTCTACGAGAACTGGGAGCTGATCGGGTCCCAGCTCCAGTACGGGGCGGCCGGGCCGTCGGCGAGCCCGCTGCAGCACTTCTGGTCGCTCTCGGTCCAGGGACAGTTCCTGCTGGTCTGGCCGTTCGTCGTGCTGCTGCTGGTCGGGATGGCGCGGGGCTCGATCCGGCGGGGCGGGCAGGGGACCGGGCCGCTGATCGTCTTCCTCGTGCTGACCACCGCGGCGTCGCTGGCGTACGCGTGGTGGCTGGTGGGCGTCAACCAGCCGGTCGCCTACTTCCACTCGCTCTCCCGGTTCTGGGAGATCGGCCTGGGCGCGCTGTTCGCCCTGATGCTCCCGTGGATACCGGTGTGGGACTGGCTGCGGGCGGCGCTGGGGTGGCTCGGCCTCCTCCTGGTCGTGGCGTCGGGCTTCCTCTTCAACGGCGCCGCGCTGTACCCCGGCGTCGAGGCTCTGGTGCCGGTGAGCGGCGCCCTGCTCGTGCTCGTCGGAGCCAGGACCAGGGCCGGGTGGGGGCCGCGCGGGATGCTCGAGTGGCGGCCGCTGCGGTTCCTCGCGGACATCTCGTACGAGCTGTACCTGTGGCACTGGCCGATCCTCGTGTTCCTCCTCCTCTACACGGGGCAGGAGCGGATCACCCTGGTCCAGGCGGCCGCCATCCTCGCGGTGTCGGTGGTGCTGGCGTGGCTGACGAACCTCGCGGTCGCGGGACCGATCCGCAGGGTGGTGGGCGCGACACGGTTCCCGCTGATGGCGTTCGCGGGCCTCACCACGGCTGCCGCCCTGGTGGCGGTCCCCGTGACGATGTACGTCACCGAGCAGGAGAAGGTCCAGGCGGACGAGCTCGCCGCCCTGGAGGCGATGACCGAGGGGGCCGACCCGCTGGCGATGGAGCCGCAGCCGGACAACCCCGGGCCGTACGCGCTGCAGTCCGGATTCCAGGCGCCGGCGATGTGGACGACGGCGATGATCCCCGGCACGGACATCGCCAAGGCGGACAAGCCCCGCTCGCTCGCGCAGAACTGCACGCAGCAGTCCGGCGACGGTGAGGGGTACGAGGTGGTCAACGTGTGCCCGGTCGTGGAACCGGAGGACCCGGCGCGGACGATCGTCATCCTCGGGGCGTCGCACGCGTACCAGTGGGAGCCGACGCTGGACCTCATCGCGCAGTCGAACGACTGGCGGCTGCTCACGATCGGGAAGGGCGGCTGCCGGGTCGCGGTCTACGAGAGCATGGACACCGACTGCGCCCGCTGGGCGCGGGACGCGATCACGGAGGTCATCCGGTTGCAGCCGGACGCCGTGTTCGTCTCCGGCACCCGGACCGCCTACGACAAGTCGTACGAGCGGGTGCTCCCGGGCCAGGTGGACGCCTGGAAGGAGCTCGACGCCGCGGGCGTGCGCACCGTCGCGATCCGCGACTCGCCGCGATTCCCCGTCGACCCGGTGGTGTGCGTGGAGGAGTACGGGCCGACCGCTCCCGAGTGCAACAAGCCACGTACGCAGACGTTCACCACCCCGAACCCGCTGCGGGTCATGATGAAGAAGAAGCTGGGCAGCGTCCCCGCAGCCGGCATCGACATGTCGAACTGGCTGTGCACACCCACGATCTGCCCGGCCGTCGTGGGAAACATCATGGTGTACCGCGACAAGGGACACATCACCGCGACGTACTCCCGCGAGCTCGCGCCGATGTTCAACAACCAGCTGCGGCAGCAGGCCCGGTGGCTGTACGTCGACGTGCCGCCCGGGGCCGCGTCCGGCGAGCCGACGAGCGTGCCGAGCCCGCTCGGCTCGGCACAGCCGAAGCCGGCCGGTTCCGCGCAGCCGAAGCCGGCCGGTGCGGCGGAGCCGAGCCCGGACGCATCGGGCCACGGCGGACCGGTCGCGCCGAGCTCCGCCGCACCGGACCCCCTGGACCTCGAGGACGCCGTCGATGTCCGGGTGGGGAGCTAGCCGGTCCCGGCGGCTGACGCTCGTCGCTCGCGCGGTGAGGCCGAGGTTCGTGGTGCGCCGTCCGGGGCTCGAACCGGCCGAGCGCTACCTGGAGTGCGGGGTGCGGAGCAGCGTGCGGTAGAGCGGGCGCTTCTCCTTCTCGCGCAGGGCCTCGAGCTCGGCGGTCAGGCGCGTGATCTCCGCCTTGGCCTGTGTGAGCTCCTGCTCGGCCCGTTCTGCGGCCTGCGGCTCGGTGGTTGCCGGCGTCTTCTTCGCGTGCTGGGCGTCCCAGCCGGTCGACTTCGCGTACATGCCCAGCAGCGACTCGAGTGCGACGTCGAACGGCAGCTCCGCCGGCGGCTCGGAGGAGTCGCGGTCGGTGGACGGCACGGCGCGTTCCAGCTCGCCGAGGTCACCGATGACCCGCACTCCTGAGGAGCGCACGCTGTCCGCGAGGAGCGTGCCCGCCTCGACGCAGGCGTCCGCCGCCCAGTGCGGGATCTTCAGGCTTCCCTCGGCGTCGGTCGGCGTCCGCTTGGCGAGCAGCCGGTCGACCGCGCCCTTGAAGACCAGTGCGCGATGCTCCCGGCGCGGCGACTTCCACTTGCCCAGGATCTTGCGATTGAGCTGCAGGACGAGGGCGGCCTCGGCCGGAGACATCCCCCGGTTCGCCCCGGAGCCCTTGACCGGCTTCGAGTGGAGCAGGCCCGCACGCAGGTCGAGCAGCTCTTCGAAGGTGTCGAGCAGCCTGGCGGGGTGCTCCTTCTCGAGGACGACGACGGTGACGTTCTCCGGGCCGACGACGTCGGACCAGCGTTCGAGCAGCCCCATCCCGTCGCGCCGGTGGAAGGCGCCGGACGACGCCACCGCCGCGGGATCGGCGAGGGCCGCCCGCAGGTACGAGTCGAGCGTCCTGGTGTTGCCCCGCTTCAGGCTCTCCTGCCAGTACGACGGGACGAATCCGCCGAGGTTCCGCAGCACGAGGACGACGTGGACCGGCCGCTCACCCCCGGCGCCGACCTCGTCGACGGTGTGCCGGGCACCGTCGAGGTCGGTCGTGCAGATCATCTCGAACGAGATCAGTGCCCGGTGGTCGGGGAGGTCGACGAGGTCCTTCTCGAGGTTGCGCCACCATTCTTCCTGGGGCGTCGGGTCCGCCAGGTAGGTGACGTCCAGCCCGGCGAGCCACGACGTGCCCTTGTGGTGGTTGTCGCCCCGGCCGGGGTAGACGACGCCCTGCTCCAGCAGCTCCGGGCGCAGCCGCCGGGCGGCGTACTGCAACGCGGTCGATCCCGTCTTCGGAAGGCCGATATGCAGGAGTCGCGTCGCCGGGGGGAGAGCACCGATGGTCCGTGGCATGTGCACAGACTACGTGAATTCACCCCGGTCCGGACCGCGTGTTCTCAGGAGTTCTTGCCCCGCGACGCGCTCGGGTTCTGCCCGTCGAGCTTGCGCTGGATCCGCTCGACGAGGTAGGTCCCCAGCGTGCGTCCCCAGGTGGCCGTCACGTGTCCGCCGGCGTCGCGGTAGACGACGACGTTCCCGATGACCGACGGACAGTCCTTGGCGGTGCAGTAGAAATCGGTCAGGTTGATCGTGATGGCTCCGTCGACCTTCTTCGCGGCGAGGAAGGGCAGGTCGAGCGGAGCCAGCGCCGCACCGCGGGGCGTCGGGCAGGTGCCGTCGGAGACCTGGTAGGTGACTGCCTGGAGGCACTCGATGTGCTCGTCGGACGGAGACGGGTTGTCGGCCACGACGACCACCTGCGAACCGGCCGCGATCGCTTCCTCGTAGAGCGGGACGTACTGGTCGAGGGTGTTGAGGTCGCCGCCGCGCCGCGCCGTCGTGATGACGATGTCGAACTCGCCGGAGGCGATGCGCTCCGTGATCCCGGGCAGGTTGCGCGCGCAGTTGCCCTTGGTCGGGTCCGCCGGCGCGCGCCAGCGGCACCCGTTGCCGACGAGCGGGGTGACGTGCCAGTTCAGGTCCTTGAGATGTGGCTTCAGCATCGGGGTGAGGAGGGCGGCGTGGCTGTCGCCGACGACGGCCACCTGGGTGGCGTCGTCGGCGTTGCTGCCCATGGGGCACTTCTTGAGCAGGACGCCCGCGGCCGAGTAGCAGGAGAAGCCTCCCTGGGTGTCGGCCGAGGCGTTCTGGGGCAGCGGAACGATCTTGTTCCCGGTGTTCAGCTCCGGGCAGTCGTGCCGGGGGTCGAGGGCGGCCGCTCCGAAGCAGTCCGTCAGGTCCTGCGCGGACTGGCCGGCGGCGACCGGCTTCGAGGCCTGGAGCTTCTCCGGTGCGGAGCTCTCCAGCATCGCGTTGGTGCCAGCCGTCACCAGGGCGACGACCAGGACGACCGCACCGGCGACGTACCAGCCCTTCGCCGGCCCGTGGAACCGGCGGCGGCCGGAGTCCTCCGCGCCCCCTCCTGCTGTCGGGCTGCTCGGGGCGGGCTTCCACCGGAACCAGTCGGCCGACCGCGCAGTGGTCTCCACGAACCGGTAGGAGACGGCTGACAGCAGCAGGGTGAGTGCCAGCGCCGCACCGTAGTACGCCCCGTCCTCCTCGGGGAGGAGCGCCACGAGCAGGATCACGACGGGCCAGTGCCACAGGTACAGGCTGTAGGAGATCTCTCCCAGGTACTGGCTCATCCGGTTGGAGAGCACCGGGTTGTACAGGGGATCGCCCTCACCGGCGGCGATGACGGCGACCGTCGCGAGGGTCGGCAGCAGCGCCCAGGGCGCGGGGAAACCGGGCGACTCGGCCACCAGGAAGACGGACACGGCGATGCCCGCGATCCCGCACCAGGCAAGGAGTCTGCGCACGGTGTCCGACGGGATGCGCACCCATGGGGCGAGCACCGCGAGGAGCGCGCCGAGAGCGAGCTCCCAGGCGCGGGAGAGCGTCGAGAAGTAGGCGTAGGTCGGGTTCGCCGTCGTCTCCCACATGGCGAACGCGAAGGACGCGACGAAGATCACGCCGACGGCGGTGCCCGCGACGGCGCGGGCGTGCTCGCGGCGCCACCGCAGGAATCGCACGCCGAACAGCAGGAGGCCGAGCAGCAGCCACGGCCAGACCATGTAGTACTGCTCCTCGACCGCGAGCGACCAGTAGTGCTGGAGCGGGGACGGCGGAAGGTCCTGCTGGAAGTAGTCGGTCCCGGCCGCGGCGAAGCGCCAGTTACCCACGAAGAACGCGGACGCGATCGCGTCACCGACCACGGACGTGAACCGTGCCCGGCCCATCACCAGGTAGGACGCGCAGGCCGTGACGAGCAGGACGAGGAGGGCGACGGGCATGATCCGCTTGACCCGCCGCATGTAGAACCTCGTGAACGAGACGGTGCCCGTTCGCTCGTACTCGCGCAGCAGCAGTCCCGTGATCAGGTAGCCCGAGATGACGAAGAAGACGTCGACGCCCACGAACCCGCCGTGGGGCCACCCGAGAAGGTGGTCGGCGATGACGATGCCCACCGCGATCGCGCGCAGCCCTTGGATGTCGGTGCGGAACGCGGCTCGCTTGACGGAGGACTTCGCGTGGCTGTCGGCCGGGGGCGCAGGGGTCACTGTGGCGGTCAAGGTGGTGCTCTCTCGGATGGGGGGTGCAGAGGGCAGGCTCGGGTGCGCTGCCCGGCGGTCGCGGGGGAGGAACCGCACGGGAGAACCGGGGTCAGCGCTTGTCCGGCCGGCGGGTGAGCCGTCCGAACAGAGCGGATACCAGGTCCTTGGCCGAAGCCTCCGCGAGGACCTGTTCCACGGCGGGGGCCTTGGCGCGGCGGGTCCCCGGCCGGTGCCACGGCTGCTTCACCGTGTGGGAGGCGTCCCAGCCGGTGGCGGAGGCGAACATCCCGGCGAGCGCCTCGAGGGCGATGTCCGTGGGGATGGTCTCGGGGAGGACGGCGGGCTCGTCCTCGACGCCGGTGCCGACGCGGCTGAGCTCGTCGAGGTCGCCGATGACTCGGACGCCGGAGGCACGGACGTCGTCGGCGAGCAGCTTGCCGACGTCGGCTGCCGCCTCGAGGGCCCAGCGGGGCGTGCCGATGCGGTGCTCGTCCGGTCCGGGGACGCGCGCGTTGACCAGGCGCGGGACCGCGCCGTTGAAGACGAGCCTGCGGTGGTCGGGTCGTGCTGCGTTCCACTCGCCCAGGACACGGCGGTTGAGCTCGACGATGAGTGCGGACTCGGTCGCGGTCAGGCCCCGGTTCGCCCCGGCGCCCTTGGGGACGTCGAGCAGGAGCCGCTCGGGCAGGCCGAGCATCTGCTCGACGGTGCTCAGCAGGCGGTCGGGGTGGGACTTCTCCAGCACGACGACGGTCAGGTTCTCCGGGCCGAGGACCTCGGCCCAGCGGGCCGGCAGCGAGTAGCCGTCGCTGCGGTGCAGTCCGGGGCTCACGCCCTCGGCGGGGTCCGCGCTGGAGAAGGCCTCCCGCAGGAACTCGTGGTAGCCCTGGACCCGCCCGGACTTGATGATCTGCTGCCACCGCGAGGGGGCGAACGATCCCAGGTTGCGCAGGACGAGAAGCCCGTGAAGGGGTCCGTCCATGTTCTCCACGGTGTGGCGTGCGCCGTCGATGTCGGCCCAGCAGATGCCCTCGTAGGAGAACAGCACGCGCTTGTCACCGGCGGCGTCGATGTCCTGCTTGATCCGGTCCCACCACTGCCGGCGCGGCCCCGGGTCGGGCAGGTGCTTGATCGGGATGTCGGTCAGCCAGGAGGCAGCCTTGATGTGGTTGACGTCCTCGCCGGGGTAGAGCGCGCCGTGCTCCTGGAGCGCCGCGCGCGCTCCGCGCGCCGCCTCCTGGATCGCGGTGGACCCGGACTTCGGCATGCCGATGTGGATCAGCCTGCTCCGCTCGGGGAGGAGCAGGCTCGACGAGACGGTGTCCGGGGAGTACGTCATCACACTTCCTCAGGCTCTTGTGGCAGAGCATCAACCAGGTTTTCCGGCGGGGTCATAGTAACGGGACGGCGGTCATCGCCCGCGCATCGCGCGGACGGTGCTGCGGATCCTGCGGGCGGCGCGCCGTGGTGCCGCACGCATCTGCGGCAGCAGACCGGGACTCACGTGCACCTGACGGTTCGTCCCCGCCCGGAACACCCGCGCGGAGCCCGCGTCGTTGCCGACCTCGGGTGAGACGACCACGTCGACGCGTCCCAGGGGAAGCTCGAAGCGCAGCCGCAGGAACGCGGGTCCCACGGGGAGGGCGGGTACCGGCACCGAGGCCGTCAGCGCGCCGGTGTGCGGGTCCACCTCCACCGCGTGGCAGGCATACCAGCTCCGGCCCCGGGCGAAACCGGCCTCGACGGCGGTGACCGGCTCGGCGGCACGGATCGTGGCGCTGAGCTCGGCCGCCCGGCCCCGCACCGTGAGCCGGGCGTCGGTCACGGCGAGGGCCGGCGTCGCGAGGACGGCGCCCACCGTCGTGGCGTCACCCGTGCGGGCCGCGAGCAGCAGCTCCTGGACGGCGGCCGGCTGCCAGTGCCAGATCCCCTCGGGATACACCGTGCGGATCATCCCGGCGTGGGCGGCGAGCAGCTCGGCCGTGGCCGGGTCGGTCGCGTCGGCCGTGGCGAGCCGGAGCAGGACCGAGGTCAGCGCTCGCCGGCGGTCCGTGTCGTCGGCGAGCTTCTCGGCGCCGCCCGGACCCGTCGGGAAGGTCGGGGCGTCGTCACTGATCAGCACGGTTTCGGGGGCGTTGACCAGGCGTACCGCGTCGTTCCACCGGCCGGCACGTGCCAGCGACCACGCCCATCGGGACAGGGCTTCGAGCCGGTCCAGCGCCTCGGCGGGGAACCGGCCGAGAAGGCGGTCGATCAGCTCGGTGAGCTCCGGCAGGTCCTCGCCCAGCGGGCCGTCGACGTCGGACGTCGTCAGACCCTTCAGGAAGTTCTGCAGGTGGACCCAGCCGTCGCGGACCAGGACGAGCCGCTCGTACTCGCGGTCGAGCCGCTCGTCGCCGACGGCCCCGACGACGTCGCCCGAGGCGAGCTCCTGGCGCAGGTACGACGCGAACCCGGTGGTCCCGGCGGCCCGGGCGCTCATGGAGCTGCCGCCGGGACGGTTCCGGTACAGGTACACGGTGTCGGGCAGGACGGAGATGCTCCGCGCGGCGGCCAGCGCCTGGGTCATGGGGACGATGTCGTTGGAGCGCGGCACCGTGGGGAACTGGATCTTCTGCCCGGTCCAGAAGTCCTTCCGGAACAGCCGGTTCCAGCAGGCGCGGTTGCGCACCAGCGACGGCTGCTCGGCCAGCGTGGTGGCGTGGCGGCGTTCGTCCCAGGCGGGCCAGCTCGCCGTCGGGTGCCAGGTGCGTGTCGTGTAGAACTTCAGGAACCCGGCCACGACCATGTCGGCGTGGTCCTCGTGCGCGGCGGTCAGCATCGCGCCGTACGAGTTGCGGGGGACCAGGTCGTCGCCGTCGGCGAACGCGATATAGGCGCCGCGGGCCAGCTCGACGCCGTGGTTGCGTGCCTGCGCACCGCCGGTCCCGGGATTGCGGACCGCGCGGACGCGCGGGTCCCGTTCGGCGACGGCTTCGACGATCTCCCAGGTCCCGTCCGCGGAGGCGTCGTCGATGACGATGACCTCGTGATCGACGTGCTGGTCCGAGAGGATCGAGGTCAGGCAGTCCTCGACCCAGGGCGCCACGTCGTGCACGGGGACGATCACCGAGAGGTCGGGTGTCGCGTTCGTGGCCGTCGTCATCGTGCGCCTCCGCTCGTGGCCGTGGCCGCTGCCGGAGCCGCGGCGGGCAGGTTGTCGACGACTCCCAGGAAGTCACGCGACATGGCCCACGGGGTGTACGACCGGGCGAAACGCTCGGCGGACGCGGCCGCGGCGCCGGCCTCTTCCCGCGCGGCGACCAGCGCGTCCGCGAGGCGGGCGACCTGGTCGCCGTCGGAACGGTAGGTCCGGACCCACTCCTCGCCGGCGTAGACCTCCGAGAGCGTGGACGGGCCTGGAATCATCACCGGCGTTCCGAAGGACGCCGCGAGCAGGGCACTGCCGGAGTTCAGGATCCGCTGGTAGGGGAGCGCCATGATGTCGGTCGCCCGGAGCCAGAGCCCGAGCTCCTCGTCCGGGACGAAGGACAGGTGGTCGACCACCGGAACCGAGGTGGGCAGCATCTGCTGCAGGAGCTCGACGTCCTCGGTGCCCGCCTTCCCGGCGAGCAGCAGCGTGAGGCCCGGGATGCGGTCGGCGGCCGCCTCGATCGCCGCGCAGAGCACGTCGACTCCTTTGTACGGCCGGATCTGGCCGATGAACCCGACGGCGTACGCGTCCTCGGCCACGCCGAGCTCGGCACGGGCCTGCGCCCTCGACCAGCCGTCGGGGTAGATGCCCGCGTAGCTCGAGTGGCGGAGCGTGACGAGCTTGTCCGGGGGGATGCGGTAGGACTCGCCGACCGCCTCGACCGTGTGCTCGTGGAGCTGGACGACGACGGTGGCATGGTCGGCCAGGTCCTGGCCGATCTGCTTCTCGAGGTCCGGGAACCGGGCGTCATGAGCCAGCTCGTTGTGCACCGTCCACAGGACGTGGACGCCCCGGGATCGCAGGGCGGCCAGCGTGGCTCGGAAGCGCGCGGCGTGCTCTCCGGCCTCGGCGTCCGTCTCGCACCCGGCGAGGACGGGGCTCGTCCAGTGCACGTGGGCGACGTCGCCGGGCAGCAGGTTCTCCGCGTGGTGCACGAAGCCGTCGAGCGACGTCGTCCCGCGCAGGTCCCAGCCGTCGGCCTCGGTCGCGAGGTAGAGCATGGTCAGATACGGGTTGGCCACCCAGCGCGGGAAGACCAGGAAGGTGCGGCGGTCGGTCCTCATGAACGTCGCAGCACCTGCCGGCCTGCGCCGCGTGCGGCCCGGATCATCCGGCGTGCCCCGTGCCGGACGTCCACCTGCCCGTTGTCGAGGACGCGCAGCACTCGTCGGGTGACGGGACCTTCGGAGAGCAGCGGAGGCACGTTGGCTTCCAGCGTCCCGAGGGAGTCCTCCAGGCGCATCCGGAGCGAGACCGGGCCGGAGGTGAGTGCGTGGAGGCCCGTCGTGGCGACGAGCTCACCCGTCTCGGCGTCGAACGAGGCGGTCTCGAACGCGTGGCGCTTCTTGCCTCGGACGAAGGTGGCGGCGGGCGGCCCGAGCTCGGGCCGGGAGGTGCGCGTGGTCAGGACGACCCGGCTCCCGCGCACCGTCAGCTCCGGATCCTGGAACCGGAGCAAGGGCTTGCGGATCTCGGTCTCGATCGTCTCGACGTCGCCGGACTTCACGGCGAGCGTGAGGCGCTGGGCGGGTTCGGAGCTCCAGTGCCGGGACTCCGCGGGGAAGAGCCGGCGGAAGGTGTCGGCATGCCGGGCGAGGACCGGGGCGCTCTCCCGCTCCAGCCGGCGTCGGCCGGCCAGGATCGGGGCGAACATCTCCTCGTTCACCGCCTTGCGCAGCTCGACGTCGGACAGGGAGAGCCTGCTCATGGCGGTCAGGTCGGCACGGAACAGCCAGATCGGGTCGAGCTGGTCCAGGTCCCCTGCCCAGGTCGCGAGCGCAGTCGCCGCGTGCCACTGGCCGGAGACGGCGAGGCCGTAGGTCCAGCGCTGCACGGTGCTGAGCTCCCCGATCACCGCGTCGGGGAAGGCCTCGACCTGGGTGGTCAGGAGCACGCGTGCCGTCTCGAGATCGGTGCTGTCGGCGGTCGCGGTGTCGAGCCCGGCGAGGAACTTGACCACGTGGACCCAGCCGTCCGCCAGCGCGAACAGCCGGGCGTACTCGAGGTCCAGAGCGCGGTCGCCGACCGAGGACACCAGCTCACGGCACTCGATCTCCTGCGAGAGGTAGCTGATGACGCTGTCCAGGCCGGCCGCCTGAGAGCTCATCGAGGTCCCGCCGGGCCGGTCACGGTAGAGGTACACGGTGTCGGGGACGACGGAGATGCGCTTGGCGGCGACGAGCGCCTTGGTCATGGGAACGATGTCGTTGGAGCGGGGCACGGTCGGGAAGTAGATCCCCTCGCCGAACCAGAACTCCCGGCGGAAGATGCGGTTCCAGCACGCACGGTTGTTGATGAGCGACGGCTGCTCGGCGAGGGCCACGCCGGAACGCGGCGCGTGGAAGGCCGGCCAGCGCCACGTCGGACACCAGGTGCGGGTCGTGAAGAACTTCAGGAAGCTGCCCGCCACGAGGTCGGCGTTCGCGGCGTGTGCCTCGTCCAGCATGCGGGGGTACGCGCCCCGCGGGACGAGGTCGTCGGCGTCGGCGAAGGCGAGGTACTCCCCGCGGGCCAGCTCGGCGCCGTAGTTGCGCGCCTGAGCCCCGCCGACGCCGGGAGAGCGGACGGCGCGGACGAACGCGTGCCTCGTGGCGAACTCCGAGACGACCTCCCAGGTGTCGTCGCTCGAACCATCGTCGACGACGATGACCTCGAGATCGCAGTCCTGGTCGTCGACGATCGAGGACAGGCACTCGCGCACCCATGTGCCGACGTTGTAGGCCGGGACGACGACGGAGAGCGCCGGGGCACCGGTGGTGGTCGCGGTCATGCTGCCTCCTGGCCGATGGGGAGCCCGTCGACGAGGCGGAGGTAGTCGCGCGACATGTCGTAGGGCGTGTAGGAACGGGCGAAGGTGTTCGCCGTGGCCGAGGCCCAGCTTCCGGACCGGACCGTCCGGACGATGGCCTGGGCGAGCGCCTCCGTGCGGTCCCCCTCGGTGGCGAACGTCCGGAGCCAGGGCTGGTCCGAGTAGACCTCGGCCAGCGGTGTGTCGTCCGGCATGATCACGGAACGCCCGAAGCTCGCGGCCAGCAGCGCGCTGCCGGAGTTCAGGACCCGGTGGTACGGGAGGACGACCGCGTCGGAGGCGCGCAGCCAGAGGCCGAGCTCCTCGTCGGGGACGAACGTGTGCTGCCGGACGACGTCCACGTGCCGCGGGAGGGACTTCTCGATCACCGCGAGGCTGCGCTCCGACGTGCCGCCAGCCAGGAGGAGGACGAGTCCGGGCAGCTCGGCGGCAGCCAGGTCCGCGGCCTTGAGCAGCACGTCGAGTCCCTTGTAGGGACGCATCTGTCCGACGAAGCCGACGGTCGGCGCCCCCTGCGGGACACCGAGGGCCGTCCGGGCCTCGGCGCGGGTCCAGGCGTCCGGGTAGACGCCCAGGTAGCTCGAGTGCCGGAGGGTGAAGAGCTTGTGCGCCGGGAGCGTGTACGACGTCGCGACCGCCTCGGCGGTGCGGTCGTGGAGCTGGATGATCCGCGTGGCCCGGTCGGCGAGGGCGTCGCCGATGGCCTGCTCGACCTCGAGGAAGTCCGCGTCGTGCGCGATCTCGTTGTGCACGGTCCACAGGAGCCGGGCCCCGCGGCGGACGACGGTGTCGAGGATCGCCCGGAACTCGTCGAGCCGTTCCCTGGCGCTCGGGCCGTCCTCGGCGCCCGCCGTGACCGGAGAGGTCCAGTGCACGTGGACGACGTCGCCCGGCGCGAGCTCGTCGACACCCTCGCGGAGCTCGTCGAGGGACGTGACCCCGGCGATCTTCCAGCCGTCCGCCTCGGCGGCGAGATACAGCATCGTCAGGTAGGGATTCGCCTTCCAGTGCGGGAAGGACAGGATGGTGCGGGTCATGCGGCGTCGTCCTCCTCGTGCCGGACCGTGCCGTCGGATGCCACGACGACCGGCTCTCCCAGGCGGGGTTCCCGGCCGGTGGCCGGGGCAGACAGCGCGAGCTCGCCGGCCCGGGCATGGCGGACCGGCAGCCGCAGGTCACCGATGTGGACCTCCACGGTCCAGGAGTCCTCGCCGAGCTCCGACAGCGGTACCAGGACGTCGGTCGTCACGTGCCACTGCTTCCGGGCCTGGCCGAACAGCCTGACCGGCCGCGTCACGGTCCGTCCGCTCCCGGTCCCCGTGAGCACGAGGGCGACGTCGGTGTCGCCGACCGTGCCGGGCAGCCGGAGCGTCAGGGACAGCAGCGTGTACCGGCCGGCCGGGCGGGTGGCGTGCAGCGCGGCGAGCGCCGCTGCCTCCTCGAGGTGGGCGGCGGTGGCGACGAGACCGGCGTCCCGCCGCAGGATGGTGTTGATCAGGTGCCGGGTGGCGGAGTCGAGCGGCTCGTCGAGGACGTCCGGGATGACGTGCGTGAGGAGATCGGCGGCGGAGGCCACGAGCGTCTCGCCCTCCGGGCTGTGGGCGGTGACGGCGGTGCGCAGCCGCGGCAGGTCCTGCTCGAGGAAGGCGGTCCGGGCGGTGGACCCGTCCCCGGCGACGACCCGGTCGCGCCAGGCGTCCTGCACGTCGTCCAGCACGTAGGACGTGCTGTCTGCACGGTCGACCCGCGGGATCCCCCAGAGGTCCCAGGGAAAGGCGTCCTCAAGCGCGTCCAGGTCGGCGTCTGCCGGCTCGTGGCCGCCGAGGTGGTGCGCCTCGCTCACGTCCCGGGCGATCCGCGTCGCCGGGCGCCCGGTGCCCGCCAGGTAGTCGCGGTACTTGAAGGCGGGCTCGGTGGGCGACGCGACGAAGCGGGCGGGGATGCCGAGCGCGTCGGCGAGGATCACCGCGTGCAGGGACGACCCCACGACGAACCGGCTGCGCGCGATCGCACGCAGGACGGTGTGCACGGGACGGCGGGGGTCGAGCACCGTGTGCTCCGAGTCGCGGTGGTCGTCCAGGTCGTGGGCGTTCGGGACGACGAGGGTGTCCGTCACGGGGCTGTGGGCCCACGCGCCGAGCTCGGGCAGGAGGCGCGGCAGCAGCAGCGCGGGGTCGCCGAACACGGCGGGCACGTCGATGCCCAGGCCGGTCAGCAGCCGCGCGGTCCACGGGCCACGCACCGCGCGGACGTCGATCGCGGGGAAGGCCGAGGGGTAGCGGTCCAGCAGGACCTTGCCGTCGAACCCCGCGCCCCAGACGACGTCGGAGGCCTGCGCATGGTGCAGGACGGATCCGGAGACGAAGAGACGGCGGCGCGACGACCGGTCCGAAGCGTCGCGGGGCTGATGACGCCACAGCATCCGTTCGACGAGCATCGGAGCGAGCAGGTCACCGAAGTTGTCGACGAGGCGCCGCCCTCCCGCAGCGTCGTGACGCACGGGATTCCATTGGTGGACGTCGACACCGGAGACGTCCCGTACGGAGATTCCGAGGCTGTCGTCCGCTGCGGCGCCTGCAGGCTCGGCCGGCAGGGGATGGCTGTCGAGGATTGCGTTCACCAGGTCCGTCTCTATCTGATCTGTGGCCGTGGATGACGGCACCCATTGTGCACTACGATCCCGCGCCGAGGCGTGCCACGAGGCGGGCGTAGTCCCGGGCCATCCGGGTCGGCGTGCGGTGCCGCGCGAAGGCCAGGGCGGCGGCGTGGACGACAGGGTCCCGGTGCCAGTCGCCGGTGATCAGGTCGCTGATCGAGGCCGTCGGGTCGCCCGGGTCGAAGAACCGTACCCAGGGTTCGTCGCCGTACGCCGTGCGGAGATGAGGCTCGTCAGGCAGGACGGTGGGGACACCGTAGGTCGCGGCCAGGTGCATGGTCCCGGAGTTGAGGATCTTCCGGTACGGCAGGACCGCGACGTCGGTCGCCGAGAACCAGGTGGCGACCTCCTCGTCGGCGATGAACCGCAGGGCGCTCGTCACGGGTACCCCGTCGGCCGCGAGCGCGGCGATCGCCTCGTGCAGGCCCGGTGCGGGCTTACCCGCGAGGAGCAGCTCGACGTCGGCGTCCTCCGCGACGGCGCGGCGTGCGGCCTCGAAGAGCTGGTCCAGCCCCTTGTACGGTCGCATCTGCCCGAAGAACAGCACGCCGGTCGCGCCGGGCCGGCCGCCGAGGTGCGTCCGGGCGGCGGCGCGGTCCGCACGGCGACCGTAGACACCGTGGTAGCTCGAGTGAGGGAGCACCACGATCTTCCCGGCCGGGATGACGTAGTCGTCGGCGACGGCCTCGGCGGTCCCCGGGCTGAGGACGTGGACGGCGTCGGCCAGCTCCGCGAGGCCACGGTGCAGGTCGATCGCCGCCGCGGGGTATCCGGCGTCGTGGGGGAGCACGTTGTGCACCGTCCACAGCACCTTGCGGCCTCCCGCCTGCGCGGTCCGGACCGCGGCCAGGAACCGGGAGACCCGGTCCGCCGCGTCCTGCGGGCTCGTGGCCTGCTCGGTGATGTCGCTGGGCCACTGCAGATGGACCAGCCCCCGTGCGCCGGGGTCGTTCATCTCCGCCACGGCCTTGCCCACCACCGAGGTGCCCTCGAGGAGGTGTCCGCGCGCCCGCACCTCCAGGTGCAGCATCTGCATGTACGGGTTGGACGTCCAGTAGGGGTACGTGAAGATGCGGGGGCGAGTCGGCGCGGGGCGTGGCACGGGCTCGGTGTCGGGCATCGGTACCTCGGGTCTCCTGTGCTTGAATATGACCCGCCACAGTTTACGGAGAGTTCAGTGCGATCAAGTGCCTCCCCGCCGGTACCGCGAGTCGATGACGCGACCGGCGACGAGCCGGCTCGGGCACCGTTGCTCTCGGTCGTCATGGCGGTGGGCGACGACGAGGACCGGGTGGCCGAGGCGGTCTGGTCCGTCCTGCACCAGTCGCTGCGAGACCTCGAGCTGCTCGTGGTGGACGCCGGCGCGACGGACGCCGCGATGGACGTCGTCTCGGGTCACGAGGACCCGCGGCTGCGGATCGTGCGCGGCAGCGCGCCCGGCGCCGGGCCCGCCCGGGACCGCGGGGCGGACGAGGCGCGGGGCACGTACCTCGCCTTCGCCGACGCCGCCGGCATCGTCCCCGAGCACGGCTACGCGGCGCTGGTCGACCAGGCGGAACGCTCCGGATCGTCCCTGGTCGTGGGCAACTACGTCCGGTTCTCCCCGCAGCGGCTGACCACGCGCGACGAGGAGTCGGGTGCCTACGAGCGTCAGCGGGACCGGATCAAGGTCACCGACCTGCCGGAGCTCCTGCGTGACCGGATGCCGTGGCACCGCGTGTTCCGCCGGGCGGCATGGCGCGAGGCCGGGCTCGCCTTCGGCGCCACCGGCCGTTGTGCGACGACCGAGGCGTACTGCGCTTTCGAGACCGACGTGGTGACCGTTCCCGTCCACGTGCGCCGCGAGCCGGTCGGCCCCGAGCCCGGGACGCTCCGCCCGGACGAGCTCGAGGAGTACGCGGAGCACGAGCTGGCCTGCCACGCGCGGCTGGTCCATCAGCTCGGCGCCGACCCGCGGTACTCGGAACCGTGGTTCACGGGCACCCTGGAGTCCGCGGCCTGGGAACGGGTCGTCGCGCTCCTCGGCCCGGCGGCGCTCGCCGACGGACGTCTCGACCGCGCCCGTACGGCGATGGCGCGGCTCGTGCAGGCCGCTCCCGGCGCTGCGTCGCGGCCCCTCAGCGAGGAGAAGCGGCTCGTCCTCGGGCTGGTCGCCCAGGGGGACTGGCGCCGCGCGGCGATCTGCCGGGCCGACGGCGCCACCGTACGTGCCGCGCTCACCGGCAGTGACACCGTGGGCGGCTTCGTGCGGGCGTGCTTCGCGGCGTCCCGCTACGGCGTGGGCGGGGCGGTGGCGCGGGTCGTCCGCGTGGCGTACCTCGCCGGCCTCGCACCGCAGGACGTGGACCCGGTCCCGGACGACGAGCTGATGGCGGCCGTCGCGGCCGTGCAGGAGGCCGTCGCGGCCGGCCTGCCCCGGGGGCGGCTCACGCCGCGCGAGCGGCTCGTGGCGACCGCCCCCGTGCGTCGCGGCCCCGACCGCGTACGTGAGCACCTGCGCAGGCCGGCCCCGCCGGGACCGTCCGTGGCGCGGCGGATCGCGCGCCAGGTCGTCCGGCGGTCCCGCCGGATGCTGGGTCGCGGCAGCGGAGCGGCCGCGTGAACGCGGCGTCGCCGGAGCCGAGCGTGCCGGAGCTCAGCGTGGTCGTCCCGGTGCACGACGTCGCCGGGTGGGTCGAGGAGTGCGTGCGCAGCATCCTGGCCCAGGAAGGTGCGGAGCTGGAGGTCGTCGTCGTCGACGACGGTTCGGCGGACGGGACGCCGGAGGTCGTCGAGGCGATCGGCGACCCGCGCGTGCGGCTCGTCGCGGCCGGCCAGGCCGGTGGCGGCCCCGCCCGGAACCAGGGCGCCGCGCTCGCGCGCGGCGCGTACCTCGCGTTCGCGGACGGGGACGACGTCGTCCCGCCGGGCTCGTACGCGGCCCTGCTCGGTGCGTTGCGCACGAGCGGTTCCGACATGGCGGTCGGCAACTTCGTGCGGTTCTCCGACGAGGGCGCCGACGGCGCGGCCGGTGCGGCGAGCACCGCCGAGCCGCAGACGCGGCACGTCACCGAGGCCCGCACGGGCGTCACCGTCGCCGACGAGCCGGCCATGCTCCGCAACCGCGCCTGCTGGAACCGGGTGTTCCGACGGTCCTTCTGGGACGCGCACGACATCAGCTTCGAGGACTCGCGCCGGTCGAACGACATCGTCGCGATGGCCCGGGCGACCGTCGCGGCCCGCGCCGACCTCGTGCCCGACGTCGTGTACCGCTACCGGCAGCGGTTCGGCAACGGCTCCATGACGACGTTCGGCGCCACCGCCGAGGCCCAGCTCGTCTACCTCGAGCAGGAGCGGCTGTGCGCCCCGCTGCTGACCGGGGCCGGTGAACGGGCGCGTACCGTGTACTCGGGGATGCTGCTGCGTTCCTACCTGTGGAACGCTGTGCGCATCGTCCTCGACGACGCGGAGCTCGCCGGCCGGGAGCCCGAGCTGCGGGCCCGCCTGGCGGAGCCGCTCGCCGAGATCCTGGACCGGCTCAGCCCTGCCACGCTCGCGTCGCTGCCCCGCTCGCGTCGCAAGGTGTTCACCCGTGCGGCCGCCGGGGACTGGCACCCGGCGCGCGAGGCGCTGCGCCGGGTGCTGGTCCCGACGGCGGGCGACCGGGCGCTGGCGGCCGCGGAGCGCACGGGGCGCCGCGCGGGCCGGCTGGCCGGGCGCGCGCTGGTCCGGGCCCGGCGGCTGGTGCTCACCGGGTGAGCCGAGCGCCGGTACCATTTCACCCGCATTCCCTCCACACGGAAAGACGAGCATGAGCTCCCTCTCGCAACGAATGCGCCGGGCGGCGGCGTCCGTCGCACGCCCCGCGTTGTCCCGCCTCTCCGGGACGGGCCCCGCGGAGAAGATCAGGCGGCTGCGCCGGTACGTGCTCGCCTACGACCGGATCGTCGAGATCCTCGGCGGGGAGACGAACCTGCACGCCGGGCGCAAGGTCGGCGCCGTGCCGCCGCTCACGCTGACGCGTGCGGAGGAGATGGAGAACCGGCGCCGGGCGCGGGCCACCGTCGCCAAGGCCGACATGGCGCGCGCCCTGGAGCGCGGCCTGCCGCTGGAGGCCGCCGTGGTCGAGGGTGTGCGCGGGCTCATCGCGGCCCGGGACGACGTCTCGATGCGCAGCATGAACCAGTCCCTCCTGCGGGACGACGCGACGCGCGTCGCCGGAACGCTCGGCGAGGCGGTGGCCGCGGAGTACTACAGCTTCGACAACCTGGCCTGGACCCGGTTCGGCGAGGTCCCGCTGGAGACCGCCGCGAAGTGGGCCGCGCGGGAGTACGCGCGCGTCGCCGCCCGCAAGGACCCGGCGGCGCTGGACGCGCTGGCCGACGTCGTCCTCGCACAGCCCGGGCTGGACGTCCCCGGCGCGCTCGGTGTGCTGGAGGCGACGCTCGCGACGCACCGCGGCAAGACGGCCGCGCGCCTGTTCGAGCGGCTCGTCGCCGAGGCGCCGGAGGGCTCCGCGGCCGCCGAGCGCCTGGACTGGCTGGGCGAATGGGTGCGGCGCGAGACCGCCCCCGTCGAGCCGCTGCCGGTGGCCGGCGACGCCGTGCCGTTCGCCGTCATGGGCTACCGCACGCCCGACCGGAAGATGACCACGCAGAACATCGGCGACTACGTGCAGACCATCGCGGCGTCGTCGCACCTCGTGCGGCGGACCGGCCTGACCTTCACCGGGCAGGCGGACCTGGCCGACAGCTTCGGCCGGCTGGCCGCCCGCGTGCCCGCGGAGCACCGGGTCGACGGCGGCCCGGAGCGCGCCGTGCACCTGGTCGAGATGAACCGGGACGCGTCGGCCACCGACGCGATCCCCGAGAACACGTGGACCCTCGGGTTCGGCTGGTACATGAACTCGGCGTTCGGCCTGGTCCCGGACTTCCCGTTCCACCCGAACCTCAAGCCGATCTTCGTCTCGTTCCACGTCAACCGGCTGGAGATGCTCACGCCCGAGGCCGTCGAGTACCTCAGGGCGCACGGTCCCGTCGGCTGCCGTGACTGGAACACGGTCTACCTGCTGCTCGCCGCAGGCGTCCCCGCGTTCTTCTCCGGCTGCCTGACCACCACCGTGAACGGGCTGTTCGAGCGTCGCGGGACGGGTGCGGGCAAACAGTCCTCCCCCCGGCCGCTCACGCCGGGCCGGCGCCCCGTCTACGTCGACACGCCCGCCCCGCCCGGCGCGGCCACCATCAAGCAGGAGTACGACGCCGTCCGCGACCGGACCCTGGCGGCGAACATCGACGAGGCCGTCCGGCTCCTGGAGTCCTACCAGACGGACTACTCCCACATCGTCACCTCCCGCCTCCACTGCTACCTGCCCACCTGGGCGATCGGGGCCGACGTCGAGTTCCGGCCCAAGCGCGCCGCCGACATCCGGTTCAACGGCCTGCTCGACGCGACCGAGGAGGACCGCAAGGCGATGCAGGAGCGCATCACCCGTCTCCTGGACGTCGCGTTCACCGAGATCCTCGCCGGGAAGCCGGCCGAGGAGGTCTACGCGGCGTGGGCCGAGGCGTGCGCGCCGGAGGTCGCCGCGGCCCGGCGTCGGCTCGAAGCACCCGGCGCGAACGACCCGCTGCCGTTCGAGCTGGACGCCGTCGTCGCCCGCGTGCGGTCCCGCGAGCAGGTACGCCCCGCGCTGGTGGAGCGCACCGGCGAGGCCGTGCACGTGTCCATCGCCATGGACGGCAACCTCAAGGAGCAGGCCAAGGTGGTCGCGACGGCGCTCGCGGACCACGCGGAGCGGCCCACCGTGCTGTACGTGCAGTGCCGCGACCACTCGCAGGCGGACATCGACACGTTCAACGCGCTGTTCCCGGAGCTGGAGATCCACTGGCTGCCGTGCGACGGCATCGAGTACGGGGCGATCTCGGGGATGCTCTCCCACATCACCGTGGCCACGATGGACCGGCTGCTGCTGCCGTACCTGCTGCCGGACCTCGACAAGGTGGTCTACCACGACATCGACGCCGTCCTGCTGACGGACATCGCCGAGCTCTACGACACCGAGCTGGGCGACGCACCGCTCGCCGCGCGCGACGCCGCCGGCCGGTACTTCCTCTCCGGGTTCCGCAACACGTGGATCACCACGAAGAAGATGCCGGGCGGGGCCGAGGTCGCGAACGAGTTCCTGCGCCGGATGTCCGCCCATCAGACGTACGACTACGTCGCGTTCAACGCCGGGATCATGGTGCTCAACCTGGACCGGATGCGCGCCGACGGGTTCGCCGAGAACTACTTGCCGTGGGCGGGCACCTACGGGCTCAACGACCAGCAGCTCCTGAACGTCTACGCGGGCAACACCCGCGTGGTGATGGGCCCGGAGTGGAACGCCTTCCCGGCGCAGGAGGACGTGCGCGACCCGAAGCTCATCCACTGGGCCGGGCACCGCAAGCCGTGGGCCGCGGAGTACTCCACCTGCCAGGAGCACTGGCAGGCGGCCGAGGTGCGGCTCGCGGAGCGGGCCGCGGCCGCCGGGCTCCCGGCCGGCGCCGGGGGAGTCCCGGTCGCCGTCGAGGGCACCGACTGAGCTGCCCGATCGTTGTTCTGCTGACCGAATTCGGCCTCGTGCGTCGTTAGACTGAGGCACCGATCAAGACCCCTGGGCGCCCGGATCTTCCGGCGCGAAGGAGAACGAGGAGTCCGTGACCGTCACCGAGAACAGCCGACCGACGGCATCCGAGCCGCTGTCGTCGGCAGAGGCGAGGGCGCTCGCCGAGCAGTACGGCCTCGAGGAGGCCGGGGTACGCCCGGGCCTCGGGACGTACGTCAAACAGCTCTGGGCACGCCGCGACTTCATCCGGATCTTTGCCACGTCGAAGGCGTACGCGAAACACCAGGGGTCCTACCTGGGACAGATCTGGGCGACGCTGAACCCGACGCTGAACGCGATCATCTACACGCTGATCTTCGGGTTCATCCTGAACGCCAGCCGGGGTCTGGAGAACGTCGTCGCGTTCATCGTGATCGGCGTCTTCGTGTTCCGCCTGATCGACAACGCGATCAGCAGCGGCGCCAAGGCCATCGACGGCAACATGCAGCTCGTGCGGTCCCTGCGGTTCCCGCGTGCCGCGCTGCCGCTCGCCAACGTGATCACCAGCCTCACGCTGTTCGTCCCGACGGTCGGGGTCATGTGCCTCTTCACGCTGGCTTCCGGGTACCTGGGGTACCTGCCGGGCCAGGACCTGAAGGTGATCGTGCCGAACTGGCACTGGCTGGAGATCGTTCCCGCGGTGGCACTCGTGACCATCCTGAACACCGGGATCAGCCTCTTCATGGCGCGGTACGGCTACGGCAAGCCCGACCTGCTGCAGGTGCTGCCGTTCATCACGCGCCTGCTCATGTACGGGTCCGGCGTGCTGTTCCCGATCACGCGGTTCGTGAACGGGGACGACCAGTTCCAGACGGCCGTGCGGGCGATGCTGGAGCACCAGCCCGTCGCGATCTTCCTGGAGCTCTTCCGGATGATCATGATGGACGACAAGACGATCCCGTACGACCCGTGGCTGTGGGCCTGGGCCGGCGGCTGGGCACTGTTCATCCTGCTGGGTGGCTTCGTCTACTTCTGGGCGGCAGAGGAGAGGTACGGGCGTGACTGAGAACGTGTCGAGAATGACCTCTCAGCCCGAGGAGATCGACTTCGAGATCGACCCCGAGGACCTTCCGGACCGGGCGGTGCGCACCGAGCTCGGGGCGCCGTCGGTCATCGTGGACGGCGTCCACGTCACGTACCGGGTGTACGGCGGCAAGCCGGTCTCCGGCACCAACCGGTCGCTGTTCAACCGGCTGGTGGGCCGTGCTCGCCAGCAGGTCGGTGCGATCACCGAGGTGCGTGCCGTGCGCGGGGTGTCCTTCGTGGCGCGGCACGGCGAGGCGATCGGCATCGTCGGCACGAACGGGTCGGGCAAGTCGACGCTGCTGCGTGCCGTCGCAGGGCTGCACCCGCCCACCCGGGGCCGGGTGTACCTGTCCGGCGAGCCGTCTCTGCTCGGTGTGAACGCCGCCCTGCTGAAGGACCTCTCGGGCGAGCGGAACATCACCATCGGCGGGCTCGCGCTGGGCATGTCCGAGGACGAGGCCCGGGCGAAGGTCCCGGAGATCGTCGACTTCGCCGACCTCGGCGACTTCGTCTACCTGCCGATGAGCGCGTACTCGTCCGGCATGGGAGCACGCCTGCGCTTCGCGATCTCCACGATCGTCACGCCGGACATCCTCATGGTGGACGAGGCGCTGGCCACCGGCGACGCGGCCTTCCGCAAGAAGAGCAAGGAGCGCATCGAGAAGATCCGCGAGGAGGCCGGCACGGTCTTCCTCGTGAGCCACTCGATCGCGTCGGTGCGCGCCATGTGCACGCGCGTCATCTGGCTCGACCAGGGTCAGGTCCGCATGGACGGCGACGTCGACACCGTGTGTGACGAGTACCAGAAGTTCATCAAGGACAAGAACGGCAAGGCGAAGGCCGGCGGCAAGATCGGTCCCGGCGGCAGGGGCAAGGGCAACGGGAAGGGCCGGGGCGCCGGCAAGGGCAAGCCGAAGGCGGGCCAGGGCAAGAGCCCCGCACGGGTCGCCGGGCAGCACAAGCAGTACGCACGTCCCGCCGAGCCCGGCCGGCCCGCCACCGGCGCGCTGCGGAAGGTGACCCAGCAGGACCTGCGTCCCGCGACCGGGTCGCTCCGCCAGGTCGCCCGGGACGACGCACGCCCGGCGACCGGGTCGTTGCGCCGGGTCGCTCAGGACGACGTGCGGCCCGCGGCGGGCGCGCCGGGCAGGGTCACCCCGGACGAGGCGCGTCCCGCCACCGGGTCCCTGCGCCGCGTCGTCCAGGACGGCTCCCGCCCGGCCACCGGCGCGCTGCGCCGGGTGACGCAGGACGACACACGCCCCTCGACCGGCACGCTGCGCAGGCTCACCTGGGACGACGCGCGGCCGGACCACTCGGCGGGCGGTGGCGGGGGCGAGACCGACCCGCTGGCGGCCCCGGAGACGCGTCCGGTCGTGGAGCCTGCCGTGCCACGGGTGCCGCGCTGGCCCGCGGAGCCGCGGCCCGTGGAGTCGAGGTTCTCCGGGCGGGGGTCCGACGCGTCGGACGGTACGTCGTGGTCCTCGGACCCGGAGGCCCGCCGGTCCCGGCGGTCCTGGGTCGGGCAGCGCCGGCCCCGGGCCGCGGAGCCGGCGCCCGGGACCGAGGCGGCGCCGGAGACCGAGGCGATCCCGATCGTCAAGGTGCCGGACCCCCGTGACCAGCCCGGTCAGGGCTAGCATGTCCCGCATGCCTGAAGCGCCCGACGCCTCCGGGACCCTGCCCGGCGTCTCCGTCTTCCTCACGGTCCGCAACGAGGAACGAGACCTGGCCGAGGCGGTCGAACGGATCCTCGACCAGGACTACGCCGGGCCGTTCGAGGTGGTGCTCGCCGTCGGGCCGAGCAGCGACCGCACGGCCGAGATCGCCGAGAAGCTCAGCGCCCAGGAGCCGCGGCTGACCGTCGTCGAGAACCCCGCGGGCTGGACGCCCGCGGGCCTCAACGCGGCGATCCGGGCCGCGCGGCACGACCTGCTCGTGCGCGTGGACGGGCACAGCCACATCGCGTCCGACTACGTGTCCCGCGTCGCTGGCGTCCTGCGCTCCAGCGGTGCGGCGAACGTCGGTGGGATCATGGTCCCGGAGGGGCGCACCTCGTTCGAGAAGGCGGTCGCGACGGCGATGAGCTCGCCGCTCGGCATCGGCTCGGCGCCGTTCCACACGGGCGGCGAGGCGGGTCCTGCCGACTCGGTCTACCTCGGAGCGTTCCGCCGGGACGCCCTCGAGGACGTCGGCCTGTACGACGAGGAGTTCCTGCGCGCCCAGGACTGGGAGCTGAACTACCGGCTGCGTCACGCCGGGCACACCGTCTGGTTCGACCCCACGCTCCGCGTGGGCTACCGGCCCCGGGGCTCGTGGAAGCAGCTCGCGACGCAGTTCTTCCGGTCGGGCCGGTGGCGCAACCACGTGATGCGGCAGTACCCGGACACGGCGAGCGTGCGCTACCTGGCGCCGCCCGCCGCGGTCTGCGGCATCGCGGCCGGGGTCGCCGCAGGCGTCGTCGGCGCGTTCACCACTCCCTGGCTCCTGTGGGGCCTGGCGGTCCCGGGCGGCTACGTGCTCGGTGTGGCGGCGGGCTCGCTCGGCGCGGGCCGCGCGCTGCCCGCCCGGGCGCGGGTCCTCCTCCCGGGAGTCCTGGCGGCGATGCACATGTCCTGGGGCACCGGCTTCCTCCGCGGCCCGGAGCAGCATCCCTGACCGAGTACCCCGCCGAGGCGCCGCCGCACACCGCGCGCGTGCTGCTTCGGCACGGAGCACCGCCGCGGCGGCACCTGCCCCGTGCGAGGCGCCGTCTCGGCGGGGTCGCGGGGTTCCACCCGAGTTCTCCGTTACCCTCATGGGCGACGGCTGACGCCGAGGCGCCCATCGAATTTCCGCACACCCGCGGCGAGTCCACGGAAAGTTGTATGACGACGACTGAAATCAGCACGCCGGACCAGGAGATCGCGGTCGAGGCCGAGACGGAGACTGGTCCTGTGTCAACGGAGCCCCGCAACGACGTGATCGTCTGCTCGTTCTACACGGCGGACGACTACTACCGAGGGCACGGCGAGCGGCTCCGCGCCGCGCTGGACCGCCTGGGCGTCGCGCACGAGCTGCGCGAGATCGAGATCCCCGAAGGCCTCGACTGGGCGGACGTGACGCGCAGGAAGGTGCCGTTCCTGGCCGAGGTGTGCGCGAAGCACCCGGACAAGAAGGTCTACTGGATCGACGTGGACTGCTCGCTGTCCGCGTTCCCGTCACTGATCGCGGACTTCTCCGCCGACATCATCGGCTTCCAGCGCGGGTTCTCCTCGCCGCTGTCGATCGGGTACGCGAACCGCACGCGGTTCTGGGAACCGGCCTTCTGGGGCGTCAACACGTCCCCGGCCGCGCGCCGTTTCGTGACCGACGCCGCCGCGGCCGAGGCCGCGGGCGCGGACATCAAGGCGACCGACGACTACTTCTTCGAGGAGTCCTGGCGCAAGAACGCCGAGTCGCTGTCGTTCCAGATCATCCCGTCCGTCGCGGTGTTCTCGAAGGCGAAGCCCGAGATCACGGACGTGACGCCGTTCTTCTCGTTCGGTTCCAGCGGGAACGTGGAGGAGTTCAAGGGCAAGGTCGTGCAGCACGGCCGCGCGGGCCTGCCCGGCGGCTCGGCGTCGGCCGGGGTGCCGATGCGCCGCCGCGTGCTCGACGTCCTGAAGAAGGTCGAGCGCAAGCTCCCGGGCGACGCGCGCAACTCGCTGCGCCTCGTCGCGGACCGGACGGGCGTCACGCACGTGCTCACGCACGGTCTCAAGGAGGGCTTCAGCGGCTCCGGCCGCCGTATCCGTATCGCGAACCGCCTGGTCCGCGAGGGCCAGGCCGGCCGCCCGGACACGGTCGCGCAGCTTTGGTCGCGCCTGGAGCAGATGGGCCCGGTCGACGACGCCGAGCGGGACGCCAAGCGTGCCGCCGACACGTTCGTGCACTTCCGGACGACGGGCGAGGGTGCGCCGATCCCGCTGGCCTGGTGGCCGCGCCCCTACCCGGGCAACTTCGGCGACTGGCTGTCGCCGCTCGTGCTCGCGCACGTCAGCGGTCGTCCGCTGCGCTTCCTCGAGCCGGCGGCGCCGGTGAGCCGTCCGCACCTCCTGTCGGTCGGGTCGATCGGCCGGTTCGTGAAGCCGAGGTCGATCGTGGTCGGCACGGGCATCTCGAGCGACGACATCTCGCTGGAGCCGAAGGCCACCTACGTCTCCCTGCGTGGGCCGATCACCGCCGAGCGGGTCAAGGAGTCGGGCGGTCCTGAGGTGACGTCGTTCGGCGACCCGGGCCTGCTGCTGTCGCGCATCTACCCGGTCACGCGAGGCGGGACCAACGGCCGCGTCGCCCTGGTGCGGCACTTCACGCACGCGAACCTTCCCGTGGTGGTGCCGGAGGACTGGGACGAGCTGTCGGTCCTCATGTCCGCTCCCGAGGACGTCAAGGTGTTCGTCGAGCGGCTCAACGAGTACGACGCCGTCGTCACCAGCGCGATGCACGTGATGATCGCTTGCCACTCCTACGGCATCCCGTGCGCCCTGGTGGTGTTCGAGGGCATGGAGGGCACCGTGCACGGCAACGGTGTGAAGTACCGCGACTACTCGCTGGGCGCCGGCCTGAGCCGTACGTTCGAGCCGGTCAGCGTTCCGCTCGACCTGAACGCCGTGAACCTGTCGGAGCTGGCCGTGACCGAGCGGGTGAGCGCGGAGAAGCTGGACGAGGTGTCCGAGGCGGTCCGGACCGCCGTCGACACCTGGGCCGCGCGGGTCGCGCGCTGAGCGCGCGGCGGCCCACGTCATGATGGCTGAGATGCCGGAGGATCCCGTGCCCGGAAGGCCTGCACCGGCGGCGTCGTCGTCGTCCCGCGCGCCCGTACCGGACGACGACGGCGTCTCGGGCGCGCTGCTCACGATCGCGTACTCGTCGCTGGCGGACCGCGCCGGCGACGTCGTCTGGCCCGAGCGGTCCGCGGACCTCGATCTGCTGCTGTGCGTCCAGGGCGACCTGCCCGAGGACTTCGAGCCGCCCGACGGCGTGCGGCTCGTGCGCGTGCCGGGGCGGGGGGTCGCGAAGAGCCGGAACGCCTCCATCGACCACGCACGCGGCCGCTACCTGCTGTTCTGCGACGACGACGTGCGGGTCGACCTCGACGGCGTGCGGCGCGGCGTCGACCACCTCCGGGAGACCGGCAAGGCGATAGCCCTCGGCCGCGGTCTGGGCGCCGACGGCGTGCTGCGCAAGCGCTACGCCGCGGACGTCACCCCGCTGACCTTGTTCAACTCCGCGAGGGCCGCCACCTACGAGATGCTCGTCGACGTCGCCCAGCTGCGCGCGCACCACCTGCGCTTCGACGAGCGCTTCGGCGCCGGCGCGGCGCTGTACCTGGGGGACGAGTACATCCTCGTCGCAGACCTGCTGCGCGCGGGTCTGGCGGGCGACGCGGTCCCGCTCGTCTACGGCATCCACCCGGTCGAGAGCTCGGGCTCCCGCTGGGGCGGAGCGGACGCCCACGCCCGTGCGGTCGTGTTCAACCGTGTCTTCGGCTGGCAGGCGCCCCCGATCCGCCTGGCCTTCGCGGTGAGGTCCCGCGACAAGCTGGGCGGCTGGGCGGCGGTCGCGCGGTTCGCCCTGAACGGCACTCGCCCCACCCCCTGACCCCACCCCTGCACCCCACCTCGCCGACCTCACCGTCGCGCTCGGCCGCTGTCGACCACGCCGTCTTGCGTGGTGGGAAGGCTTCCACCACGCAAGACAGTGTGGTCGCCGGGCGTGGGGCGGCCGCTGCGGGGTGGTGGAGCGGGGGCGTGCGGTGGGGTCGGGGGGCGGGTCAGCGGGTCAGGGCCGCGCGGACCTGGGCGACCGCGTCGGGGACGGGGACCGTGGTCGTGTCGATCGTGAGGTCCGCGTCGTCCGGCGTCTCGTAGGGGGAGCTGATGCCCGTGAAGTCGGGGATCTCGCCCGCGCGGGCCTTGGCGTACAGACCCTTGCGGTCGCGTGCCTCGCAGACCTCCAGCGGCGTGCTGACGTGCACCAGCAGGAAGTGTGCGCCCGCCGCCTCGGCCAGCTCGCGGACCTTCGCCCGGCTCGCGGCGAACGGCGCGATGGGCGCCGCGACGGCGATCCCGCCGTACTTCGCCACGAGCGAGGCCACGTACCCGATCCGTTCCACGTTGGTCTCGCGTGACTCGCGGTCGAAGCCGAGGCCCTTGGACAGGTGGTGACGCACGGCGTCGCCGTCGAGGAGCGTGGTGCCCAGCCCGTCGTCGTCCAGCTCGGCGGCCAGCGCCCGCGCGACCGTCGACTTGCCCGACCCTGACAGCCCCGTGAAGAACACGACCGTGCCGCGCCGGTGCCCGGCCGCGGCGGCCCGTTCCACCTCGCGTGCGGACGCGTCGGGGTAGAGGGCGGCGACCGCGCGGGCGTGGGCGCCCGGCAGCGCCGCCAGGGCGGCACACGCCGCGTCGGAACGCTCGTCGCCGGGCAGGAGCACCCGCTCGGTCCCGTACGCCGTCGCGATGTCCGACGGCGCGGGCGCCCCGGCCCCGTGCGGATACGGGACGACGACGACGCGCGGCGCACCGGAGCCCGTGTCGGCGGAGCCGTCCGGACCGACCGCGCCGGCCGAGGTGCCGGCCGGTCCGGTCGCCTCGGCGAGGGCGAGCGCGGCACGGGTGAGCCCGGCGGCGCCGACGGTGCCCGGCGCGGTGCGGCGCGACGCGGGCACCAGGAGGAGCAGGGCCCCGGCGGTGGCGGCGCGCGCGACGGTCGCGGTGTCCTCGACCGTCGGCGTCTCGGCCACCCAGACCGCCGTCGTCCCCGGCGAGACGTCCGCGCGCACGTCGCGGGCGGGGACCCGCAGGCGCTCGTCCCACTGCGGCCCGAGCGCCCTCGCGAACGGCTTGACGGGTGCGAGGGCGCCGTCGGCGCCGACCTCGGCGAGCGGGGTGTTCTCGGTGTCCGTCAGCGTGACGGGACCCTCGGGGAACGGCCACGCGGGGATCGCCCCGCCGAGGGCGAGCTCGAGGAGGTCGAGCTCATCGTCGGTCAGGACGCGGGCGGGGGCGCTGGTCATGTGCGGTGGCTCGATTCGTCGATGCGGGCGGGCTCGTCCGGGGCGGGCGGTGCCGGGTCGGGCGGTGCCTCCTCGGCCTCGTTCCGCTCGAGGGCGGCCCTGCCGAAGCGGCGACGCACCCAGATCCATACCAGGTTGCCGCCCACCAGCGCAGCGACGGCCGCGGTGAGGACGACCCAGAGCGGCGCGCCGAGCAGCTTGAGCGCGGACGCGAGCAGCAGGATCGCCAGGGCGCGGCGGATGATCCCGCCCGGCGCGCGGCTGGAGACCTGGGCGCCGAACCAGGCGCCGGGGATCGCGCCGATGAGCAGCGAGACGGTCAGCCCCAGGGAGAAGTCCCCGTACATCAGGTGGCCCAGGGACGCGGCGGCGACCAGGGGGACGGCCTGGACCAGGTCTGTGCCGACGATCTGGGACGCCTTCAGCGCGGGGTACATCAGCAGCAGGATCACGATGATGATCGACCCGGCGCCGACCGACGTCAGGCCGACCATGAGGCCGGCGACGGCGCCGAGCAGCACGGTGGGCACGGGGCGGATCACCAGGTCGGGCGCGCTGGGGCGGGTCGGCCCCTCGCCGAAGGCGGACCGGCCCCGGACCATCTGCAGCACCGCGCGCACGACCAGGCCGAAGGACGCGAGCAGCAGCGCCACACCCAGGATGGTCTGCAGCACGTCGTCGAGCCGTTCGCCGAACGGGAGGACCTTGATGAGCAGCGCGCCGGAGAACGCGGCGGGCACCGAGCCCAGGCACAGCCAGCCCACGAGCGGCAGGTTCACGGTGCGCCGCCGCAGGTGCACGAACGCGCCGGCCGGCTTCATGAACAGGCTGGCGACGACGTCGGACGAGACCGCCGTGAGCGGATCGACGCGGAAGACGAAGATCAGCATCGGCGTCATCAGGGCGCCACCGCCCATGCCGGTCAGGCCGACGACGAAGCCGACCAGAAGACCACCCAGTATCAGGGGGAGGTCGACATCCATTCGTTTCCTACCTTTCCGGCCGGAGATCTCAGAACATCAGTCTGCCATGTCAGGACCGATGGTCGAATGGTAGCCTCGGCGCGACCTCGGGGTTTCACCCGTCGCTTCTGCGCTCGGGCTCCGGGGGGCTCACCGCACCACCGGATGCCGGCTGGAGACTGATGAACTCGCCCTCACCTCGCCTTCCTGCGGGATCGCTCGATGACACCGCCCTGGCGAAAGCCCTGGCCGAAGGGGCCGCGGAGGTGTTGCTCGGGCTCCGCGCGGAGGTCGACGCCGCAGGCGGCGCCTTCGAGCCGAAGGCGTTCAAGGACGCCGGCGACGCCGCGGCGCAGGCATGGCTGGCCCGCGCTCTCGGGGACGCGCGTCCCGGCGACGCGGTCCTCTCCGAGGAAGCGAAGGACGATCTGTCGCGCACGAGTGCAGATCGTGTGTGGATCATCGATCCCCTCGACGGCACCCGCGAGTTCGCGGAGCGCCACACCGGGGCCGACGGGCCGGACGGCCGGTGGCGCGACGACTTCGCCGTGCACGTGGCGCTCTGGGAGCGCGGCGCCGGTCTGACGGTCGGTGCCGTGGGGCTCCCGGGCCGCGCGACGACCCTGACCACGGCGGACACGACGCCGGGTGGCCCGCAGGACCCGGATGCGGTGCTGGACGGGGAGCGTCCGCTCCGCATCGCGGCCAGCCGGAGCCGTCCGCCGGAGTTCGTGGCCACCCTTGCCGAGCGCGCCGACGTCGAGCTCGTGCCGATGGGTTCCGCCGGGGTGAAGGTGATCTCTGTCGCAGGGGGTACCGTGGACGCTTACGTTCACGGCGGCGGGCAGTACGAGTGGGACTCGGCGGCACCGGTCGCGGTAGCCGAGGCACGCGGGCTCGTGTGCACCCGTCTCGACGGGTCGCCGCTCGAGTACAACCGGGAGAGCCCGTGGCTGCCCGATCTTTTCGTGTGTCACCCGGCACTCGCCGCGCGGCTTCGTGAGCTGCTCGACTCCGTCGGGGTCGAGTCGAGAGTCGCATCGATGAGCAAGGAAGGTGCCTGAGGAGTGAAGAGTCACGTCCTGAGCCAGTTGCGCAGTCTGGAGGCCGAGGCCATCCACGTCATGCGCGAGGTAGTCGCAGAGATGCAGCGCCCGGTGCTGATGTTCTCCGGCGGCAAGGACTCCATCGTCATGCTGCACATCGCCGCCAAGGCCTTCGCGCCGGCGCGCATCCCGTTCCCGATCCTGCACGTGGACACCGGGCTGAACTTCCAGACCGTCCTCGACTGCCGTGACCGGTGGTCCGAGCGGCTCGGGGTGCAGCTGGTCGTGGCGTCCGTGCCCGAGGCCATCGACCGCGGTCTGGTCCAGGAGGAGCCCAACGGCTCGCGCAACCGGATCCAGACCCCGGTGCTCCTCGAGGCGCTGGAGAAGCACGGCTTCGACGCCGCCTTCGGTGGCGGCCGCCGTGACGAGGAGAAGGCCCGCGCCAAGGAGCGCGTGTTCTCCTTCCGCGACGACTTCGGGCAGTGGGACCCGAAGAACCAGCGTCCGGAGATCTGGAACCTGTACAACGGCCGCGTCCACATGGGCGAGTCGATCCGGGTGTTCCCCCTGTCCAACTGGACGGAGCTCGACATCTGGTCGTACATCGAGGCCGAGGACATGGACCTGCCCGACCTGTATCTCGCCAAGGAGCGCGAGGTCGTGGAGCGCAGCGGGATGCTGTACGAGGTCAACGAGTTCACGCCGCTGAAGGATGGCGAGACGCCCCGCACCATGTCGGTGCGCTACCGCACGGTGGGTGACGCGAACCTCACCGCCGCCGTCGAGTCGAGCGCGAGCACGCTGCGCGAGATCGTCGAGGAGGTCGCCGCCGTCCGTCTCACGGAGCGTGGCGCCACCCGTGGTGACGACAAGGTGAGCGAGGCCGCCATGGAGGACCGCAAGAAGGAAGGCTACTTCTGATGACGACGGCGACGGAGAGCGCGGCCGCGGAACCGGCTGTGTACGAGGCCGGCTCGACCGATCTCCTGCGGTTCGCGACCGCCGGTTCGGTGGACGACGGCAAGTCGACCCTGATCGGGCGGCTGCTGTTCGACTCCAAGACGATCTTCGAGGACCAGCTCGAGTCGGTGGAGCAGGTCAGCAAGGACCGCGGCAACGACTACACGGACCTGGCGCTCCTCACGGACGGGCTGCGGTCCGAGCGCGAGCAGGGCATCACCATCGACGTGGCCTACCGCTACTTCGCGACGCCCAGGCGCAAGTTCATCATCGCGGACACGCCGGGCCACATCCAGTACACGCGGAACATGGTCACGGGCGCCTCGACCGCCGACGTGGCGCTGATCCTCGTGGACGCCCGCAAGGGCGTGCTGGAGCAGTCGCGCCGCCACACCTTCCTGGCCACCCTGCTGGGCGTGCCGCACGTGGTGGTGTGCGTGAACAAGATGGACCTCGTGGACTACTCCGAGGAGGTCTTCGAGAACATCCGGAGCGAGTTCACGGAGTTCGCCGCCCGCCTGCGGGTGCCGGACATGACCTTCATCCCGGTGTCCGCCCTCAAGGGCGACAACGTGGTGGACCGGTCCGAGCACATGCCCTGGTACGAGGGCACCACGCTGCTGAACCACCTCGAGCGGCTGCACGTGGCCTCGGACCGCAACCTCGTGGACGTGCGCTTCCCGGTGCAGTACGTGATCCGGCCGCAGCAGAACGACGCACGCGACTACCGTGGCTACGCGGGCACCGTGGCGTCCGGCGTGATGAAGCCGGGCGACCGGGTCCTCGCGCTGCCCGCGGGCCTGGAGTCCACCATCGAGTCGATCGACACGGCCGACGGCCCGGTCGACGAGGCGTACCCGCCGATGTCGGTGACGGTCCGGCTCGCCGACGAGATCGACATCTCGCGCGGCGACATGCTCTGCCGGCCGAACAACGCGCCGACGGTGACGCAGGACGTGGACGCGCAGATCTGCTGGATGGACGAGACGTCGTCGCTGACGCCGGGCAAGAAGTACGCCATCAAGCACACCACGAGGTGGGCACGTGCCATGGTCAAGGGCATCAACTACCGGGTGGACGTGAACACGCTCCACCGGGACGAGGAGCCCGAGGAGATCACGCTCAACGAGATCGCGCGGATCAAGCTCCGCGTGACGCAGCCGTTGTTCGTGGACAAGTACCAGACGAACCGCCAGACGGGCTCGTTCATCCTGGTGGACGAGGCGACCAACAAGACGGTCGCCGCCGGCATGGTCGGTGGTCTGCCGCACGCCTTCTGACCCGCGTGCTCGAAGCGCCCGGCCGCCCGGCGGCCGGGCGCTTCCTGCGTCCCGGGCAGGCGGGTGCACCGGAGGAATCAGGAAGGCATGACATGGGCGTTGTGAGGAGCCTGATCCGACGGATCCCGCCGGTGTCGAGACTGGTGGCCGAGCGGGATGCCTACCGCCGGCGCGCCGTGGCTGCCGAAGGCCGTGCGGAGGCCGCCGAGGGCGACGCCGTGGCCGCCGCGAGCCGCGCGGAGAAGGCTGAGCATGCGGTCAGGCAGGAGAAGCGGCGGGTGAAGAAGGCGCGGGACCGGATCAAGGGGCTGGAAGCCGGGAGGCTCGCGTCGTTCCGCGAGTACCTCGAGGCCGAGCGCCGCGTCAGCGAGCAGGGGGCCGAGTCGCAGCGCACCGAGTGGGAACGCGCCGAGGAGTCCCTCGACCCGCGCTTCGCCCTCATCCAGAAGCTGCGGGGCAAGGCGCTCGTCCAAGGCCTGGACGTGGCCCTGCCCGCGATCTACCGGACGTGGGCGGCGATCGGCGAGATCGAGCTCTCTGGCCTGCCGGAGGCATTCGTCCTGAAGTCGGCGGGGGGAGCGACCTCGCACGGCGTGCTCCCGCTGCGCCGCGAGGGCGCGGCGTACCGCCTCATCAGCACCGACCAGGTGCTCGGTCGGGAGGACGTCGTCGAGCACTTCCGCCGCAAGGCTGCCAAGGGGCGGACGCTGGCGCCGTACTTCGCGGAGGAGTTCCTGACCGGTCTGTCCGGCAGCGAGATCCTTGAGGATGTCAAGGTCTACGCCTTCTACGGCGAGATCGGGCAGGTGCTGCTGCGTTCGGTGGGGTCGCACGGTGACGCCACGTCGGTGCGCTACCGCTACGTGGACGAGAACGGGGCGGACCTGGGGGCGATCTCCCGGTGGCGGCTCGTCGATCCGGCCGTGCCGATACCCGGGTCCCTGCCCGAGATGGTCGAGATCGCGCGGCGGCTGTCCAGGGCGGCCGGCGTGCCGTTCGTCCGCGTCGACCTGTACGAGACGGACCGCGGCGTCGTGTTCGGAGAGTTCACGCCGCGGCCCGGCGGCCAGCAGGACTACGTGCCGGACCACGACCGCAAGCTCGGTGAGATGTGGGAACGGGCGAGGCTCCGCCTGGACGCCGACGTCGCGCGGCGGATCGGGCCCGTGCCCGACGCGTCGGCCGCGCTGAGGCAGAGCGCCGAGGGCTGAGCGCGACGCTCCGCGCCCGGCTGACGGCGGTCCGGCCTGCGGGCCGGGCCCGCAAGGCACGGCGGTCGCGGCTGCTCGCGCAACCACGACCGCCGTCGTGCCTCGTCAGCGCGTCAGCGCTTGGTGACCGCCTCCAGGGCGTCCGTGATGCCGTCTCCGTAGAACGAGTTCTCGTCGAGGTCGCCGACGCACTCGGGGCCGGAGCCGACCGGGCCGCACTCGTGGTCGTCGGCCTGGATGCGGATCTGGCGCTCCATCCGCTTCGGCGACCAGTGCGGGTGCTCCGACTTCATGAGCGCCAGGACGCCCGCGACGTGCGGGGACGCCATCGACGTGCCGTTGTACAGCGCGTAGCCGCCCCCGGTCACCGTGGACAGGATCCGCGAGCCGGGCGCCGCGACGTCGATCTCACCGAGACCGCGGTTCGAGAACGACGACAGGTTCGACTCCGCGTCGATCGACGAGACCGTCACGACGCCGTCCAGCTCGGTCGGGATGTCCTCGCAGCCGGAGTTGATGACGCGGTCGATCGCCTCCGAGTCGTTCGGGCTCGTGCTGTCGCTCGTGTTGTTCGACAGGTCCGTGGCCGCGTTGCCCGCGGCGGCGGCGTGCACCGCGCCCCGCTTGGTCGAGAAGCTCACCGCGCGGCGCACGGCCTCCTTGGCGGCCGCCTGGTCGGGCTGGTCCGAGCACCAGTACATGAACGGGTCGATGTAGTAGCTGTTGTTCGTGACGTCCATGCCCTTCAGACCGGCCCAGACGAACCCGCAGATCGCGTACTCGGGGAAGATGTACCCGTCGTCGTTCACGACCTTCACCGAGGCCATCGTCACGCCCGGCGCGACACCCACGATGCCCGTGCCGTTGCGAGCCGCTGCCACCGTGCCGGCGACGTGCGTGCCGTGCGACGACGTCGTCGGCAGCCAGCCGTCGGCCGACGTGTCGGGACGGCCCGCGTCGGTGCAGTTCACCGACAGGTCCTGCGACACCTGGCCCTCCAGGTCGGGGTGGTCCGCCTCGATGCCGCTGTCCAGGACGCCGACGACGACGTCGGGTGAGCCGTCCGTGATCTCGTGCGCGGCGTCGGCCTGGATCAGGGCCATGTCCCACTGCTCGTTCTCGCGCGGGTCCTCGTCGACGCTCCGGAGGAACTCCTCGTCGGTGGCGGCGTCCACCTCGGCGGCGCTCAGGGGCGAGGCCGAGCGCTGCGCCGCGGTCCCGGAGCCGGGCGTGCCCTCGGACGCCGGGGCGGTACGCGTCGCACCCACCGACTCGACCGCCCGGCTCCCGCGGACCGAGACGACGTCGTCCCGGAAGGAGCCGTTGGTCGAGTGGGCGACGACGACGCCGATCTCCGGCCATGCCTGCACGACCACGCCGTCAGCGGCCTTGACGGCCTTGACGACCTTCCTCGTCGTGCCCGGGTTCGCCCTGGTGGCGTTGACCACGTACGAGAACGTCTCGCCGTCCGGTGTGACGATCGGGACGGGCGTCGACTCCGGCTCGTCCGCGGCTCCAGCGCTCGCGGAGAGGCCGAACGACGCGGCGGCGAGCGCCGCCACTGACGCGGCCGCCAGGCCGCGCGCGGGACGGGGGTATCGCATACGCATGGTTGCTCCCTGAAGGTTGGTGCGACCCCGTGGTTCGGGGTCCAGAGGGCAATTTACGGGTTGAGCAGATCATCACGAAAGAGACATGCCTGAAAGTCACCTGCCAGAAACACGAACTGCCGAAGGAAACTCGCCGGGAGGGCGTGCCGACCGTGCAATGTCCGGCTATTCGGACAGAGTTCGCCGAGGCAACAGCCACGGCCCGGGCCGTGCGCGGCCGCCGACGTACCCGCGGCTCGTGCTAGCGGCCTGCCGCGTACCCCTGAGCGCCGCGCGGGTTGGCGGCCGCGCCCACGATGCCCGAGGACGGGTCGCGCGTCACCGCCGACAGACGGCCCAGGGCCCAGTCGCCCGCTCGCGTGATCTCGTGGCCGCGTGCCGCGAGGGCGGCGAGGACCTCCTCGCCGAGGCGGTCCTCGACCACCAGGCCGCCGGGCGTCCAGGTCCGCGGCCAGAACGAGCCCGGGAAGGACGTGGTGTGCCACGCCGGGGCGTCGATCGCCTGCTGCGGTGTGTACCCGCCGGCGAGCACGCGCAGCAGGAACAGGAGCTGCCACTGGTCCTGCTGGTCACCGCCGGGGGAGCCGCAGGCCATCACCGGTTCGTCGCCGCGCAGCACGAGCGTCGGGGTGAGCGTGGTGCGCGGCCGCCGCCCGGGCACGAGGGCCGACGGCGATCCCGGGTCGAGCCATGTCATCTGCAGCCGCGTGCCGAGACAGAACCCGAGCTCCGGGATGGTGGGCGAGGACTGCAGCCACCCGCCCGACGGCGTCGCGCTGATCATGTTCCCCCACCGGTCCACCACGTCCAGGTGGCAGGTGTCCCCGCGGGTGACGCCGTCCGGGCCGGGTGCCAGGTCCTCGCCTGACAGGGGGCCTCGGTGCGCGGTCGGGGCGGCCCGCGGTGTGGTGACCGTCGGCTCGCCGACCCCGGCCGCGGCCCCGCCGGCGGGCGCGCCCGGGAGCGAGCCCGCGGGCGCGGTCGTGGCGTACTCGGTGCGCAGCGGTGGGACGGGCGGTGTGGCGCGCCCCGGGACGGCGCCCGGCCGGACCTCGTGGCTCGCGCGCTCGCCGACGAGGGCCCGCCGTTCGGCTGCGTACTCCGCGGAGAGCAGGTGGTCGAGCGGAACGCCGTCCGCGTCCTCGTGCTCGCCCGCGGCTCGCATGCCGGGTGCCGGGTCTCCGTACCAGACGTCGCGGTCGGCGAGGGCGAGCTTCTGCGCCTCGGCGACGGTGTGGGCGCCCTCGGCGGTGGACGGGTCGAGCCGGTCGTCGTCGTACCCGTCGAGGATCGTGAGCGACTGCAGCAGCGCCGGCCCCTGCCCCCAGGCGCCGGTCTTGGCGATCGTGTGACCGCGGAACCGCGCGGTCGCGGGCTCCTCGAAGGTGGCCTCGAACGCGGCGACGTCGTCGGCCGTCATGACGCCGGCGTGGTCGGCCCCGTCGGAGTGGAGGTGCGGCGTACGGACGAAGTCGTCGACCGCGCGGCCGACGGTCTCGCGCCACCGGCCGCGGGCCGCGTCCACGCCCGCCTCGCGGGACGGGGCCGCGCCGGCAGCCGCGACCAGGGAGTCGAGCAGGGTGGCGTAGGCCGGGTCGGTGACGAGGTCGCCCGCAGCGGGCGGCTCGCCGCCGGGCATCCAGCGCGCGGCCGACGTCGGCCAGTGCTCGCGGAACAGGCTCTGGACCGCCTCGATCGTGGCGGCGACCCGCTCCAGGACGGGATGGCCGTCCCGGGCATAGCCGATCGCGGGGGCCAGCACGTCCCCCACGGTCCACGTGCCGTGGTCGCGCAGGAGCAGCAGCCAGGCGTCGACCGCGCCCGGGACGGCGGCCGCGAGCGCGCCGGAGCCGGGGACGAGCTCCAGTCCCTCGGCGCGGTAGTGGTCGATGGTGGCCGCTGCCGGGGCGGGCCCCTGCCCGGCCAGCACCCGGGGCCGTCCGGGATCGTCCGCGGACGCGAGGACGGCGGTCATGTCGCCGCCGGGGCCGTTCAGGTGGGGTTCGACGACGTGCAGCACGAAGGCGCCGGCGCAGGCGGCGTCGAAGGCGTTGCCGCCGCGCTCCAGGACGGACTGCGCGGTGGCGGTCGCGATCCAGTGCGTGGAGGCGGCCATGCCGAACGTGCCGGCGAGATCGGGGCGGCTGGTGAACGAGGGCGGGGGGACGAAGGACACGCGGAGACCGTAGCCCGAGGGTCCGACACTCAGCCCGCCGTGACCGCGTACGCGCCCGCCTCGTCGGCGGAGAGGTCGCCCGTCTCGCCGTCGCGCACGGCACGCCCGCCGAGGACGTACACGTAGGTCCAGAACGCGGCGAGCGCGACGGCGCCGATGAGGATCTTCAGCCACCAGAACATCGCCGAGCCGGTGACGAAGCCCTCGATCAGGCCGGACACGCCGAGCGCCACCATGAGGACGACGGCGACCGTGACGAGTGCGCGCCCCTCCCGCGCCAGGGACGTCGACCGCTTGAGCGGGCCGGGGTCGACCCACGACCAGAACAGCCGCAGGCCCGCCGCCCCGGCGACGAAGATCGCCGTGAGCTCGAGCAGGCCGTGCGGGGCGATGAGCATGAGGAACGTGTCGAGCGCGCCGTGCTCGGCCATCATCCCGCCGATGGCGCCGACGGAGACCGAGTTCTGCCACAGCACGTACAGGGGGAAGAACCCGGTGATACCGCCGCCGATGCACTGCCAGGTGATCCAGAAGTTGTTGGTCCAGACCAGGCCCGCGAACCCGGCGCCGGGGTCGTAGTACTCCGCGAAGGCCTCGTTGACGTAGTTCTCCTGCCACGACGGCGTGCCCAGGGCGCTGAGCGCCTCGGGGTCGGTGGCGACGTTCACCCCGGTGATGACGGCGACGACGACGGCGGCCGCCGTGACGGCGTGCGACCACCAGCGGAGCCGGTACAGCGCGGCCGGCGCCGTGACGACGGCGAACCGCACCACGCTGTGCCAGGCCGGCTCGTGCGACCCCGCGATCTTCGTCCGCGCACGCACCAGCAGGTCCGACAGGCGTGTCACCAGCCCCGGGTCGGGCGCGGCGGACCGGACCGTGGACAGGTGCGTCGCGACGGCCTGGTAGAGCCGCACCAGCTCGTCGGCCTCGGCGCCGTCCAGGCGGCGGCGCCCGGCGAGCTCCGCGAGACGGTCCCACTCCTTCGAGTGCACGGCGGTGAAGGCGTCGATGTCCACGCCCGATAGTCTGCCCCACCACGGCGCGATCGCGTAGATTCTCGTCCGACGCCCACCCGCCCACCCCAGCAAGGAGACCCGCGTGCACGACGGCATCGTCATCGGCGAGGGAGTGCTGCTCGACGCACGCCCGGCCGGGTTCATCTCCCGCACGCTGGGGGCGCTGCTCGACCTGTTCGCGGTCGTCGTCGTGGTGGGGCTCCTGCTCTGGGCAGCGAACGCCTGGTTCCTGGAACAGCTCCTGCGCGGCGAGTCCGGCATGGACGTGCTGGCCATCGCGCAGGTGCTGCTCACGGTCACGGTCATGGTCGGGGTCCCCACGACCGTCGAGACGCTGACCCGGGGCCGGTCGCTCGGCAAGCTCGCCGCCGGCGTCCGCGTGGTCCGGGACGACGGCGGCCCGATCCGCTTCCGGCACGCCTTCGTCCGGGCGCTGGTCGGGATCGTCGAGCTGTGGCTCACCCTGGGTTTCCTCGCGGTCATCACCTCGCTCGTCAACCGGCGCGGCAAGCGGCTGGGCGACCTCGTCGCCGGGACGTACGTGGTGCGGGTGCGGGGCGGGCACCCGCCGTCGGCACCGATCCTCATGCCCGCGGCGCTGGCTACCTGGGCGGAGGCCACCGACATGCGCCGCCTGCCGGACGGGCTGGCGCTCGCGGCCCGGCAGTTCCTCGGCCGGGCGCACCGGCTGTCGTCGCAGTCCCGGGTCCACCTGGCGGACGACCTGGCAGGGCGGGTCGAGCCGTACGTCGCGCCGGGGCCGCCCGCCGGGACGCATCCCGAGGCGTTCCTGCACGCCGTGCTGGCCGAGCGGCGGGACCGGGAGCGGGACGCGGCAGGTCTGCGGCAGTCGCGGGCCGCCGAGCACGCGAGCCTGCTGCACCGTCTGCCGTACGCGGTCCCGGACCTGCGTGACTGACCGGCGCGCGCAGCGGCGTCGGGGTCGCGGTCCAGGACGCGTCCGCGGGCTGTCGCCGGGGGGCCGCATCGGGGTGAATCTCCGCCGGATGCGGACGCCGATGCTGGGTTCTGCGGGTCCTGTCAGCGTGTCGCGCTAGGGTGGCGACCGCGCACCGAACACCATGCCGTGGTGTGCTGGAAGCACCCACGAAACCCCGGGAGAAACGCCTGTGACGACGCCAGCCAGCCCCGACGGCGGTTCGGGCACGCCCGCCCCCCAGAACGGGTGGGGCGAGCCGCCGCGCTACGGCCAGTACGCGCCGGAGAGCGATGCGGGCGGACCGGCGTCGGCCCAGTCGGTGCCGCAGTACGGGCAGGGCCAGTACGGACAGGCGCAGTACGGGCAGCGGGGCGCGGGCCCCGGGGGCGGGCCGCCGTTCGGCTCGTCGCTCCCGCCGGTCGCCGACAAGCCCGGCATCGTCCCGCTGCGCCCCCTCTCGCTCGGCGAGATCTACGACGGCGCGTTCCAGGCGGTGCGCCACAACCCCGGCGTGGTGCTGGGGTTCACCACGATCGTGCTGGCGGTGGCGGCCGCGATCGGCGCCGTGCTCAGCCTCCCGCTCACCACGATCTTCGCCGACCTGTGGGGCGACTTCGCCGACCTCGCCGCGTCCGACCCGACGGCGAATCCCGAGGATCTCGCGGTCATCGAGCAGATGAACGGTCTCATTCCCGGGTTCTACGGGGTCGGCCTCGGCAGCGTGATCACCCTGTCGCTGGCCACGCCCCTGGCGGTGGGCGGCGTCGCCCTCGCGGTCTCGGAGTCGGTCCTCGACCGCAAGGTCACGATGGGGCAGGCGTGGCGCCGGGTGGCGCCCCGCTGGTGGTTCCTCCTCGCCGTCGGCCTCCTGCTGGGCCTCGTCACCCTCCTGTTCACGGCCCTCGTCGTCGCCGCGGTGGTCGGCATGTTCGCCGTCGACACGGGCTTCGGGGTGGTCGGCATCTTCCTCGCGGCCATCGGTTTCGTCGTGTTCTCCGTCTGGCTGACGATCAGGACCCTGCTCATCGCGCCGTCCCTGGTGCTCGAACGGCAGGGGTTCTGGACGACCATGGGGCGCGGCTGGCGTCTGACGCGCGGCGTCTTCTGGCGCATGCTCGGGATCTACCTGCTGACCTACCTGATCCTCTGGTTCCTGGGGCAGATCGTGGGCGCCCCGCTGCAGGTCGGGGTGGGCTTCGCCTCGGTCACCGCCGACCCGGTCCTCGCGCAGGTCGGGCTCGCGATCACGACGCTCGCGGTCGCCCTGCTCGAGACGGTCTTCATGGGTGCCGTCGTCGCGCTGCTCTACATCGACACGCGGATGCGCCGCGAGGGGCTGGACGTGCAGCTCGCGGCCGCCGCGGCGGACCGATGACGCTGCTGGCGCCGACCGAACCGCCCGTCGAGCCCGGCCGTGAGGACGCGCACGACTGGCTCTGGACCGAGCTGCAGCGGGCGGAGTACGCCGAGCGCGAGAGCCTGCTGGCGCGCCTCGTCAACGCCGTCCTGGAGTGGCTCGACGGCCTCGCCGTGCCGGATGCCGGGCTCCCGGGGACACAGCTCGCGATCATCATCCTCGCCGCCGTGCTGGTCGTCCTCGCGATCGCGTGGTTCGTGGCGGGGCCGGTCCGCCGGGAGCGGAGCACCAAGGGCTCGGTGACCGTCGTGAAGAAGGACGACGTGCGCACCGCCGCGCAGATGCGCGCGGCCGCCGACGCCGCCGCTCGCTCCGACGACTGGCCGGCAGCCGTCGCGGAGCGCTACCGGGCCGTCGTCCGGTCGTGCGAGGAGCGCGCCATCATCGACCCGCGCCCCGGACGCACGGCCCAGGAGGCCGCGAACGACGCCGGTGCGCGGCTGCCGGGCCTCGCCGCCCGGCTGCAGGTCGGTGCCGGGCTGTTCGACCAGATCGAGTACGGCAAGGTGGGCGCTTCGGCGACGGACGACACGGCCATGCGCGAGCTCGACGACGCCGTCGCCGCCGCGCGGGTGGCGCGCAGGGTGCCGTCGTCGGCGGGGGCGGACGGGGACGCTCCGGCAGGCGACGGTGCTCCGGCTGGTGACGATGCGCCGGCGACGGTGGGCGCGTCCGCCGGGCCGTCCACCACGGGCGACCCCGACGCGCCACGTGCGGAGGAAGCCCGGTGACCACCACGCACGCACCGCCCGCCGCAGGCATGCCCGCGCCCGCCCCGCGCGACGGGAACGGTCCCGGGGTCCCCGACGCGCCCTTCGTCGTCGGCCGTCGGCCGCAGCGGAGGTTCCCGTGGAAGCAGGTGGGCTGGGTCGCGCTCGTCGCGGCCGCGGTCGGCCTGCTCGTCTTCGTCCTGGCCTTCACCCGACCCACCGGTTCGGACGTCCCCTACTCGCCCGCCAACGCCAGCGAGAACGGGGGCCGGGCCGTCGCGGAGGTGCTCGGCGAGCACGGTGTGGACGTGACCGAGGTCAGCCGGGTCAGCGAGGCGTACGAGACGGCGGCGGCCGGGGAGACGCTGGTCATCACGCCGAACGCCACGTACTTCGAGCGCGGGCAGATCGACGCGCTCCAACGGATCGAGTCGGACGTCGTGCTGCTCGGGCCGGACCAGGAGCTGCTCGACGCCTTCACGGACGGACACGTCCAGACCTGGGCGGCAGGGCCCGCCGACAGGGAGGGCGCCCAGTGCGCCGCGCCGGCTGCCCGGGCCGCCGAGAACGTGCGGCTCGATGCCGGGCTGAACGTCGAGGGCGGCAGGGTCGACGCCTGCTGGCCGTCCGCCGACGGGTTCGCGTTCGCCTACGCGCGCACCCAGGTCGACGGCCGGTGGGTGCACGTGATCCACGACCCGGACGTCGTCCGCAACGACACGGTGCTCGCGGGCGGCAACGCCGCGCTCGCCCTGTGGACCCTGGGCGCGCACGAGAAGCTGACCTGGTTCGTGCCGGACCCCTTCGACACCTCGATGCCCGAAGGACCGTCGGACGGCTCAGGAGGCTCGGACGGCGGGAGCGACGACGACGGGTCGCGGCCTCCGGCGGCCGATGCGGGAAGCCTGCTGCCCGAGGGCACCACCCCGGTGGTCTGGGTGCTCCTGCTCACCGCCGTGGTGCTCGCCGTCTGGCGCGGCCGGCGTCTCGGGCCGCTCGTCACCGAGCCGATGCCGGTGCTGGTCCGGTCGGCCGAGACGATGCGGGGGCGCGCGCGCCTGTACCGTGCGGTGCGGTCGCGCGGTCACGCGGCGGCCGGCCTGCGGGCCTCCGCGGCGCACCGCATGGCGCAGCGCCTGGGGCTGGCACGCTCGGCCGACGCCACGACCGTGACCGACGCCGTGGCCGCCGCCACCCATCGTCCCGCCGAGCAGGTGGCGCACCTGCTGTACGGGCCCCCGCCCGCCGACGACGGCGAGCTCACCGAGCTCGTCCGGAGTCTCGACAACCTGGAGAGCGAGGTCCACCGATCGTGACCGAACCCGTGTACACCCGGCCGGAGCCCGGCTCGGAGCCGACACCGCAGCAGCCCGCGCCGGAGACACCCGCCGAACAGCCACCCGCCGCGCCGTCGCAGGCCCTCCGGTCCGCTCTGGCGGGTGTGCGCACCGAGGTGGGCAAGGCCGTCGTCGGCCAGGACTCGGCGGTGACGAGCCTGCTCATCGCGCTGCTCTGCCAGGGCCACGTGCTCCTGGAGGGTGTGCCGGGCGTCGCGAAGACGCTGCTGGTGCGCTCGCTCGCCGCCGCGCTGGCCCTCGACACCAAGCGTGTGCAGTTCACCCCGGACCTCATGCCCGGCGACGTGACGGGCTCGCTCGTCTACGACGCCAACACCGCGCAGTTCTCGTTCCGCGAGGGCCCGGTGTTCACGAACCTGATGCTCGCGGACGAGATCAACCGCACGCCGCCCAAGACCCAGGCCTCGCTGCTCGAGGCGATGGAGGAACGGCAGGTTTCGGTGGACGGCACGCCGCGCATGCTGCCGGACCCGTTCGTCGTCATCGCCACGCAGAATCCCGTCGAGTACGAGGGCACGTACCCGCTGCCGGAGGCGCAGCTCGACCGGTTCCTCCTCAAGCTCGTGCTGCCGCTGCCCGAGCGTGAGCAGGAGGTGGAGGTCCTGGCCCGGCACGCCGCCGGGTTCGACCCCCGCGACCTGCGGGGCGCCGGCCTGCGCCCGGTCGCCGACGCTGACGTGCTTACCCGGGCCCGCGCCGAGGTGAGCAAGGTCCAGGTGTCGCGCGAGGTCCTCGGGTACGCCGTCGACGTGTGCCGCGCCACGCGGTTCTCGCCGTCGTTGTCGCTCGGCGTCTCCCCGCGCGGCGCGACCGCTCTGCTGCGCACGTCGCGCGCCTGGGCGTGGCTGTCCGGCCGGTCCTTCGTGACACCTGACGACGTCAAGGCTCTCGCCCACCCGACGCTGCGGCACCGCATCCAGCTGCGTGCCGAGGCGGAGCTGGAGGGCGTGACGGCCGAGGGCGTGCTCGACACGGTGCTGGCCTCCGTGCCGGTCCCGCGCTGAGGCGGGCCGATGGTCCTGACCTGGCGGGCCGCCGCCCTGATGGCGGCGGGCGTGGTCCCGGCGCTGCTCTGGCCGAGCGCCGGGACCGTGATCGCCTGGGCGCTGCTCGTGATCGTCGTGTGGTGCGTGGACATCGCGTTCGCGGCCTCGGCGCACCGCGTCGAGGTCCGGCGCCGCGTCCCGGCGTCGGTCCGGCTCGGTGAGCCGACGACGTCCGAGCTGGTGGTCCGGAACCTCTCCGGGCGCCGGCTCCGCGGTGTGGTGCGCGACGCGTGGCCCCCGTCGGCCGCCGCCGGGCACGGCTCGGCCGGGGGAGGCCCGGGACGGCACGCCGTCGACCTGCCGCGCGAGGAGGCGGTCCGGCTCACCACCACGCTGCGGCCGATGCGGCGCGGCGACCGGCTCGCGGGCGGCGTCACCGTGCGCACGTACGGGCCGCTCGGCATCGCCGGCCGGCAGCACACGCTGCCGGTGCCGGGGCGCCTGCGGGTGCTGCCGGAGTTCGCCAGCCGCAAGCACCTGCCCTCCCGCCTGGCACGCCTGCGCGAGCTCGACGGGCGCGCCGCCGTGCAGGTGCGGGGCGAGGGGACCGAGTTCGACTCGCTCCGCGAGTACGTGGTGGGCGACGACGTCCGCTCGATCGACTGGCGCGCCACCGCGCGGCGGGGCGACGTCGTGGTCCGCACCTGGCGGCCCGAGCGGGACCGCCGCGTGATGATCGTGCTGGACACCGGCCGCACGTCGGCGGCCCGGGTCGGCGCGGTCGGCAGCCAGACCGGCGCGCCACGCGTGGACGCGAGCATCGAGGCGGCACTGCTGCTGGCGGCGCTCGCGGGCCGGGCCGGGGACCGTGTCGAGCTGGTCGGCTACGACCGCGCCGTCCGGGCGCGGGTGCAGGGTGCGGCCGGGCCGCGTCTCATGCCCGCCATGGCCGACGCCCTGAGCGTGGTCGGGCCGGCCCTGCTGGAGACGGACTGGCCCGGCGTGGTCGGGCAGGTGCGCGAGCGGATGTCCCAGCGGGCGCTCGTCGTGCTGCTCACGACTCTCGATCCCGCCGCCGTCGAGAACGGCCTGCTGACCGTCGTCGACCAGCTCACGCGCAGCCACCAGGTGGTCGTGGCGTCCGTGGCCGACGAGGAGGTCGCCGCGATGAGCACGGGCCGCGGGTCGTCGTCCGAGGTGTACGACGCCGCGGCGGCGGCGCGCGGCAACCTGGAGCGTACGGCGGTCACCACCATGCTGCGCCGCTACGGCGCGGAGGTGGTCGAGGCCCTCCCGGACGACCTGGCCCCGCGTCTGGCGGACACCTACCTGGCGCTGAAGGCGGCAGGAAGGCTCTGACGCCCGGCCGGGACCTCCGGCCGGCTCGCAGGTCAGCCCGGGTAGGCGACCGAGTCGATGTTCTCCGCGACCGGGTCGCCCCAGCCCGTCGTGTGCTCCTGGTAGAGGTCGCCCCGGCGGGTGAGGGCCAGCGCGCCGGCGTCCGTGACGCCCGAGGTCAGGGACCTGACCGAGGCCAGCTCCTGGACCACCACGGTGCTGCCGCTCTCGTCCGGCAGCCCGCCCACGCCGGTCTCGTACATCGTGGTGACGCCGTCGTCGTCCCGCGCGAGCAGGAAGAGCGCCGTCTGGTCGGACCACTGGGCGGAGACGACGTCGGGCACGCCGGCCGCGACCTCCACGCCCGTGGCGAGCCGCAGGGCGGGCTCGTCCTCGTCGCCCCGCACGATCGCGGCGACGTGCACCGACGTGCTCCCGGCCGTCCGGCTCACCACCGCGACCCGCACCCCGTCCGGCGCGACGCGCACGCCGATCACCTGCCGGCCGTTCAGCCAGTCGGCGGTCACCGTGTACTGCTCGCCCGACTCGTGCACCACGAGCAGCCGCCCGTCGTCGTCCTCGGGATCGAAGTCGCGGCCCAGGTCGTCGCTGGTCCAGACATATCCGTAGCGGTCCACGGACGGTTCGGCGAGCCGCTCGCGCACCAGGAGCTCCTGCTGGCCGCCGACGGTGTCGACGTCGGCCACCCGGACGAGCCGTCCCCGCCCGTCGCGCACGACGACGGGCGCGGCGCCCGGGCCGACCGCGATCGCCGTCGGGGCGAGCTCCTCGAGGTGGACCGAGCGCTCGAAGTCCGTCAGCCGCTCGTCGGACACCGTGTACAGCTCCCCGCCGGACAGGGCGATGGGCATGCCCCGGGTGGTGGCCTTCACCGGCTGGTCGACGGTCGGCTCGGTCAGCCGGCTGTCCCCGGCGTACAGGGCGATCTCGGGCTGCAGGCCGCCGTCGGCCAGGGTGGCCTTGAGCTGGGCGAAGAGCAGCGCCAGCCGTGCGTCGTCCAGGTCGAGGACCTCTTCGCCGAGCTGCACGACGATCGCGCCCTCGTCGTCGTCGGTCACGGTCGGGACCGCCAGCTGCGTGCCCTCCTCGACCGCCGTGCCGACTGCCCCCTGCAGCCAGTCGGGCGGTCCGGCCAGCGCCTCGGCGACCGCGCTCGTGCGCCAGGAGCTGCGCGGGAACCAGCGCTGCTCGGGCACCCACGTCTGCTTGTCGAGGGACGGGAAGAACAGCTGGGTCGCCTTGAACTGGTTCGCGAACTGCCGCGACGGGACGAGGACGCCGTCCTCGAGCTCGTCGATGCGCCACTGCTCGTCCTCGCCGCGGGTCAGCGAGAAGCTCGTGGTGAACGGTGCCGCGTTCGACGCCTCCGTGAACGTCCCGTGCGCGTCGACGTGGGCGGCGGCCTCCACCGAGACGGTCACGCGCGCGGTGTCGGCGTCGTCGTTCCGGACGGTGATCTCGGGCGAGCCGAGGTAGACCACGACGTTCCCCGTCGGCGTCCAGTCGTCCCGCACGTCGTCGGCCAGGTACAGCTCGGCCGTCTCGTACTGGGTCGCCGCCGTGGAGCCGGAGCCGCCCGCGAGCAGGAACGACCGCACGAGCGACTCGGGATCGGCGTCCGTCTGGGGCGCCGGCGGGATGTAGCCGACCGCGTCCTCGTCGTTCTGCTCGGCCTGGCGGAACATGACGGGCCCCGAGGACGGGACCGACGCGCAGCCGGCCACGACGACCATGAGGGCGAGGGCCGCCGTCACCCAGGCGGCGAGGCGTGCGCGCATCAGCGGACCTCCAGGTCGGGGATGTTCGTGGGCAGCGGCCCCGTGGGCGGGTGCACCACGGGGATCTGGTCGGTGACCACCGCGGGCTCGTGCGAGTCGGGCACCAGCGGGACCGGCGACGAGTCGAGATGGATCCCGGCGCGGCGCGGCAGGGTCAGCCGGAAGCTCGCGCCACGGCCGGGCCTGCCCCACACCTCGAGGCGGCCGGCGTGCAGCCGGGCGTCCTCCTGGGCGATGGCGAGGCCCAGCCCGGTGCCGCCGGTGGTGCGGGTGCGAGCCGGGTCGGCGCGCCAGAATCGGTCGAAGACGTGCTCGACCTCGGGCTTGGTCATCCCGATCCCGTAGTCGCGGACGACGACGGCGACGGCGCCGGCGTCCTGCCCCACGGTGACCTCCACCGGGCGGCCCTCCGCGTGCTCGATGGCGTTCAGCACGAGGTTGCGCACGATGCGCTCGATGCGCCGGGGGTCGATGTCGGCGACGGTGTCACCGTCGGGCAGCTCCACGGACAGCGGCACGTTCTTGTTCTCCGCGAGAGGCTGCGCCATCTGCGCCACCGACAGGACGACGTCGCCGAGGTCGCCCCGTTCGGCGTCGAGCACCGCGGCCCCGGCGTCGAACCGGCTGATCTCCAGCAGGTCGGCCAGGAGGGTCTCGAAGCGTTCGATCTGGCCGGTCAGGAGCTCGGCCGAACGGCTCGCGCCCGCGCTGAGCTGGTCCCGTGCCTCGTGGATGACGTCGCCCGCCATGCGGATGGTGGTGAGCGGGGTGCGCAGCTCGTGCGACACGTCCGACACGAACCGCCGCTGCGCCGCCGACAGCTCCTCCATCTGCTGGATCTGTTGCTGGAGGCTGTCGGCCATCGCGTTGAACGACCGGGACAGCGTCGCCATCTCGTCGATGCCCGTGACGTCCGGGAGCCGTTCGTCCAGCCGGCCGTCCGCCAGACGCTCGGCCACGCTCGCGGCCCGCGTCACGGGCGCCACCGTCTGGCGGCTGACGAGCGCGGTGATCAGCCCGATCAGCAGCAGCACGAACGCGGCGCCGATGCCGAGCACGCGGTGCACGAAGGTGAGCGTCTCCTGCTCCGGCTGCAGCGAGTACACGTAGTAGATCTCGTACGTGCCGACCCGGGGCACCTGCACCGAGTTGCCGACGACGACGCCGGGCACGGTGCGGTCCGTCGGTACCGGGTCCTGCACCTCGGTGAACTGCACGACCTGCTGGCCAGTCGTGGCCCCCTGCTCGCGCAGCTCGGTGTTCTCGCGGCGCAGGTCCTCGGTGAGCAGGGTGTCCTGCTGCGCACCCATGCTGTCCGGGATGATCACGTCGCTGACCTGTGGCTGTGTGTTGAGAGGGTGCACGATGAAGACGGCCTCGACGTTGGAGGCGCTGGTCAGGATCCGCTCCGCCACGGAGCTCATCAGCTGCTGGGCCTGCTGCTCGTCCACGATCGTCGCGCTCCGGAACTGCTCCTCCGCGTCCGCGGTCAGGGCGGCGCTCTCGTCGTCGATCGACTCCAGGCGGCGCTCCACCATGCCGTCACGGACCGACGTCGACAGGTACAGCCCCAGGGCGGCGACCGCCACGACACCGATGACCAGCGCCGACGCCATGATCCGCAGCCGCAGCGACGCGCGGAACGCGTGGACGACCCGCCGCGCCAGGCGAGCCACGGCGACGCGGGCGCGCCGGGTCGTGCGGCGCAGCCTGGACGAGGGCCCGGGCATTACTGCGGGATACCCGCCTTGTAGCCGACGCCGCGCACCGTCAGGACGATCTCGGGGTTCTCCGGGTCGCGCTCGATCTTGGAGCGCAGCCGCTGGACGTGGACGTTCACCAGCCGGGTGTCCGCGCTGTGCCGGTAGCCCCACACGCGCTCGAGGAGGACCTCGCGCGTGAACACCTGCCACGGCTTGCGCGCCAGCTCCACGAGCAGGTCGAACTCCAGCGGTGTCAGGGCGATCTTCTCCCCGTCCCTGGTCACGGTGTGCCCGGTGACGTCGATGTCGATGTCGCCCACCTGGAGCCGCTCCGGGCCCGGGTCCTCGGTCCGGCGCAGCCGCGCCTTGACGCGAGCCACCAGCTCCTTGGGCTTGAACGGCTTCGAGATGTAGTCGTCCGCGCCGGACTCCAGGCCCAGCACGACGTCGACCGTGTCGGACTTCGCGGTGAGCATGATGATCGGCACGCCGGACTCGGCACGCACCTCCCGGCAGACCTGTACACCGTCCTTGCCGGGCAGCATCACGTCGAGCAGGATCAGGTCGGGCTGGTGGGTGCGGACCATGGACAGGGCATGGTCCCCGTCGGTGCAGAAAACCGGTTCGAGTCCCTCACCCCGTAGCACGATGCCGATCATCTCTGCCAGGGCAGTGTCGTCGTCGACGACCAGGACGCGCGATTTCATGACGTCCAGTGTGCCAGGTCCAGGCCCGTGCGACCGGTGATTCCCGGCCGTGGCGCCGGGAATCACCCTGTCGTGGTCGGTCAGCCTCCGCAGGCGTCGTCGAGCTGGACGACGCCGAACGACCATCCCTTGCGCTGGTAGAGGACGGACGGGCGCGAGGTCTCCTTGTCGATGAAGAGGTAGAAGTCGTGGCCCACCATCTCCATCTCGTAGATGGCGTCGTCGAGGGTCATCGGCTCGGCGTGGTGCAGCTTCTGGCGGATGACGACGGGCGAGTCGCCCATCGTCGTCTCCACGGAGTCGCCCGGCTCGGCCAGGGCGGCGGGCGCCGCGACCTGTGTCTCCGGCGTGTCCTCCGGTGTGAGGAGGTCGTCGTCGAGCGGGCTGGGGGTGGTCGTCTCCGGGTTCGGCCTGTGGTTGTTGTTGCGGTGCTGCTTGCGCCGGTCGCGCGCGCGGCGGAGGCGCTCGTTGAGCTTGTCGACCGCCAGGTCGAGCGCGCCGAAGCGGTCGTCCGCGGCGGCCTCCGCCCTGATCACGGGCCCCTTCGCCCGGACCGTGAGCTCCACGCGCTCGCGCTGCTCGGCCATCCGCGGGTTGTTCTCGTGCGTGACCTCCACGTCCACTCGCATGGCCGTGGGGGAGAGGAGCTCGACCTTGGAGAGCTTGTCCTCCACCTGCTGCCGGAACCTGTCCGCAACCACTGTGTGCCTGCCGACGACGACGATCTCCATGTTGCTGTCTCCGCTTCGGTCGAGGGCGCCTTGCGCGCCCGGTTTCCGCCTGACTGAGGCACCTCTCTCGGGTGCCGGTGGCTGAATCACCCCCGTCGCGGTTCGAACGGCTGCTGTGCCCCTCAGGAATGTCAGGCTAACCCCGGAGCGGGAGTTAGCGACAGTCCCAATGGCAGGTAAACAACGTGACATGTTGAGGGCGGCTCGTCAGGGCGCCGGGCAGCATCCCGCCCCTTCGTCCGGCGGCGGGGTCGCTGCCAGCACGATCGCCCCGAGCACGTCCGCCCCGGCCCGCTCCAGGGCGTGTTCGCTCGCAGCGAGAGTGGCGCCGGACGTGAGCACGTCGTCGACCACCATGCAGACGGACCCGGCCATCGGCCGGGCCGACCGCACGGCCCCGGCGAGGTTCCTGCCCCGTGCCCGCGACCCGAGCCCCACCTGGTCCCGCGAGGCGCGTCTGCGCAGGACCGGCACGAGCCGGGCCGGTACGCCGCCGTCGCGCAGCCCGTGCGCGACGGCGGCCGCGAGCGTACGGGCGGGATCGCGCCCGCGCGCCCGCCGGGCCGGGCCGGCCGTCGGGACCGGGACCACGCAGATGCCCCGTGAGGGCGGCGAGCGGTCGGAGGCGCGGCGGCCGGCCGGCCGGCCCGGTCCGCCGGAGCCCGTGGCGCCGTGCGGCGCCGCCGGGCCGGGGGCGGCACCGGCCGCCGGCGGACCCAGCGCCTCGCCGGCGCGCCGCAGCGCACCGGCGAGGAGGTCGTCCAGGTCGGCCCGCCCGCGGTCCTTCCAGTGCACGACGACGTCCCGTACGGGACCCGTGTACGCCGTCAGCGCCCAGACGGGCAGCGGCGGCACGCCGTCGAGCCGGTCGAGCCGCCCCGCTCCGTGCTCCACCCGCACCGGAGGGCCCGCGAACCGCTCCGCGCAGCGTGCGCACCAGCGCACGTCCGGCACGCCGCACGGGCAGGCCACCGGCAGGAGCAGCCGGGTGAGGTCGACCAGCGGGCGGGCGGCGGCAGATGGTGCGGGCATGACGCCAGCCTTCCGGGGCGAGGGCCCTCCCGCCCGTTGTCCACAGGCGTCCGCCCGCATCTTCCACAGGTGTGTCTCGCGAGGCGTCCTGTGAAACCTGCGCCGCATACGATCACCCCATGGTGACCGCTGCAACGTTCCTGGTCGTCGCGACGGCCTTGGGTCTGGGGGCCCATCTCTTCCGCCTTCCCCCGCTGGTGGGCTTCCTCGTGGCCGGTTTCGCGCTGCACGCCGCCGGGTTCGCCGAGCCCGACTACCTGGAGACCGTCGCGGACCTCGGCGTGATGCTGCTGCTCTTCGGCATCGGGCTGAAGCTGGACCTGCGGTCCCTGATCCGCAAGGAGGTCTGGCTCACCACCGTCGCCCACTTGGTCGTCAGCGTCGCGATCGCCGTCGGCTTCCTCGGGGCGCTCGGCGCCGTCGGCCTCCCGCTCGTGGCGGGCAACGACCTGCGCACCCTCGCGCTCATCGGGCTCGCACTCTCCTTCTCCTCGACGGTCTTCGTCGTCAAGGTGCTCGACGGCCGCTCCGACCAGCGCGCCCTGTACGGCCGGATCGCCATCGGCGTGCTCATCGTGCAGGACCTGATCGCCGTGATCTTCCTGTCCGTCACGGCGGGGGAGCCGCCGAGCCCCTGGGCGCTCGCCCTCGTGCTGCTGATACCGGGCGCCTGGCTGCTGCGCAAGGCCTGGTCCCACATGGGCCACGGCGAGCTGCAGGCGATCTTCGGCATCGCGGTCGCCATCGGGCCGGGCTACGTGCTGTTCGACCTCGTCGGGCTCAAGGGCGACCTCGGTGCCCTGGTCATGGGCATCCTGCTCGCCGGGCACGCCAACGCCAACGAGCTCAGCCGCAACCTGTTCACTCTCAAGGAGCTGCTGCTCGTCGGCTTCTTCGTGTCCATCGGCTTCGCGGGCGTACCCACCGGCGCGACGATCGCCGTCGGACTCCTCGTTCTCCTCATGCTCCCGCTGCAGGGCGTCGCCACCGCACTCCTGCTGCGCCTCATGCACCTTCGCAAGCGCACCGCGATCCTGAGCGGCCTCGTGCTGAGCAACTACTCCGAGTTCGGGCTCATCGTCATCGCCGTCGGCGCGGAGGCCGGGCTGCTCCGCGACGACTGGGTGGTCGTCCTCGCCGTGGCGGTCGCCGTCAGCTTCGTCATCGCCTCCGCGGTCAACACCCGCGGCAACGAGATCGCCATCGCGCTCGCCCGCCGGTTCCCCTCCAAGCCGAACGACTGGCTGCACCACGAGGAACGCCTCATCGACGTCTCCGGCGCCGAGGCGCTCGTGCTCGGCATGGGGCGGGTCGGCCGCGGCGCCTTCCGCCAGCTCGAGAAGGACTACGGCATGAACGTCGTCGGTGTCGAGCACGACCCCGGGCGCGTCGCCGCCCTCCGGGCGGAGGGCTACACCGTCGTCCAGGCCGACGCCACCGACATCGAGTTCTGGGGGCGTGTGCGCAGCGCCGGCCACGTCAGCCTGGCGATCCTCGCCATGCCCTTCCACCAGGCCAACCTCATCGCGCTCGGGCAGCTGCGCGCCGGAGAGTTCAACGGCACCGTCGCCGCCGTCGCCCGGTACGACGACGACGTCGCCGAGCTCGGACGGCACGGCGCCGACGCCGTCTTCCACCTGTACGGCACGGCCGGGCTGGCGCTCGCGGACCAGGCGGCCGAGGCCGCGCTGGGCCACGAGGCCGCCGAGGCGCTGCGCGACGCGCAGGACGCCGCACGCCTGGCCGAGGTGCGGGAAGCGGCCGGCAGGGAGCACGGCGGGACGGCGGATCGTGCGACCACGTCCGTCCGTGAGGAGGCGGAGCCGGGCGCCCTCGATTCCCCCGAGAGCGAACCCCGCAACTACCAGCGTGGTGACTGACGTTCTTGTGATCGAACATCCAGCGTTACCGCCTACCATGGGCTTCGGTGCCCACAGGTGGGCAGTATCACACCGACCGATCCGGGAGAACCCGCGTGCCCTCGATCCTCGAGAAGGTCCTGCGCTTCGGCGAGGGCCGGACCCTCAAGAAGCTGCACTCCATCGCCGAGCAGGTGAACCGGCTCGAGCCCAGCTTCCAGGAGCTGAGCGACACCGAGCTGCGCGAGGAGACCGAGCGCTTCAAGGAGCGGCTCGCCGCCGGGACCCCGCACGCGGACCTCAGGGCCGAGGCCTTCGCCGCGGTGCGCGAGGCGGCCCGCCGCACGCTCGGCCAGCGCCACTTCGACGTGCAGATCATGGGCGGCGCCGCACTCGACCTGGGCAACATCGCCGAGATGCGCACCGGTGAGGGCAAGACGCTGGTCGCGACCACGGCCGCCTACTTCAACGCGCTGGAGGGCAAGGGCGTCCACGTCGTCACCACGAACGACTACCTCGCCAAGTACCAGGGCGAGCTGATGGGCCGCGTCTTCCGCTTCCTCGGGATGTCCACCGGCATCATCGTGTCGGGCCAGCCGCCGGCCGAGCGCCGCGAGCAGTACGCGGCGGACATCACCTACGGCACCAACAACGAGTTCGGCTTCGACTTCCTGCGCGACAACATGGCGTGGTCGCCGGAGGACCTCGTGCAGCGGGGCCACCACTTCGCCATCGTCGACGAGGTCGATTCGATCCTCATCGACGAGGCGCGCACGCCGCTGATCATCTCCGGGCCCGGCTCGGGCGACGCGAACCGCTGGTACGTCGAGTTCGCCAAGGTGGTGCGCCGCCTCGTGCCCACGCAGGACTACGAGGTGGACGAGAAGAAGCGCACCGTCGGCGTGCTCGAGCCCGGGATCGCGAAGATCGAGGACTACCTCGGCATCGACAACCTCTACGAGTCGCTGAACACCCCGCTGATCGGCTTCCTGAACAACGCCATCAAGGCCAAGGAGCTGTTCAAGGCCGACAAGGACTACGTCGTGATGAACGGCGAGGTCATGATCGTCGACGAGCACACCGGCCGTATCCTGGCCGGCCGCCGCTACAACGAGGGCATGCACCAGGCGATCGAGGCCAAGGAAGGCGTCGAGATCAAGGCCGAGAACCAGACGCTCGCCACGATCACGCTGCAGAACTACTTCCGCCGCTACGACAAGCTCTCCGGGATGACCGGTACGGCCGAGACCGAGGCCGCCGAGTTCCAGGGCACGTACGACATCGGCGTCGTCCCGATCCCCACGAACAAGTCGCCGCGGCGGCTCGACGAGGCGGACCTCGTGTACAAGAACGAGGAGGGGAAGTTCAACGCCGTCGTGGACGACATCGTGGAACGTCACGCCGTCGGCCAGCCGGTCCTCGTCGGTACGACGAGCGTCGAGAAGTCCGAGCTCCTCTCCCGCCTGCTGAAGAAGGCCGGCGTCCCGCACAGCGTGCTGAACGCGAAGGAGCACGAGCGCGAGGCGTCGATCATCGCGATGGCGGGCCGCAAGGGCGCCGTGACCGTCGCCACCAACATGGCCGGCCGCGGTACCGACATCATGCTCGGCGGCAACGCGGAGCACATCGCGGTCGCGGCGCTCGCCGACAAGGGCCTGGACCCGGCCGAGACGCCCGAGGAGTACGAGGCCGCGTGGCCGCAGGCGCTGGAGCAGGCGCAGCACGCCGTCGCGGCCGAGCACGACGAGGTGACCGAGATCGGCGGCCTGTACGTGCTGGGCACCGAGCGCCACGAGTCCCGGCGCATCGACAACCAGCTCCGCGGCCGGTCCGGCCGTCAGGGTGACCCGGGCGAGTCGCGGTTCTACCTGTCCATGCAGGACGACCTCATGCGGCTGTTCAACTCCGGCCTCGCCGAGGCGATGATGCACCGCGCCGGCTTCCCGGACGACATGCCGCTGGAGTCGAAGATGGTCACGCGCGGCATCCAGTCCGCGCAGGCCCAGGTGGAGTCCCGGAACTTCGAGATCCGCAAGAACGTGCTCAAGTACGACGACGTGCTGTCCCGCCAGCGCGACATCATCTACGCCGAGCGGCGCAAGGTGCTCGACGGCGAGGACCTGCACGAGCAGGTGCAGCACTTCGTCACGGACATCCTCACCGAGTACGTGACGGCGGCCACGGCCGAGGGCGCCCCGGAGGACTGGGACCTCGACGCGCTGTGGACAGCGCTGCGCAACGTCTACCCGGTGTCGATCACCGTCGACGACGTCGTCACCGAGGCGGGTGGGGCCGGCTCGGTCTCCCGCGAGATGCTGCTGGAGGAGATCCTCTCCGACGCGCGCGTCGCGTACTCCGCGCGCGAGGAGGAGCTGGGGTCCGCCGCGATGCGCGAGCTGGAGCGGCGTGTGGTGCTGTCAGTGACCGACCGCAACTGGCGCGAGCACCTCTACGAGATGGACTACCTCAAGGAGGGCATCGGCCTGCGCGCGATGGCGCAGCGCGACCCTCTGGTGGAGTACCAGCGCGAGGGCTTCCAGCTCTTCGAGGCGATGAAGGACGCGATCCGGGAGCAGTCCGTCGGTTTCCTGTTCAACCTCGAGGTGACGGTGCAGCAGCCCGACGGCACGCAGCAGCCGGGTGGCGCGGTCGCCGCCGCGGCGGCGCCGCTCGCGGCCGCGCCGCCGCCCGGCGCCTCGCCGGCGA
>NZ_BAAHAJ010000002.1:102372-175115 GCF_054777735.1 Myceligenerans cantabricum
CCGCCCGGCGCCGCCCCGGCGACCGGCCCCGCGGGCCCTGCGCGGACCACCGCCGACGCCGCCGCCGTCCCGGGCGCGAGCGGCATGACCAACGTGATGCCCGCGGTGGGCCGCGACGAGCAGGTCCCGCCCCGCGGCGGGCGGCTCGGCACCGGTCAGCCGGAGCCCACCGAGACGCAGCAGCTCCCGGTGCTCCAGGCCCGTGGACTCGAAGCGCCGCGTCGTACCCCGTTGACGTACAGTGCGCCCAGTGACGACGGCAGCGGTTCCGCCTTCGTCCAGGGACCGGGGACCCGTCGCGGCCGTCGTGCCGCGGGAGGGGCGACCGGCCAGGCGTCGTCGGGCACTGCCGACACGCGAACCTTCCCGGGCACGCCGCGCAACGCGCAGTGCCCCTGCGGTTCTGGCAAGAAGTACAAGGCCTGCCACGGCCTGAACGACACGTGAGGAGACACGAGAGCCGATGACCGGACCCCGCCCGCTGCGCGTCGCCCTGCTCGGGTGTGGAGTCGTCGGCACCCAGGTCGCCAAGACTCTCCTGTACGACCAGGAGGACCTCTCCGCGCGCGTCGGCGCGCCGCTGGAGATCGCCGGCATCGCGGTGCGCGACGTCGACGCTCCGCGCGACATCGCGATCCCCCGCGAGCTGTTCACCAAGGACGCGGAGGCGCTGGTCGACGAGGCGGACGTCGTCGTCGAGCTGATGGGCGGGATCGAGCCCGCGCGCACCCTGCTGCTGCGGGCGATCGAGGACGGCGCCGCCGTCGTCACGGCGAACAAGGCGCTGCTGGCCGACGACGGGCCCACGCTCTACCAGGCCGCGGACGCCGCGGGCGTCGACATCCACGGTGAGGCCGCCGTCGCCGGCGCGATCCCGATCGTCCGGCCGCTGCGTGAGTCCCTCGCCGGTGACGACATCACGCGCGTGCTCGGTATCGTCAACGGCACCACGAACTACGTGCTCGACCAGATGTCCTCCCTGGGGCTGGAGCTCGACATCGCGGTGAAGCAGGCGCAGGAGCTCGGCTACGCGGAGGCGGACCCTACCGCCGACGTCGAGGGGCACGACGCGGCCGCCAAGGCCGCCATCCTCGCGAGTCTCGCCTTCCACACCAGGGTCCGGCTCAAGGACGTCTCCTGCGAGGGCATCACCGGGATCACGGCCGAGGACGTGGAGTGGGCGGACCGCACGGGGTTCTGCGTGAAGCTGCTGGCCATCGCTGAGCGGACGTCGGAGGGCGTCTCCGCGCGCGTGCACCCGGCGCTCGTCCCGAAGGACCACCCGCTGGCGAACGTGCGCGGCGCGTTCAACGCCGTGTTCGTCGAGGCCGACGCGGCCGGCCCGCTCATGTTCTACGGCCAGGGCGCGGGCGGTCGTCCGACGTCGTCGGCCGTGCTGGGCGACATCGTCTCCGCGGGCCGGCACCGCGTGCTCGGCGGCAAGGGCCCGCAGGAGTCCACGTACGCCGCGCTGCCCGTGCTGCCGCAGGACGCCGCGGTCACCCGCTACCAGATGCGCCTCGAGGTCGCCGACCGCCCGGGCGGTCTCGCCGAGGTGGCCGGCGTGCTCGGTGACCACGGCGTCTCGATCGACACCGTGCGCCAGACGCCCGCCACCAGCGGCAGCGCCACTCTCGTCCTCACGACGCATGCCGCGCGTGAGGCCTCCCTGGCGGCCACGGTCGCCGCGGCGGACGGCCTCGAGTCCGTCCGCCGGATCGTGTCCGTCCTGCGAGTCGAGGGATGAAGATGACCGTCGCAGCACCCACCGCCCACCAGTGGCGCGGTGTCATCAACGAGTACGCCGACCGCCTTCCGGAGCACCTCACGACGCACGTCGTGACGCTCGGCGAGGGGGGCACGCCACTGATCCCGGCCCCGGCGATCGGTGACCGCGTCGGCGCCGAGGTGTACGTCAAGTTCGAGGGCATGAACCCGACCGGCTCGTTCAAGGACCGGGGGATGACGGCGGCGATCTCGGCCGCGGCCGCCCGCGGCGCGGAGGCGGTGGTGTGCGCCTCGACGGGCAACACGTCCGCGTCCGCCGCCGCGTACGCCACGCGCGCCGGGATGACCTGCGCGGTCCTCGTGCCGGACGGCAAGATCGCCATGGGCAAGCTGAGCCAGGCGATCGCGCACGGCGCCCGGCTGCTGCAGGTGGACGGGAACTTCGACGACTGCCTGGTCGCCGCCCGGAAGCTGGCCGAGGCCTACCCGGTCGAGCTCGTGAACTCCGTGAACCCGGACCGCATCGAGGGCCAGAAGACCGCCGCGTTCGAGGTGGCCGACGGGCTCGGCGACGCGCCGGACATCCACGTCCTGCCCGTGGGCAACGCCGGGAACATCACGGCGTACTGGAAGGGCTACACGGAGTACGCGGACCCGGCGGCAGGGCCGGTCGGCGCGACGCGCACGCCGGCGATGTGGGGCTTCCAGGCCGCCGGCGCCGCGCCGATCGTGCTGGGGCACCCGGTGGACCAGCCCGAGACCGTCGCGACGGCCATCCGCATCGGCAACCCGGCGTCCTGGCAGCAGGCGATCGACGCGCGGGACACGTCCGGCGGCGTGATCGAGGCCGTGTCCGACGAGGAGATCCTCGCCGCGCACCGGATCCTGTCGGCCGAGGTCGGCGTGTTCGTGGAGCCGGCCTCCGCCGCGGGCGTCGCGGGCGTGCTGTCGCGTGCCGCGCGCGGCCTCGTGCCCGCCGGCGCGCGGATCGTCATCACCGTGACCGGCCACGGGCTCAAGGACCCGGGCTGGGCGCTGCGCACCGCCGACGGCGGCGAGGTCAGGCCGACGAAGGTCGGCGCCGACGTCGTCACCATCGCCGCGGCGCTCGGTCTCGACTGACCCGGACGCTGGGCAGCCCGCCCGCTTCCTCCAATACCGCTCCGCCGCCATGACCCAGAAGGCAGACCAGATGCAGCTCGGTGCCGACCACGTGGTGGTCCGGGTGCCCGCGACGAGCGCCAACCTCGGTCCGGGGTACGACGCCCTGGGGCTCGCGCTCGCGGTGTACGACGAGGTCGAGGTGCGGCTCGTCGCGGCCGACGAGGTGACCGTCGAGGTCGAGGGCGAGGGCGCCGGGGAGGTGCCGCTCGGGGAGGACCATCTCGTGGTGCGCGCACTGCGCCGCACGCTGGACCTCGCGGGCGCCACGCCGACCGGGATCCACATGACCTGCCGCAACGTCATCCCGCACGGGCGGGGCATGGGGTCCTCGTCGGCCGCCGTCGTCGCCGGGATCGTCGCGGGGCGAGCCCTGCTGGCCGACCCGCGCGCCATCGACGCGGCGACCGTGCTCCGGCTCGCCACCGACTTCGAGGGCCATCCTGACAACGCGGCGCCGGCCATCGCCGGCGGTGCCACGGTGGCCTGGACCGACGACGACGGGCCGCGCGCCGTCGACCTGGAGGTGGACCCGGACATCGAGGCGACGGTGGTCGTGCCCGACGTGCGCCTGGAGACCTCGCGCGCTCGTGCCGCGCTGCCGGAAGCCGTCCCGCACGCCGACGCCGCGTTCACCGCGGGACGCGCCGCGCTGCTGGTCGAGGCGCTGGCACGCCGGCCCGAGCTGCTGTTCGACGCCACCGAGGACCGGCTGCACCAGTCGTATCGTGGGGCGGTGCTCGGGGCGTCCGGCGAACTTCTGCGTTCGCTGCGCGCGGAAGGACTCGCGGCGACGGTCTCCGGTGCGGGACCCTCGGTGCTGGTTCTCACGAGCAGCCAGGACACCGGGCGGTTGGACGGTGTGCTGGCGGCGCTGATCGACGAGACCGCGGGCTGGCGCGTGCTGCGGCCCGGGATCGATGCCGCGGGTGCGCGGGCGAGGAGACGAGCCGGCAACGCGGATGCGTTATCGTCCGCGCCCAGGACCCGGGAAAAAAGGGCCTGAGTTACTGGATACCAAGCCTTGACGAGGTGGTAGGATGCAGTGAGCCTTTCGGGATAGAAAGCGGCATCAAGTGAGTCATCACGCCGCGAACCCGTGAGCAAGGCCGAACCACCCGCCGTCCACACTGTGTTCGTGTGCGCGAGCTCGTTCGGTTGCCGCATCTCAGGCCGACAACTGCCCCCGTCAGCCGACGTCGTACCACTGATGCGAGGTTTTCAGCGCCCGTTCCCATCTGGGCGCACCGCCTATGTGGCCTTCCCAAGAGAGCAGGCCGCAGTTCCGAGGGGGAAGGGTCCTTCGTGACAGACACCACCGATAACGCCAAGCCCGCAAGCGGCGCGCTGAGCGCCATGCGTCTGGCAGAGCTTCAGTCGCTCGCCTCCGAGCTCGGCGTCAAGGGCATCTCGAAGATGCGCAAGAGCGATCTCGTCGAGGCCATCCGAACCACCACCGGTGAGCCCGTCGGCGGCGCAGCGTCGCGTCGTCGGCCTGCGAAGGCGGCGAGCGCATCGCAGCCCGCCGACACACCGGCCGAGTCCGCTGCTCCCGTCGCGGCCGCGGCGTCCGCCCCCGTGGCGACCGCCGTGGTCCCCGCCACGGCGAGCGCGACCACCGAGACCAATGCTCCGTCGGGCGAGGACCGCGCCGCCCGCCTCGCCGAGCTGGCCGAGGCCGTCGCGCAGCCGCGCTCGCGCCGCGCGAGCCGCGACCAGGGCACCCCCGCCGGGGACGGCCAGCAGAACGGCGAGACCGGTGAGAACCGCCACGGCCAGACCCGCCAGGGCAAGCAGGAGCGCACGGGCAGCGGCTCGGGGCGCGACACCGGCCGGGAGAGCAACGGCCGGGACGGCAACGGCCGGGACGGCGCTCGTGACGCCGGCCGGGACACCAACGGCCGCGACGGCGGCGCCCGGGATAGCCAGGCCCGCGACGGCGGCAACCGCGGCGAGGCGCGTCGCGACACCCGCCAGCGGGACAACGGCCCGCGCACCGACGGCCCGCGCACCGAGCGTGAGGACGACCGCTCACGCCGGCGCCGGGGCCGGGACCGCGGCCGGGACCGCAAGCGTCGCGGTGGCCGGGGCCAGGGCCCGGACGTCGACCTGGAGAGCGTCGAGGTCACCGAGAGCGATGTGCTGCTGCCCGTCGCCGGCATCCTCGACATCCTCGACAACTACGCGTTCGTCCGGACGTCGGGCTACCTCGCCGGGTCGAACGACGTGTACGTGTCGCTGAACCAGGTCCGCAAGTCGGGCCTGCGCCGCGGTGACGCGATCACCGGCGCGGTGCGCCAGCCCCGCGAGGGCGAGGAGCCGCCGTCGGGCAAGAACGCGCGGAACAAGTTCAACGCGCTCGTCCGGCTCGACACGGTCAACGGCATGACGCCGGAGGAGGCGGGGGAGCGCCCCGAGTTCGGGAAGCTCACCCCCCTGTACCCGCAGGAGCGCCTGCGTCTGGAGAACCCCGAGGCCACGAAGCTCACGCCGCGCGTGATCGACATCGTTGCCCCGATCGGCAAGGGCCAGCGCGGCCTGATCGTCGCACCGCCCAAGGCCGGCAAGACGCTGATGATGCAGCAGATCGCCAACTCGATCACGGCGAACAACCCTGAGGTCCACCTCATGGTGGTGCTCGTGGACGAGCGGCCGGAGGAGGTCACCGACTTCTCGCGGTCGGTGCAGGGTGAGGTCATCTCCTCGACGTTCGACCGGCACGCCTCGGACCACACGCTGGTCGCGGAGCTCGCCATCGAGCGGGCGAAGCGCCTCGTGGAGCTGGGCCAGGACGTCGTCGTGCTGCTGGACGGCATCACCCGCCTGAGCCGTGCGTACAACCTCGCGGCCCCCGCCTCCGGGCGCATCCTGTCCGGCGGTGTGGACGCCGCGGCGCTGTACCCGCCCAAGAAGTTCTTCGGCGCCGCCCGCAACATCGAGAACGGCGGCTCGCTGACGATCCTCGCCACGGCGCTGGTCGAGACCGGCTCCAAGATGGACGAGGTCATCTTCGAGGAGTTCAAGGGCACCGGGAACATGGAGCTACGGCTCTCGCGTTCTCTCTCCGAGAAGCGCATCTTCCCGGCGATCGACGTCAACGCGTCGAGCACCCGCCGGGAAGAGATCCTCATGTCCAAGGAGGAGCTGGCGATCGTCTACAAGCTGCGCCGCGTGATGGGCGCACTCGACACGCAGCAGGCCACCGAGCTGCTGCTGGGCAAGCTCAAGGAGCACAAGTCCAACGTCGAGTTCCTCATGGAGGTCCAGAAGACGACGCCGGGCAAGCTCACGGACGAGAACCCGGGCGAGACCGTCTGAGATCACACGTCGCCGGGGCCGACAGCCTCGGCGACGTCTGGCAGAATAGTTCCTCGGCCTGCCGCTTCACGGCCCGCAGACAGCGGGGCGACCCGGCAGCCTCAGATCAAGGAGCATCATCCATGAAGTCCGGTATCCACCCCGAGTACGTCCTCACCGAGGTCACCTGCACCTGCGGGAACACCTTCGTGACGCGTAGCACCGAGACGTCCGGCAAGATCAGCGCCGACGTGTGCAGCGCCTGCCACCCGTTCTACACGGGCAAGCAGAAGATCCTCGACACCGGTGGTCGCGTGGCTCGCTTCCAGGCGCGCTACGGCAAGAAGACCGCCAAGTAGCACTCTCGCAGCGCCGGCGGGACCGCCGCGTCACAACCTCTCCAGGGGCAGTCGACGCGCGGGCCCGCCGGCGCTGCTGTTGTCCCGAGCGCAGGGGCCGGTCGGTCGTGCGCCGGACGCCCTGCCCGCAACCGAACCTGAGGTGACTCCGTGACCGAGCAGTTCTCCGCCGTCGGGCCGCTGCTCGAGGAGCATGCCGACATCGAGCGTGCGCTCGCCGATCCGGCCGTGCACGCCGATCAGGGGCGCGCGCGGAGCCTCGGACGGCGGTACGCCGAGCTCAACCAGGTGGTCGCGGCACATCGCGCGTGGCAGCGGGCGCGGGAGGACCGGGAGACGGCGGAGGAGCTCGCCGCGCTCGAGGACGGCGCCGACGCGGAGTTCGCCGACGCGCTCCCCGGCCTCCGGGACGCCGAGGCGGAGGCTGCCGAGAAGCTCCGCCGGGTCCTGATCCCGCGCGACCCCGACGACGGCCGCGACGTCATCCTGGAGATCAAGGCCGGTGAGGGCGGCGACGAGTCCGCCCTGTTCGCCGGGGACCTGCTGCGCATGTACGTCCGGTTCGCGGAGCGGCGCGGCTGGTCGGCCCAGGTGCTCGACGGGAACCGCACCGAGCTCGGCGGGTACAAGGACGTCCAGCTCGCGATCAAGGCGAAGGCCGTCGAAGACCCGTCTCAGGGCGTGTGGGCCAACCTCAAGTACGAGGGCGGCGTGCACCGGGTGCAGCGTGTCCCGGTCACGGAGTCGCAGGGGCGTATCCACACGTCAGCCGCCGGCGTGCTGGTCTTCCCCGAGGTGGACGACCCGGGCGAGATCGAGATCGACCAGAACGACCTGCGCATCGACGTCTACCGGTCCTCCGGTCCCGGCGGCCAGTCGGTCAACACCACGGACTCCGCGGTCCGCATCACGCACGAGCCCACCGGCATCGTCGTGTCGATGCAGAACGAGAAGTCGCAGCTCCAGAACCGTGAGGCCGCGATGCGGGTGCTGCGGGCGCGCCTGCTCGCCGCCCGGCAGGAGGCGGCCGCCGCCGAGGCCGCCGACCTGCGCCGTTCCCAGGTGCGCACCGTGGACCGCTCCGAGCGGATCCGGACGTACAACTTCCCGGAGAACCGCATCGCGGACCACCGCACCGGCTTCAAGGCGTACAACCTGGACCACGTCCTGGACGGTGACCTGGAACCGGTCGTCCGCTCGGCGATCGAGGCGGACGAGGCGGCACGGCTGGCGGAAGCGGGCGAGGCGTGAGGTCGCCGGCGCGCGCACGGTCCGCCGGCGCCCGCACGGCCCGATGAGCGTGCCGCACGTGCCGGGCCCGCCACCGGCGGACACGGACGGTCTCGTCCGTCAGGCCGCGCAGGTGCTGTCCGACGCCGGTGTCGGGTCCCCGCGGGTCGACGCCGAGCTCCTGCTCGCACACGCACTCGGCGTCGGGCCCGCGGAGGTGCGCCGCCGCGCGATCCTCGGCACGCCCGTGTCCGACGACGAGCGCGCGCGTCTCGCCGGTCTCGTCGCCCGCCGTGCGGCGCGGGAGCCGCTGCAGCACCTGACCGGTGTCGCGGCCTTCCGGTACCTGGAGCTCGCGGTGGGCCCGGGTGTCTTCGTCCCCCGCCCGGAGACCGAGCAGGTCGCCCAGGTCGCCGTCGACGAGGCCGCCCGCCTCGCGCGCGCGGTCGTCGTCGATCTGTGCACCGGGTCCGGGGCGATCGCGCTCGCCGTCGCGACCGAGGTCCCGGGCAGCCGCGTGCACGCCGTGGAGCTCGACGCCGGCGCTCACGCGTGGGCGGCCCGCAACATCGCCGCCGCACCTGTGCGAGCCGCCGCGCCCGGTGGCGGGTACGCCGACCCGGTGGACGCCGCCGGGCGGGCCGAGGCGCTGGTGCACCTCGTCAAGGGCGATGCCCGGACCGCGCTGCGCGAGCTGGACGGCGCGGTCGACGTCGTCGTGTCCAATCCGCCCTACGTGCCGCCGGACGCCGTGCCGCGCGACCCGGAGGTGGCCGAGCACGACCCGGCCGTCGCGCTGTACGGGCTGGGCGCGGACGGGCTGGAGGTGCCGCGCGGGATCGCCGCCGCGGCCGCGCGGCTGCTGCGGCCCGGCGGCCTGTTCGTCATGGAGCACGCCGAGGTGCAGGCGTCCGAGGCCCGCGCGATGGTGGACGCGGTTCCCGAGCCCGGCGCCGCCCGCCGGGCCACGCCGGGACCGTCCGGCCCGGAGCCCACGGAGCCCACGGGGCCCCGGACGCCCGCCCCGGCCGCCGTCGGCCCCGCGTTCGGTCGCGCCGCGACGCGCGACGACCTCGCGGGCCGGCCGCGGATGGTCGTCGCGCGCCGCGCGGACCGGCGCGGACGAGCACGCGAGTCATGAAAGACTGTGACGCGTGACCGTACCTGTACGTCCCGTGCTCGATGCCACTGACCCGGGGTCCTGGGGACCGGCGATCGACGAGGCGGTCAACGCGATCTCGCGCGGCAGCCTCGTGGTGCTGCCCACCGACACCGTCTACGGGATCGCAGCCGACGCCTTCGACGCCGCCGCCGTCGCCGCGCTCCTCGCGGCCAAGGGCCGCGGCCGCCAGATGCCCCCGCCGGTGCTGATCGGCGACGTCGCCACGCTCGACGGGCTCGCCACCGACGTGCCAGGCGTCGCCCGCGACCTCGCCGAGGCCTTCTGGCCCGGCGGCTTCACGATCATCCTGCACGCCCAGCCGTCCCTGCAGTGGGACCTGGGGGAGACGAACGGCACGGTCGCGCTGCGGATGCCCGACCACCCGGCCGCGCTCGCGCTGCTGCGCCGCACGGGGCCGCTGGCGGTGTCGAGCGCGAACCTCTCGGGCCAGCCGGCCGCGGGCGACGTCCACGAGGCGCTCGAACAGCTCGGTGACTCGGTAGCCGTCTACCTGGACGGCGGGGCGGCGCCCGGAGGGACGGCGTCGACGATCGTCGACGCGACGGGGGAGGAGCTTCGCGTGGTACGTTCCGGCGCGATCGGGCCCGGGGCGTTGCACGAGGTGGCGCCCTCGCTCAGCCTGGAGGAAGACGCGTGAGGGTGTACCTGCTGCTGATGCTCGTGGCCGCCGCGGTCACGTTCCTGACGACCCCTGCCGCCCGCTGGGTGGCGCTGCGCACCTCGGCCATCTCGGCGGTCCGCGCCCGCGACGTGCACTCGGTGCCGACGCCGCGCGCCGGCGGGCTGGCGATGATGCTCGGCATCATCGTGGCGGTGCTGCTGGCTTCCCGGATGCCGTTCCTGGAGGGAGTCTTCGCGGACCGCCAGGTCTTCGGCATCGTCGGCGGGGCGCTCATCGTGTGCCTGCTCGGCTGGGCCGACGACGTCTGGGACCTCGACTGGCTGACCAAGCTCGCCGGCCAGGCCCTCGCGGCCGGGTTCATGGCGCTGCAGGAGGTACAGCTCGTCACCCTGCCCACCCCCGGCAGCCTCACCATCCCCTCGTCGCGCCTGTCGCTGATCGCCACGGTGCTCGTGGTGGTGATCGCGATGAACGCGGTGAACTTCGTGGACGGCCTGGACGGGCTGGCCGCGGGGATCATCGCCATCGGCGGCACGGCGTTCTTCCTGTACACGTACACGCTCACGGCCGAGGACACGCCGGACAACTACGCGTCCGTCGCGTCCCTGATGATGGCAGTGCTGGTGGGCGTGTGTCTGGGCTTCCTGCCACACAACTTCTTCCCGTCGCGGATCTTCATGGGCGACAGCGGGTCGATGGTGCTCGGCCTCGTCATGGCCGGCGCCGCGATCACCGTCACCGGCAACGTCAAGCCGGACGTCATGACCGGTGTCGCGGCGATCCCCGCCCTGTTCCCGCTGCTGCTGCCCGTCGCGGTGATCATGCTGCCGCTGACCGACATGGCCATGGCCGTCGTGCGGCGGCTCGCCGCCGGGAAGTCGCCGATGGCGCCCGACCGCCTGCACCTGCACCACCGCATGCTCGCCCTCGGCCACTCCCACCGCCGCGCCGTGCTGATCCTGTACGTGTGGACCGCCGTGTTCGCGTTCAGCGCGGCGGCGCTCGTGGCGTGGGACTGGCGGATCGTGATGGCCTGCACGGCGGCGGCCGTCCTCGTGGCGGTCGTGGTGACGATGGGTCCGCTGCGGAACCGCGGACGTTTCCTGGACGACGACGCCGCGCTGGCGCACCACGGGAAGGAGCGGACCGAACCGGGCCCGCGCACGGGTGCCACGGCGCACGGTGCGGAGATCGGGGCCGCGCCCGCTGCCGCGGCGCAGTCGGTCGCCACCGACCCCACCACGAAGAACGAGGAGAGCAATGTCTGAGACGTCCGACGCCCACCGCACCGAGCGTGCGGTCCTGCGCACCGCCCTGCGCGACGGCGGTCTGCTGGTGGCCGGCCTGGCCGTGGTCGGGTCGGTGGTGGGCCTGATCGTGTCCGGGACTGCCGGCGTGTGGGGTGCGCTGATCGGTGCCGCCCTGGCGGCCTTCTTCTCCGGCGTGACCGTCTGGTCGATGTCGCGAACCATCGGCAAGGACCCGACGACCATGGGTGCCGTGGTCATGGGCAGCTGGCTCGGCAAGATGGCCGTGCTGGTGGTCGTTCTCGTGGTGCTGCGCGGGCAGGACTTCTACGACCGCGTGATCCTGTTCGTGGTGCTCCTGATCGGTGCCGTCGGGTCGGCCCTGCTCGACTACCGCGCCGTGCGCGGCGGCCGGGTGCCGTACACCGATGCGTGATCGTCCTGACATCCCATTGCGCAATTCGTCACAAGGGGCCTCTTGACTGGTCTCAGAGGCCCTGAAGGTACGAAACATGCGTTAGGCTACTTGCGAATCCATGACGGCCAGGCCCGATGGTGCGCCCGTTCCGCCAGTCGGCAATGCGCGCCAGGCCTCTGACCAATCTGGGAGTCCTCCTGTCCACGTTAGCGACGTCCATGATCCTTGCCGCCGCAGAAGGCCACGAGGACGCGGGCGGCTTCCACCCGCCGTCGTTGTCTGACTTCTTCCCGTCGGCCATCGCGTTCGGCGAGACCATCTTCCAGATCGATCGGATCTGGATCATCCGCGTCATCGCGACGATCGTGCTGCTGTCGGTCTTCGTGATCGCCGCCCGTCGCGCCAAGGTCGTGCCCGGCCGGTTCCAGGCCGCGGTCGAGTACCTGCTCCACTTCGTGCGCGTGCAGATCGTCGAGGAGATCATGGGCAAGGAGCGCGCCAAGCGCTACGTGCCCATGCTGACCACGATCTTCTTCACGATCCTGGCGTTCAACCTCACGGGCGTCATCCCTGGCCTGAACCTGGCCGCGACGTCCCGGATCGGTGTCCCGCTGCTCCTGGCGCTCTGGGTGTTCGTGACGTACTGGCACGCCGGCATCCAGAAGCACGGCCTCGGCGGCTACCTCAAGGCGAACCTCTTCCCGCCCGGCGTGCCGTGGCCGATCTACTTCATCCTGACGCCGATCGAGCTGCTGCAGATCCTGATCATCCGCCCGGGCTCGCTGATGGTCCGGCTCGTGGCCAACATGGTCGCCGGACACATCATGCTGGTGCTCTGCTTCGCGGCCACCCAGTTCTTCGTCGTCGACTCGGCCGGTACCGGCCTGATGGCCTTCGGCGTCCTGACCCTCCCCGCCGGCATCTTCGTGACGCTGTTCGAGGTCCTGGTCGGGTTCCTGCAGGCGTACATCTTCGCGCTGCTGGCCGCGGTCTACATCAACATGTCGCTCGAGGAGGAGCACTGAGGGCCGTCGGCCCGCACTGCTCCCCGCGCACGGCACCCGAACACTTCAACTGAACCCCATGGCGATGGGCGCACGATGCGTCCGTACGCAACCACGCGACGCCGGACCGAGCTCCGGCGCCCAACGGAAGGAAGACGCAAGTGGACGTCACCACTCTCGCTGAGGTCACCGGTAACCTGAACGCGGTCGGCTACGGTCTCGCCGCCACCGGCCCGGGTATCGGCCTCGGCATCCTCATCGGCAAGACGATCGAGGGTATGGCCCGCCAGCCCGAGGTCGCCGGCCAGCTTCGCGCGACCATGTTCCTCGGTGTTGCTTTCGTCGAGGTGCTCGCCCTGCTCGGGCTCGTCGCCGGCTTCCTCTTCCCGGCCGCGTGATGTCGGCGCGCGCGAGCGCCGCCAACATCCTGGCGGCGACGGAAGAACCGGAAGGTATCGACCTGTTCCTGCCGGCCGGCTACGACCTGTTGTGGTCGGCGGTGGTGCTGGTCATCATCGCGGTCACGTTCTACAGGTACGTGCTGCCCCCGATGAACAAGGTGCTCGACGAGCGCGCCGCGCAGATCGAGGGCGGTATCAAGAAGGCCGAAGAGGCGCAGGCGCAGGCCGACAAGGCTCTCGAGGAGCAGGAGCGCCTGCTGTCCGAGGCCCGTGGGGAGGCGGCGCAGGTGCGCGAGGAGGCCCGTGCCGAGGGCTCCGCGATCATCAGTGATCTCAAGGCCAAGGCGAGCGACGAGGCAGCCCGGATCACGGAGACCGCGCACCGGCAGATCGAGGCCGAGCGCCAGGCGGCCGCCGTGTCGCTGCGTTCCGAGGTCGGTTCGCTGGCCACGGACCTCGCGTCCAAGATCGTCGGTGAGTCGCTGGAGGACTCCGCACGCCAGTCGCGCGTCGTGGACCGCTTCCTCGACGATCTCGACGCGGCCCAGGCCCAGGACACGGTGTCGGCCGGAAGCACCAAGGAGGCGTGATGCGGGGAACGAGCGGAGCATCGCTGGAGGCGGCGCAGGAACGGTTCGAACCGGTCCTGACCGCCGCGGGTGCGGACGCCCTCACGCTCGGCGAGCAGCTGTTCGCCGTCGTCGAGGCGCTGGACGAGTCGGGCGCGCTGCGCCGCTCGCTCTCCGACCCGTCCCGCGGCGGCGAGGACAAGGCTGCTCTGGTGGCCGGGCTGCTCGGTCGCTTCGACGAGCGCGTGGTCGACCTGGTCTCCGGTATGGCCCGGTCCCGCTGGGCGAGCGAGACCGACCTGGTGGACGGTCTCGAGCGGCTTGCCGTGGACGCGACGCTCGCCGCGGCGGAGTCGCGCGGCACGCTCGAGACGGTCGAGGACGAGCTCTTCCGGGTGACCCGGGTGCTCGTCGGGCAGCGTGCGGCACGCCAGGCGCTGTCCGACGCCACCACCGACGTCGCACGGCGTCGCGCCCTGGTCGACGCGCTGCTCGGCGGCAAGGTCGACGAGGTGACGCTGGCGCTCGCGCTGCGGGCGACGTCGCACCCCCGGGGCCGCCGCTTCGTCCCGGCGCTCACCTGGTTCGGCGGGGTCGCGGCCGAGCGCCGCAAGCGCCTCGTGGCCGTGGTGACGTCGGCGACGGTGCTGAGCCGGGCCCAGGAGGAGCGTCTCGGCGCGATCCTCGCGCGGTCGTACGGCCGCGCCGTGCAGCTGAACGTCACCGTCGACCCCGCGGTCGTCGGTGGCCTGCGCATCCAGGTCGGCGCCGATGTCGTCGACTCCACCGTCCTGTCGCGCCTGGCCGACGCGCAGCGTCGCCTGGCCGGCTGAACCACGTGAGTTACAACCTTCCGCCGCGCCCGACCGCGGCACGACAGGAGAAGAGCAATGGCTGAGCTGACGATCCGGCCGGACGAGATCCGTGCCGCGCTGGACAGCTTCGTGCAGTCCTACGAGCCCGACGCCGCGGTGGCCGAAGAGGTGGGCCGCGTCGTCTTCGCCGCCGACGGCATCGCTCGCGTCGAGGGTCTGCCCGGTGCGATGGCCAACGAGCTGCTGCGTTTCGACGACGGCACGCTCGGCCTCGCGCTGAACCTGGACGTCCGCGAGATCGGTGTGGTGCTCCTCGGAGAGTTCACCGGTATCGAGGAGGGTCAGGAGGTCCGCCGTACGGGTGAGGTCCTCTCGGTCCCGGTGGGCGAGGGCTACCTCGGCCGCGTCGTGGACCCGCTGGGGAACCCCATCGACGGTCTCGGCGAGGTCGAGACGGACGGCCGGCGTGCCCTGGAGCTCCAGGCGCCCGGCGTCATGCAGCGCAAGTCGGTCCACGAGCCGCTGCAGACCGGCATCAAGGCGATCGACTCGATGATCCCGATCGGCCGTGGGCAGCGCCAGCTGATCATCGGCGACCGTCAGACCGGCAAGACGGCGATCGCGGTCGACACGATCATCAACCAGAAGGCGAACTGGGAGACCGGCGACCCGAACCAGCAGGTGCGCTGCATCTACGTCGCCATCGGCCAGAAGGGCTCGACCATCGCCTCCGTGCGGGGCGCGCTCGAGGAGGCCGGCGCCCTGGAGTACACGACGATCGTCGCTGCTCCGGCGTCCGACCCGGCGGGCTTCAAGTACCTCGCGCCGTACACGGGCTCGGCCATCGGCCAGCACTGGATGTACAGCGGCAAGCACGTGCTGGTCATCTTCGACGACCTGTCGAAGCAGGCCGAGGCCTACCGTGCCGTCTCCCTGCTGCTGCGCCGCCCGCCGGGCCGCGAGGCGTACCCGGGTGACGTCTTCTACCTGCACTCCCGCCTGCTCGAGCGTTGCGCGAAGCTCAGCGACGACCTGGGCGCGGGCTCGATGACCGGCCTGCCGATCATCGAGACCAAGGCGAACGACGTCTCGGCGTACATCCCGACGAACGTCATCTCCATCACGGACGGCCAGATCTTCCTGCAGTCCGACCTGTTCAACGCGGACCAGCGCCCGGCGGTCGACGTCGGTATCTCGGTCTCCCGTGTCGGCGGTGACGCCCAGGTCAAGGCGATGAAGAAGGTCGCCGGTACGTTGAAGCTGGAGCTGGCGCAGTACCGCTCGCTCGAGGCGTTCGCGATGTTCGCGTCCGACCTCGACGCGGCGTCGCGCGGTCAGCTGCAGCGCGGTGCGGCCCTCATGGAGTTGCTCAAGCAGCCCCAGTACACGCCGTACCCGGTCGAGGACCAGGTCGCCTCCGTGTGGGCCGGCACCAAGGGCAAGCTGGACGACGTCCCTGTCGCCGACATCAAGCGCTTCGAGGCGGAGATGCTGGACCACCTGCGGCGCAAGTCGGACGTGCTGCAGAAGATCGCCGAGACCGGCAAGTGGAACGACGAGGTCGAGGGCGCTCTGCAGAGCGGCGTCGACGAGTTCCGCAACGGCTTCGTCAAGAGCGATGGTGTCGCCCTGGTCGGCGGCGACGACGGCCAGCCCGTCGACGTCGAGCAGGAGCAGATCGTCGTCAAGAAGAAGGCCTGAGACATGGCCGGTGGAATGCAGCGCGTCTACAAGGCGCGGATCAAGTCGACGCAGTCGCTGAAGAAGATGTTCCGTGCACAGGAGCTCATCGCAGCGTCGCGCATCGGTAAGGCCCGGGCGCGGACCGCCGCTGCGGCCCCGTACGCCACGGCCGTCACGCGCGCCGTGTCGGCCGTGGCGGCGCACGCGAGCATCGACCACCCGCTGACCACCGAGCGCAAGGACCCGTCGGGTCGTGCCGCGGTGTTCGTGGTCTCGTCGGACCGCGGGATGGCGGGCTCGTACTCGGCGTCCATCGTGCGCGAGGCCGAGCGCCTCGTCGGGCAGCTCACCGAGGAGGGCAAGGAGGTCGTGCTGTACGTGGCCGGCCGCCGCGCCGTCTCCTTCTACTCGTTCCGCGACCGCGAGCTCGCCGGCACGTGGGCCTACGGGTCCGACGCGCCGACGGCGGACGTCGCCGACGAGATCGCCGACGCTCTCCTGGGGGCCTTCCTGGCGCCCGTCGAGGAGGGTGGTGTCGACGAGCTCCACGTGGTCTCCACGCAGTTCGTGAACATGGTGACGCAGCGCCCCCGCGTGGTGCGGATGCTGCCGCTCGAGATCGTCGAGGGCGTGAGCGTGCCGGGAGAGCACGACGTGACGCCGCTCTACGACTTCGAGCCGTCTCCGGAGTCCGTGCTCGACGCCCTGCTGCCGCGGTACGTGCGCTCCCGCATCTTCGCGGTCCTGCTCGACGCCGCGGCGTCCGAGCTGGCCGCGCGCCAGCGGGCCATGCACACGGCGACCGAGAACGCCGAGGACCTGATCCGCACGTACACGCGTCTGGCGAACCAGGCACGACAGGCCGACATCACCCAGGAGATCAGCGAGATCGTCTCGGGTGCCGACGCACTGGCCTCTTGAGCAAGCGCCGAGAAGACAACAGACACCCCGCCGGAGGACCCTCCGGCCCACCGAAGCGAGGCAAGCAATGACCGCCACCACCGTGGAAGCCACGGTCGAGCACTCGAGCGGCCCCGGCACCGGCCGGGTCGCGCGGGTGACCGGCCCCGTCGTGGACATCGAGTTCCCCGAGGACGCGATCCCCGACATCTACAACGCCCTCACCACCGAGATCGACCTGGGCGAGAACAGCCTCACCCTCACGCTCGAGGTCGCCCAGCACCTGGGTGACTCGCTCGTGCGGGCCATCGCCCTGAAGCCGACCGACGGCCTGGTCCGCGGTGCCACCGTGACCGACACCGGCGAGGCGATCAGCGTGCCCGTCGGTGACGTCACCAAGGGCAAGGTCTTCAACGTCACCGGTGAGGTCCTGAACCTCGCCGAGGGCGAGAAGTTCGAGGTCACCGAGCGCTGGCCGATCCACCGCACGGCCCCGGCCTTCGACCAGCTCGAGTCCAAGACGCAGATGTTCGAGACGGGCATCAAGTCGATCGACCTCCTCACCCCGTACGTGCAGGGCGGGAAGATCGGCCTCTTCGGTGGTGCGGGCGTCGGCAAGACGGTCCTCATCCAGGAGATGATCCAGCGCGTCGCGCAGGACCACGGCGGTGTGTCCGTGTTCGCCGGCGTCGGCGAGCGCACGCGTGAGGGCAACGACCTGATCGCCGAGATGGACGAGGCCGGCGTCTTCGACAAGACGGCCCTCGTGTTCGGCCAGATGGACGAGCCCCCGGGCACCCGTCTTCGCGTGGCCCTGTCGGCCCTGACGATGGCGGAGTACTTCCGTGACGTGAAGAAGCAGGACGTGCTGCTCTTCATCGACAACATCTTCCGCTTCACGCAGGCGGGCTCCGAGGTCTCCACGCTGCTCGGGCGTATGCCGTCCGCGGTGGGCTACCAGCCGAACCTCGCGGACGAGATGGGCCTCCTCCAGGAGCGCATCACCTCGACGCGCGGTCACTCCATCACGTCGCTGCAGGCCATCTACGTGCCCGCGGACGACTACACGGACCCGGCCCCGGCCACGACGTTCGCCCACCTGGACGCGACGACCGAGCTCTCCCGCGAGATCGCGTCGAAGGGTCTCTACCCGGCGATCGACCCGCTGACCTCGACGTCGCGCATCCTCGACCCGCGCTACGTGGGCCAGGAGCACTACGATGTCGCCACCGAGGTGAAGTCGATCCTGCAGCGCAACAAGGAGCTGCAGGACATCATCGCGATCCTCGGTGTGGACGAGCTCTCGGAGGAGGACAAGACGCTGGTGGCGCGTGCGCGCCGCATCCAGCAGTTCCTCTCGCAGAACACCTACATGGCGAAGAAGTTCACGGACGTCGAGGGTTCGACGGTGCCGCTGACCGAGACCATCGAGGCGTTCAAGAAGATCGCGGCCGGCGAGTTCGACCACGTCGCCGAGCAGGCGTTCTACAACATCGGTGGCCTCGAGGACCTCGAGCGCAACTGGGCGAAGATCCAGAAGGAGTACGGGGCCTGAGCCTCGTCGTCTCGCCGCGGTACGCCGTCGGGCCGGGTTCCGGCCCGACGGCGTATCATGACCCGCACTATCGAGAGGGAGGCCCTGAGTGGCTGAGCTGAGCGTGGATCTCGTGGCCACGGACCGCAAGGTCTGGTCGGGTGCCGCCAAAGAGGTGAGCGCGCCGTCGGTGGACGGGCAGATCGGAGTCCTGGCCAACCACACGCCGCTGCTCGCGGTGCTGCGTCCGGGCACCGTCTCCGTGCGAACGGACACGGGCACGGCCGTGGAAGCCCAGGTCGACGGTGGGTTCGTCTCCGTCGACGAGAACCTGGTGACGATCGTCGTCGACGAGATCAACCTGGTCTGAGGGAGGGACGGGTGCCGGGCGTCGTATGGATCGCGTTGGCGATCGTGGCCGCGATCGCACTGGTGCTCGCTGCGGGCGTGTCCCGCCTGCGCACCCTGTCCCGCCGCGTCGGGTCGTTCTCCTGCCACGCCCGCGGGGGTGAGCAGGAGCCCTGGACCGCCGGCATCGCCCAGTACGCGGTCGGCCGCATCGAGTGGTGGCGCTGCTGGTCGCTGTCGCCCCGGCCCGCCCGGACCTGGTACCGGGACCGGCTCGAGATGGTCGGCCGTGAGGAGTTCGACGACGACGGCCCGGAGCACTACCTCGTCCGATGCCGCTACGAGGGCCGGGACTTCGAGCTCGACCTCGCGTCGGGCGACTACTTCGGCCTCGCCTCGTGGCTGGAGGCCGCACCCCCGGGCCGCCGCGACCTGGTCCTGTAAACACTCCTGACCTGCACGATCGTAGAGTGCACACTCGTGGTGGGTCCTGAGACGGGGCTCCGGCCACCCGTGTGCGCCCCGCTGTCCTGAGGAGAATTCTTGCGTCTTGTCGTTGCCGACTGCTCCGCCCGGTACACCGGGCGGCTCACCGCTCATCTGCCGCTCGCCACGCGGCTGATCGTGGTCAAGGCGGACGGGAGCGTGCTGCTGCACTCCGACGGCGGCTCCTACAAGCCGCTGAACTGGATGAGCCCGCCGTGCACGCTGACGGAGGCGGAGCCCGGCGACGACGCCGTGGAGCGCGGTGTGACCAACGTCTGGACGGTGCAGAACAAGAAGTCGGACGACCGGCTCGAGATCGACCTGCACGCCGTGCACCACGACTCCGCCCACGATCTCGGCGTCGACCCCGGTCTGGTCAAGGACGGCGTCGAGGCGCACCTGCAGGAGCTGCTCGCGGAGCAGATCGGCCTGCTCGGTGAGGGCAGCACGCTGATCCGCCGTGAGTACATGACCGCGATCGGCCCGGTCGACATCCTCGCCCGCGGCCCCGAGGGTGCCACGGTCGCCGTGGAGATCAAGCGCCGCGGCGAGATCGACGGCGTCGAGCAGCTCACGCGCTACCTGGAGCTCCTGAACCGGGACCCGCTGCTCGCGCCGGTGCGCGGCGTCTTCGCCGCCCAGGAGATCAAGCCCCAGGCCCGCGTCCTGGCTCTCGACCGAGGCATCGGTTGTCTCGTCCTGGACTACGACGCGATGCGTGGCGTCGACGACATCGATTCCCGCCTCTTCTGAGCACGGCGCGGAGGAAAGTTCTCGGCACGCGCCGTCGTACGGCAGGATGAGCCCATGGCGGAGCAACCTTCCGAAGTGGTCCTGCGGGGACGCGTCGTCCTGCCCGACACGGTGGTCGAGGACGGCGTCGTGGTCGTCCGGGGTGGTCGCCTGGCGTTCGTCGGCTCGCCGGCCGGGGCCCGGGAGGCCGGTCTCGACGCACAGGTGAGCCAGGTCCCGCCGTCGTACGACTACCTCCTGCCCGGGCTCGTGGACCTGCACAACCACGGCGGGGGCGGCGTCGGGTTCCCCGACACCACGAGCGCGGCCGAGGCGTTGCGCGCCGTGCTCGAGCACCGCGCGCACGGCACGACGACGATGCTCGCCTCCCTGGTCACGGCCGACCCGGAGACGCTGTCCACGCGGGCGGCGATGCTCGCGGACCTCGCCGAGGAGGGCGAGATCGCGGGCATCCATGCCGAGGGGCCGTTCCTGTCGCACGAGCGCCGTGGCGCTCACGACCCCGCTCACCTGCGCGAGGGTGAGGTGGACCTGGTTCGTGAGCTGGCGAAGGCGGCGCGCGGTCACCTCACCACGATGACGGTCGCCCCGGAGGTGCCGGGCGTGGCCGGCCCGGGCGGCGTCGCGACGGCGCTCATCGAGGCGGGCGTGATCCCGTCACTCGGGCACACGGACGGCACCACGGAGGCGGCGGAGGCCCTGATCTCGCAGGTCACCGCGGGTCTGCGGCTGGCCGCCGATCTTGCGGGCTCCGTGGCCGGCGCCGGGGGGCCTGCCGGCTCCGTGGCCGGTACCGGTGTCGGGTCCGTCCCTGCCGCGGCCCCGCCCGGTGCCGCGCGCCGCCGCGAGATGACCGCCACCCATCTCTTCAACGGCATGCGTCCTCTGCACCACCGCGCGCCCGGTCCCGTCGCGGCCTGCTTCGCGGCGGCGGCCCGCGGGGACCTCGTGGTCGAGCTCGTCGCGGACGGCGTCCACCTCGACCCGGCGACGGTCCGCACGGTGTTCGGCACGGTGGGTGCCGATCAGGTGGCCCTCGTCACGGACGCGATGGCGGCGGCGGGCATGCCGGACGGTTCCTACGACCTGGGCCCGATGCGGGTCGCCGTCCGGGACGGCGTGGCCCGGCTGGTCGACTCCGCGACGCCGGACGGCGGGACGATCGCGGGTGGTACCGCCCACCTGATCGACGTCGTCCGCCACACCGTGGCCGCGGGGGTCCCCCTCGTGGACGCGGTCCGCGCGGCGTCGGGCGTCCCGGCGCGTGTCCTCGGCCTGGACCGCCGGCTGGGCAGCCTGACCCGAGGGCTCAGCGCGGACCTCCTGGTCACGGACGAGGACCTGCACCCGCGACGGGTGCTGCGCGGCGGCGCCGACGTTCGCTGACACGCCGCTGTTACCGTGCGGACCATGACGACCCTCTTCACGCCGGGCGGCACCGTGGTGCGCCGCGAGATCATGCGCGGCGAGCCGTGGATCGCGATCCCGCAGGTCTGCGTGCACGACGACGGCGACCTGCTCGTCACCTACACGCCGGGCGGCACACCGATGGGGTACCCCGGCTCGGGGACCTTCCCGGTCGGTGAGCACCCGTGGAAGCTCGCCGGCGGCACGCACTGGCGTGGACATGGACGCCTCGAGCTGCACTGGACGGGCGTCGAGCACTCGATCTTCCTGTTCTGGGCCGGCGACGAGCGGGAGTTCCAGGGCTGGTACTTCAACCTGGAGGACGCGCCCCGGCGCACGGAGATCGGCTTCGACACCCTCGACCACGAGCTCGACGTCTGGTGGGCGGCCGACGCCGAGCGGTACGTCTTCAAGGACGTCGAGGAGTTCGAGGAGGCCGGCCCCGACCGCTACCCGGGCCGGATGGGCGCGATCCGCGCCGAGGGCGACCGGATCGCCCGCCTCCTGGACGCCGGCGAGCACTGGTGGGACAAGTCCTGGGCGGACTGGACCCCGGACCCGGCGTGGACGCCGCGCGCCTTGCCGGGGGACTGGGACACGATCCCGTTCGAGTCCCGCTGAGGCGTTCCCGGAGCGGAACGACTCCGCGGGCCGTTCAGGATCCGGAGGCCGGTGCGGAGTCCTGACAGGCGTCGCCCGGAGGGCTCCCGTTGCCCGCGGGCCTCGGGTCCGTCGGCTCCGGGTCCGTCGGTTCCGGCACTGTCGGTTCCGCCTCCGTCGGTGTCCGTGCGGGTTCGGGAAACGCTGTGACGTGGGGTCCCGGTGTCGGTTCGGGAGACGCCGGAGGCGGCGTGCACTCGTACGGGTGGGCCGTGCCGGTCGGCTCGGGCGTCTCGGGCGGGCTGCTCGCTCGTCCGGTCGGCCCGGTGCCCGGTGTCGGCGGGGCGGGAGAGCCCGGCAGCGTCTCGCCGGGCTCGGGCCACGGCAGGGCCGCGCCCAGGCCGGTGCCGCCGAGCAGCAGCACCGTCGCGGTCAGCGCCCAGACGGCGGTCCGCCGTCGCGTGGCCGCGGGTCGCCGGCCCGGGGGGACGATCTCCACGGTGACGGTGCCGCCGACGGGAGTGCCCGCCACGGCCGTGACCGGCCGGGCCGCGGCGGCGCGCGCCGCCGCCGAGCGCACGCGGTCCAGGTCCAGCTCGGCGTCGACCGTCGTCAGGGCGGCGCGGGCGCGGCGCAGGGGGTCCTGGTTCCTGGCCATCTCAGCTCTCCTGCTCGTCGGTGACTCTGCGGTAGGCGGCGCGCAGGCGTCGCCGGGCCCGGTAGACGCGCGTCGCCGCCGACGGAGCGCTGCAGCCCAGCACCTGCGCGATCTCCGACGTGCTCAGCTCGCCGGCGGCCAGCAGCTCGACGACCTCCCGGTCCGCCGGCCGCAGGAGGTCGAGCGCTCGGTGCAGGAGGTCGAGCTCGTCGACCAGCCGGGCGTCGTCGGGCCCCGGTGGTGCCGGGTGGCGCCACGCGCGTTCCTGGAGAGCCGTCCGCCGGCGCTCGGACCGGACCTGGTTGGCCAGCACCCGGCGAGCGATCGCCAGCAGCCAGGCCCGCGCGTCGTCGGGGACCGCGCCCTTGCGCCAGGCGATCGCGAACACCTCCGCCACCACGTCTTCCGCGGCGGTGGGGCCCAGGCGGGTGCGGGCATACCGGTGCACGGCCCGCGCGTGCTCGGCGAACAGGAACTCGGTCTCGGCGGACGTGAGCGGGTCCTGGCCAGGTGGGTCCGGGGCGAGGCCACGTGGCTCGGCATGAATGGACAGGGTGTCTCCAGGGACAGGCCGACGGGTCTTCTCACTGTTCGGTGTCCGGCGCACGGTCCTTCATGACACCCGCCCGATATGGGACAGGCCACACCCGGTGACCTGTGACGAGAGGCCCCTCGCCGCACACTGACCGCAGTATGACGCTTCACCGAACACAGCCCACCGATTCTTCGACGAGGAACGAGGCGGGCCGTCGCGGTCCCCGGGGCCTCGTCGCCCGCGGGGCTGCCGCCGCGGGCGGCGCGCTCGCCGTCGCGCTCCTGGCCACGGCGTGCACCGCGGCGAACGCCGCGCCCGCGCACGACGACGCCGCGACGACGGCGCCCGCCGAGCAGGCAGCTCAGCCCACCGTGACCCCGCCGGGACCCGGCGACGGCGCTCCGGCCGACGAGGCCTCACCGGTCCCGACGGTTGCCGGCGACGGCTCCTCGCCCGCCGCGGTGCCCACCGAGAAGGCTTCGCCCGTCCCGACGGAACCCGGCGACGGCGCTCCGGCCGAGCAGGCCTCGCCCACCCCGACGGATCCCGGCCTCGTCGTCACCGGCTGACAGGCGCCCGCACCGTCAGGCGTCGATCGTCAGGGTCGCCCTCGTCGTCAGGGCGCCCGCCGACGGCCCGCCGGCGAGCGCGTACTCACCCGGCTGGACGCGCAGGTCGCCCGTCGCTTCGTCCCAGACCGCCAGCCGGTCCACCGCGAGCGGGAGGACGGCCTCGCGCGTCTCGCCCGGCTCCAGCCGTACCCGTGAGTGGCCGAGCAGCAGGCGCCGCGGCGTCTCGACCGCTGCACCCGCGAGCCCCAGCGAGTACACCTGGACGAGCTCCTCGGCCGGCCGGTCACCGTCGTTCCGCACGGTGACGGTCGCGGACCGCTCCCGGGCGTCGTCACCCCTGGTGGCGGCGCCGGGCGCGGTCGGCGCGCCGCCGTCGTCGGTCACCGTCAGCCCCGTGTACGCGACGTCGCCGTAGCCGAGACCGTGCCCGAACCAGAACGCGGGCTCGTCCCTCTGCCACCGGTACGTCTGCCCCTGCGCCCGCACGTCGTAGTCGAACAGGTCTCCGGCCTGCTCCGCCGTGGCGGGCCAGGTCTGGGCGAGCCGCCCGTACGGTTCCGCGTCCCCGGTCAGCACGTCCACGAGCCCGTTCCCCAGCTCCTGCCCGGCGTGGCAGGTCCACACCACGGCCCGCGCGTCGTCGCAGGCGTCGCCCAGGACGTACGGGTAGCTCGACACCACCACCAGCACAGACGCCTCGTTCGTGTCCCGGGCGGCCCGCCACAGGTCCCGCATCGACGCGGGCAGTCCGAGCGACGTCCGGTCCTCCGTCTCGCGCCCCAGCAGGTGGGGGTCGTTCCCGACGGCGACCAGCACGGCGTCGGCGCCGTTCGCGGCCCGGGCGACGTCGTCGGCCCCGGAGTAGAGGCGCTCCCACCCGAACCGTTCCGCGTCCTGGGGCCGGGTCGCCTCGGTGACCAGGGCGCCGATGTCGCGCTGCACCCGCAGCCAGCGCCCGCTGCCGACGTGCTGCAGCGCCCACGCCCCGCCGACGTCGACCCGCCGGAACGACTCCTGCACCACCCAGCCGCCGACCCGGTCCGCGTCGGCCCGGACGATCCAGCCCGCGCCGGTCAGCAGCCGCCCGGACGCGGCCGAGCGCAGCGTGAGCAGGCCGTCGCCCCAGTCCGTCACGTCGAACCAGGTGTCGAACGTCGGCTCGGAGGCTCGGGCGGTCACCGTGCCGTCGTCGTCCACCGAGACCCACGAGTCCAGGCCGAGCGCGTGCAGCGCCACCCGGTCCGCACCCGTGACCACGTCGACCGTCGCCCCGGCCCAGCGCCGGCGGACCGCTCCCGCGAGCGTCACCGCGTACGGCGGGGTCCCGGAGTACCAGTCCGTGAGCACCTGGTCGGCGTGCGGGCCGACGACGGCGACCCGCGCCGGGGCGTCCTCGTCCGGCCGGCCGCCGCGGAGGGGTGCCTCGCCCTCCGTGGCCGGCTCCGGGCCGGGCGCGGCCAGCGGCAGCAGCCCGTCGTTCCGCAGCACCACCACCGACTTCGCGGCTGCCTCCCGCGCGAGGGCGCGGTGCTCGGGAAGGTCGATGGACTCCGGCCCGATCACCCGGTAGGGGTCGGCGCCCGGGAGCCCCGGGTCGTCCAGCTCGCCGGTCCGGATCCGCAGCTCGAGCAGCCGCAGGGCGGCGGTGTCGACGTCGCCCCACGTCAGCAGGCCTCTGTCCAGCGCCGTGCGCAGCCGGCCCAGGGAGACCGACGCGTCCGCGTCGTTGTCGGTGAACGAGTCCACCCCGGCCCGCACCATCGCGGCGTGCCCCGCGGCGTGGTCGGTGAATGCCCGCTGCACGGTCACCAGGAAGGTCGGCGCCCCGGCGTCGGACACGACGGCGAGCGACCCCGGCGCGGCCGCGCGCAGGCGCGCGATCAGGTTTCCGGCCACGTGCGCCGGCGTCTTGTTCACCCGGTTGTACGAGGGCATCACCGCCCCGGCGGCGCCCGCCGCGACCGGCCCGAGGTAGCAGGGCAGCTCGTACTCGTGCAGGCTGCGCGGGTCCAGGTGCGACGACGTCGCCGAGCGGTCCGTCTCGTTCCCGTAGCCCAGGAAGTGCTTGAGCGTGGGCACTGTCTTCCAGACCCGCGCGTCGTCGCCCCGCAGGCCCTGGGAGTACCGGGTCGCCAGCTCCGCGACCAGCCACGGCTCCTCGCTGTAGCCCTCCTCGGTGCGGCCCCAGGCGGGGTGGCGCAGCGGGTTCACCACGGGCGCCCAGACGTTGAGGCTCACGGACGGGTCGGCGGCGTGCTTCGCGCGGACCTCCGTCGACACGGCGTCGCCCACGCGGCGGAGCAGGTCGCCGTCCCAGGTGGCGCCGAGTCCCACGGGCTGGGGGAACACGGTCGCGGTGCCGAGCCAGGCGAGGCCGTGCAGGGCTTCGTTGCCGGTGTGGAACGCGGCGATCCCGAGCCGCTCGACGGCCGGCTGGTGCTGGTGCAGGAGCGCCAGGCGCTCGTCGGGCGTGAGCTGGTCCAGCAGGTGGCTCGCGCGCGCGGACAGGGAGGCTCGCGGGTCGCGGAACAAGGGCGAGGTGGGCACGACGTCGTGCTCCTTTCACTCGAATCGGTTCAATGGCGAGGATAGCGGCAGGCATTGATATGTCGGACACTTTTGCCCTATCGTCAGCGGCGACGGCGAATTGAAGCGCTTCGACGGGCAGTAGCGGGAAGCGGTTCCCCGCTACCGTCGTCGGGCGTCGACCACAGCGCAGTGTGTCGCTCACGAAGGAGTGAACTTCATGTCCCAGAGTCCCCTCGCCACGGCATCGCACGCCGTCGGCTCCGTGAACCGCCGGTCGTTCCTCGGCCTCGTCGCGCTCGGCGCGGGCGTCGTCGGCGTCCCGTCCTTGCTCACGGCCTGCACCAGCGGTCCCGCAGGACCGGTCGAGGGCGGCGGCACCGTCAGCTCCGGCGTGCTACCGGCCTATGTCCCCGTCGAGTACGTGCAACCCGACTTCCCGAGCGTGAACGGCTCCACCGCGGGCTACGCGTCGATCCCCGACGAGCTCGTCGCCGCGTTCGAGACGCCTCCGGGGTCCGGCGGGACGTACACGGCGATGACGCCGCTGTGGAGCGCGATCCCGAAGACGTCGGGCAACCCCTACTTCGACGCCGTGAACGGGGCGATCGGGGCGACGATCGAGTTCCAGATCTCCGACGGGAACACGTACGGCGACAAGCTGGCCGCGGTGCTCGCCTCGGAGAAGGACGTGCCGGACTGGGTCAGCGTGCCGACCTGGAACTTCCCGCCGCGCTTCGGGCAGGCCGTCGACGCGCTCTTCGAGGACCTCACGCCCTACCTGTCGGGCGACAAGGTCAAGAAGTACCGGAACCTCGCCAACATCCCCACGGACGCCTGGCGCTTCGGTGTCTTCAACGACAAGCTCTACGGCCTGCCGTTCCCCGGCGAGCTCGTCCACCTCGCGACGTTCTACCGGGCCGACCTGCTCGCCGAGCTCGGCATCACCGAGCAGCCGCGGGACGCGGACGAGCTCATCGAGCTCGCCGTCGAGCTGACCGACCCGGGCAAGAAGCGCTGGGGCTCGGCGGACCAGTGGATCACCGCGAACATGATGTTCGCCGTCCCCCCGGAGAGGGGCTGGAAGCTGGCCGACGACGGCTCGCTGATCAGCCGTGTCGAGTCCGAGGAGTACCGCGCGGCACTCGACTGGCAGACGAGGCTGTACAAGTCGGGTGCGGTCCACCCGGACGCGGTGGCGGACAAGGCCGAGGAGATGAAGACGCTCTTCGAGGCGGGCGAGATCCTCGTCGTCAACGACGGCATCGGCGGCTGGCACGAGTCCCTCGGCCGGGTGCTCCCGAGCAACCCGGACTTCGACCCGCGGCCGTTCGACCCGATCGCGCACGACGGCGGCACCCCTCGGGTCTGGAAGGGCGCTCCGGCGGACATGTTCTCGTTCCTCAAGAAGAAGGAGGACAAGGCGGAGATCGAGGAGCTGCTCGCCGTCGCCGACTTCCTCGCCGCACCGTTCGGGACGCAGGAGTTCCAGCTCATCAACCACGGGATCGAGGGCGAGCACTACGAGTACGACGCCGACGGCCTGCCCCAGGCGACCGACGCCGCCGCCCACGAGGTGGCGCAGTCCTACATCTTCCTCGTCGACCCGCCCAAGGTGAACGCGCAGGTGCAGTACCCGGGCTTCGTCGAGGCGTACTGCACGTGGATGGCCGAGGCGTCGGAGCACGTCGAGGAGCCGCTCTTCTACGGCATGCAGATCACGGAGCCGCAGCGGTTCGCGGCGCTGCACACACCGTTCGAGGACCTGGAGAAGGACATCGCCCGCGGCCGCAGGACCCTCGACGACCTCGACGACGCCATCGAGACCTGGCGCTCCAGCGGCGGTGAGGAGCTGCGCGCGTTCTACCAGGGCATCCTGGACGAGCAGTGAGCATGGACGTCCGTTCCCGCAAGGGCCGGCCACGGGCGACGTCGGACGGCGGATCCGGGCCCGGCGGGCCACCCGTCCTGTCGTCCTCGGCACCCGTGGGCCGCCGCAAGGTCACGCTCCGCGCGCGGCTGCGCCGCGACGGCGCGCTGCTGCTCATGACGCTGCCGGCCGTGCTGCTGCTGGCGGTGTTCGCCTACGTGCCGATCCTCGGCAACGTCATCGCCTGGCAGGACTACTCGCCGTACACGGGCGTCCTGAACAGCCAGTTCGTGGGCTGGTGGAACTTCCAGCGGGTGTTCACGAACGAGCTGTTCCTGGACGCCGTGGTGAACACGCTGATCATCTCCGCGTTCCAGATCGTGCTGTTCTTCCCGATCCCGATCGTGCTGGCCCTGCTGCTGCACAGCGTGCTGTCGCCGGCGGTGCGGACCACGATCCAGTCGATCGTGTACCTGCCGCACTTCTTCTCCTGGGTGATCGTCGTGACGATCTTCCAGCAGATCTTCGGCGGGGCCGGGTTCGTGAACGAGCGGCTGACGTCCGGCGGCTACGACGGGTTCGACCTCATGACGAACCCCGACACGTTCTACCTGCTCATCACCGCCCAGGTGGTCTGGAAGGACGCCGGCTGGGGGATCATCATCTTCCTCGCCGCGCTGAGCACGGTGAACCCGAACCTCTACGAGGCGGCGGTGGTCGACGGCGCGAACCGGTGGCGCCGCACCTGGCACGTGACCCTGCCGGCGCTGCGGCCGGTGATCGTGCTGCTGCTGATCCTGCGGCTCGGCGACTCGCTGACCGTCGGGTTCGAGCAGCTGATCCTGCAGCGCAACGCCGTGGGCGTGGGCGTGTCCGAGGTGCTCGACACGTTCGTCTACTACCAGGGCGTCGTCAACGGCGACTGGGCGTTCGCGGCGGCGGCCGGCCTGGTCAAGGGTGTCGTGTCGCTGGTCCTGGTGCTGGCCGCCAACCGGGTGGCGCACGTCTTCGGGGAAGCGGGGGTGTATCAGCGTGCTGAGCGCTAGTTCCTACCGGAAGCTCATCAGGGGCCGGAACCGGCCCGTCTGGGAGGAGGACCCGAACCCGGCCGGGCTCGTCGTCAAGGCCCTGGTGCTGGCGGCGATCGTGGCCGCGGTGCTGTTCCCGCTGTACACGATCGTGCTGACGAGCCTGTCCACGCAGGCCGACGTCACGCGGTCCGGCGGGCTCGTGACCGTGCCCGGGACGCTGTCCCTGGCCGCCTACGAGCAGATCCTGTCCGGGGGGATCGTGACGCGGGCGACGCTCGTGTCGATCGGCGTGACCACCGTGGGGACCCTGCTGTCCACCGTGGTGTCCATCCTGGCCGCGTACGGGATGAGCCGTCCCGGCTCGCTGTTCCACCGGCCGATCCTGTTCGTCTTCCTCGTCACCATGTTCTTCGGTGCGGGGATGATCCCCACGTACCTGCTGGTCAGCAATCTCGGCCTGATCGACTCGTACTGGTCACTGATCCTGCCGACGGCGGTCTCGGCGTTCAACGTGCTGATCCTGCGGGCGTTCTTCATGGGGATCGACCGCGAGATCCTCGACGCCGCGCGCGTCGACGGGGCCGGCGACTGGCTCGTCCTGGGGCGGATCGTGCTGCCGATGTCGAAGGCGGCGATCGCCGTCGTCGCCCTGTTCTACGGGGTGGGGTACTGGAACGCGTTCTTCAACGCGATGCTGTACATCAACGACAACGCCAAGTGGCCGCTGCAGCTCGTGCTGCGCTCCTACGTGCTGCAGGGGGTGACGCTGCCCGGCAGCGGCACCGGCCAGGTCGACGTCGACGACGGCGCCGTGACCGGCCTCCCGGTGAAGATGGCGGTGCTGGTGCTGGCGGTGATCCCGGTGCTGCTGGTGTACCCGTTCGTGCAGCGGCACTTCACGAAGGGAGTGATCCTGGGCGCGATCAAGGGATAGGCGCGGGCACCGCGCCGCGGAGGGCGGCTCAGGGCAGCGTGATCGGCAGCGGCTGCCCGTCCAGGACGTGGTGGCAGTCGCACTCGTCGTCCGGCAGGGCGGCCACCGTGGACTCCAGGACGTCGGAGAGCTGGGTCACGTTGCGGGCGAACAGCTCCAGGACCGCCTCCTGCGTGACGTGCTCGCCGCCCTCGACGCCCGCGTCCGCGTCGGTGACGAGCGCGAGGGTGGTGCAGCACAGGGCGAGCTCGCGGGCCAGCGCCGTCTCGGGCATGGCGGTCATGTTGACGACGGTCCCGCCGTCCCGGGCGTTGCGCCGGGACTCAGCCCGCGACGAGAACCGGGGCCCCTGGATCACCACCATCGTGCCGCCGTCCACGGCGGTCAGCGGGCCGGCCTGCGCCGCGGCGACCGCGGCCGCCCTGCCGCGCGCGCAGTACGGGTCGGCGAACGGGACGTGCACCACCGGCCCCTCCACGTCGTAGTACGTGTGCTCGCGCCCCCACGTGCGGTCGATCACCTGGTCCGGCACGACGACGGTGCCCGCGACCAGCTCCGGCGCCAGGCCGCCCACCGCGCACGACGTCACGAGCTGCCGGGCCCCCAGGGCACGGAGCGCCCACAGGTTCGCCCGGTAGGGGATGCGATGGGGCGCGAACCGGTGGTCGGCGCCGTGCCGGGGCAGGAACACCACCTCCCGCCCGCCGAGCGTGCCGCGGGCCGGAGCCTCGGACGGCGGGCCGTAGGGGGTGTCGACGGTGACCGGCTCCGCGTCCGCCAGCAGCCGGTACATGCCGGATCCGCCGATGACTCCGATGGGTGCGCTCATGGCCCCCAGGCTAGGGCGCACGCCGCGGCCTGGGCGCTCCGGCGTGCCGTCCGTCAGCAGATGGTCAGGTCCGAACGGTCGCGCCGAGCGCGTGCGGGCGGTTGACTCAGGGGCGGAGAGAAGGGAACGACGATGCGCGTGCTGGTGACAGGAGGGGCCGGATTCATCGGCCGGGAGGTGGTCGCGGCGCTGACCCGCCGCGGTGACGACGTGGTCGTGCTCGACTCGCTGCGCGCGGACGTGCACGGCCCGGGCGCGGTCGCCGGCGAGCGCACCGTCGTCGGCGACGTGCGGGACGCGGAGACGGTGGGCCGGGCGCTGTCCGGGTGCGACGCCGTGGTGCACCTGGCGGCGAAGGTCGGCCTGGGGGTGTCCCTGGCCGACATCGACGACTACGTGTCCAGCAACGACCTCGGGACCGCCGTGCTGCTGCGCGCCGCCGAGGTGCCGCACGTCGTGTACGCGAGCTCGATGGTGGTGTACGGCGAAGGCAGGTACGACTGCCCGGAGCACGGCCAGGTCGCGCCACCGCCCCGCCGGACGGAGGACCTGGACGCCGGGTGGTTCGAGCCGCGGTGCCCGGTCTGCCGGGCCGCGCTGCGGCCCGGGCTGGTCGCCGAGGACGCGCGGCTCGACCCGCGCAACGTCTACGCCGCGACCAAGGCGCACGGCGAGGCGCTGCTCGCCGCCTGGGCGCGGCAGACCGGCGGCAGCGCCACCGCGCTGCGCTTCCACAACGTGTACGGGCCGGGCATGCCGCGCGACACCCCCTACGCGGGAGTGGCGGCCCTGTTCCGCGCGGCCGTGGAGCGCGGCGAGGCGCCGACCGTCCTGGAGGACGGCCAGCAGCGCCGGGACTTCGTCCACGTGACCGACGTGGCACAGGCGGTCGCGGCGGCGGTCGCCCTGCCGCGGGAGACGGGGACGGTGACGCCGCTGAACGTCGGGTCCGGCGTGGTGACCACCGTCGGCGAGATGGCCCAGGTCACGTCCAAGCTCCTCGCGGGGCCGGACCCCGTGGTGACCGGCGGCTACCGGCTCGGCGACGTGCGGCACGTGACGGCGTCGAGCGAGGCGGCGGCCGCGGCCCTCGGCTGGCGCGCCGGTGTGGGACTGGCCGAGGGGCTGGCCACCCTCACCTGATCCGGGCCGGCCGTGGCGTGGCCCGGACCGGCGCCGGCCGTGGGGTCAGTCCACGGCCGGCAGCCGTACCTCGACGTCGCATCCGGTCTCCGTGCTGTGCACCGCCACCTGCCCCCCGTGCTCGTCCACCACCCGGCCGACGTACGCGAGCCCCAGCCCGGAGCTCCCCGCGTGGTCGCCCTGGAAGCCCGCGTGGAACAGGTGCGGCACCTGGTCCTCGGGTATGCCACCGCACGTGTCCTGCACGGTCAGGCGCGCGAAACCGTCCTGGCTCGTCACCCCGACCAGCACGCGCCCGCCCTGGCCGCTGGACCGGACGGCGTTCGACACCAGGTTGTCCAGGACCCGCCCCAGCTCGTCCGGGTCGCCGTGCACCCGCACGCTGCCCGCCACGGACCCGGCGAGCTCGACACCGCTCTCCGCGGCCGCCGGACGGGCATGGGCGAGGACGTCCCGCAGCACCATGGCCATGTCCACCGCACGGGGCTCCGTGCGCCGGGGTAGCTCGTCCGAGCGGGAGAGCTCGTCCAGGTCGCCGATCATCCGGGACATCCGGTCCACGGCCGCGGCGATGCCGTCCACCGCGGTCGCCGGGTCCGGGAACGCGCCGTCCCGGAGCCCGTCGGCGGCCGCACGGATGCCCGACAGCGGGGAGATCAGGTCGTGGCTCACGAAGCCGATGATCTGCCGGCGGGCGCGCTGGGCGGCCTGCTCCGCCGCGCGGGCCGCGGCCAGCCGGTCCCGCGTCGCCTCCAGCTCGGCCATCACCGCCGCCAGCTCGGCGGTCGCCGGCGTGGGCGTCCCGGCGCCGGGAGACCCGGTCGCGTCGTCGGACGTCTCGCCGGCCGCCGGGGCCAGGCCGAGCCGCCGCGCGCCGTCGACGACGAGCCGGACCTCCCCGGCGACCAGCCGGCCGAGCGCCAGGGCGAGCAGGACCGCGAGCACCGAGGCCGTGCCCAGCACGATCCGGACCACCGAGGCGTCGTGCGGGGAGATGAACATCGCCGACACGTTGACCGCCAGCGCCGCGACCACCGCCGCGAACGGGACCAGGGCGGCGACCAGCAGGGCGAGCATCAGCGAGACGCGCCGGGCCAGCCGGAGCGCGACCAGGCCCACGACACCGGCCACCACCGAGCAGGCGACGGTGACCAGCACCATGAACTGGATGTCGGTCATCACACGGTCTCCCTGGATCCCGGGGCTGCCGTCGTCCCCGCCTCCGCGGTGCCGTCGTTCGCCGTCGGGCCGTCCGCCACCAGCATGTACCCGGCGCCCCGGAGGTTGACGATCAGCTCCGGCTCGGCCGGGTCGTCCTCCAGCTTCTTGCGCAGCCGCCGGATGTGGACCATCACGGTCGAGTCGTCGCCGAACGTCCAGCCCCAGACCCGGCGCAGGAGCTCCCGGCGGCCGAACGGGTGCCGGGGGCGCTGGGCGAGAAAGCTCAGCAGCGCGAACTCGCGGGGCGTCAGCTCCGCCACGCGGTCCCGGTAGGTGGCTGTGCGTGCGGCCTCGTCGAGCACCAGCCCGCCGGCCTCGACCCGGACGGGCACGGGCTGCACGTCGAACGGACCGCGCCGCAGCAGCGCCTCGACCCGGAGCACCAGCTCGCGCGCGTCGAACGGCTTGGTCACGTAGTCGTCGGCGCCGTGCTCCAGGCCGACGACCCGGTCGTCGACGGCGCTCAGGCCCGACAGCAGGAGCACCGGCGTGGCGTCGCCGTCGCGCCGTCGGCGGGTCAGCATCTCCAGGCCGGAGCCGCCGGGCAGGAGCACGTCGAGCACCACGGCGTCCGGCTGCCAGGTGCGCCACGTGCGCTCGCCCTCGGCGGCGTCGGCGGCGGTGCGCGGTTCGTGGCCGGCCGACGTGAGGTAGGCCGCGACGCTCGCGGCCGTCAGAGCGTCGTCGTCCACCACAAGAACCTTCGTCATGAGGGAAACCATAGTCACGGTCCCGACGGCGTCTGACCTGCCGGCCCGGCCGGAGGAACGTCACCGCGACGCGGGCGTCAGGTAGCTGTCAGGTCTGTCGGCCTGCCGGAGAGCGGGGTCCAGGCTTAACGTCGAGACCATGGTGCCGACAGTGGACGTCGTTCTGCCCTGCCTCGACGAGGCAGAGGGTCTCGCCTGGCTGCTTCCCCGGCTGCCGGACGGGATGCGGGCGGTGGTGGTCGACAACGGGTCCACCGATGGGTCCGCCGAGATCGCGCGCGACCACGGTGCCCTCGTCGTCCGGGCCGAGCAGCGCGGCTACGGGGCGGCCTGCGCCGCCGGGCTCGACGCGGCCGGCGCCGACGTCGTCGCGTTCTGCGACGCCGACGCCAGCCTCGACCCGTACGACCTGCCCCGGGTGACCGGGCCGGTGCTCGACGGGCAGGTCGATCTCGTGCTGGGGCGCCGGCGCCCGGAGCCCGGCGCCTGGCCGTGGCACCTGCGCCTGGCGAACGCCGAGCTGGCACGCCGGGTACGCCGTCGTACCGGGGTGAGCATCCGCGACATCGGGCCGATGCGCGCGGCGCGCCGCGCGCCCCTGCTCGCTCTCGGCCTGCGCGACCGGCGCAGCGGCTACCCCCTGGAGACGCTGGTCGCGGCCGCCGACGCCGGGTGGCTCGTCGCCGAGGTCGACGTGCCCTATCGCAAGCGGCGGGGCAGGTCGAAGGTGACCGGCACCCCGCTCGGCGCGTGGCACGCGGTGCAGGACATGTCCAAGGTGCTGGCCTCGTGACCGGCCCGACGCCGCCGCGGGTCGTCGTGGTGCTGGCAAAGGAGCCCTTGCCCGGGAAGGTCAAGACCCGCCTGATCGGCGACCTCACCGCGGCCGAGGCCGCCGGGCTGGCCCGCGCGTCGCTGGAGGACACGCTGGAGGCGGTCGGCGCGCTTGCCGGGGTGCGTCCGGTGCTCGCGCTGGACGGGCGGCCGGGACCGTGGGTGCCGCCCGGCTTCACGGTCGTCCCGCAGGTCTCCGGCGGGCTGGACCGCCGGATCGCGGCGGCCTTCGACGATGTCCTGGGGCCGGACGGCGACGGGGGACCCGCGCTGCTCGTCGGGATGGACACCCCGCAGCTCGGCCCGCACCTGGCGGCGGTGGACTTCGCCGGGCACGACGCGGTGCTGGGGCTCGCCGACGACGGCGGGTACTGGACCGTCGGCCTGCGGCGGCCGGACCCCGCGCTGTTCCACGGCGTGCCGATGTCCGAGGCGGTGACCGGGCGGGCGCAGCTCGAGCGGCTCCGCGCAGCGGGCCTGCGGGTCCGGATCCTGCCGCCCCTGCGCGACGTCGACACGGTCTCCGACGCCGCCGCGGTGGCCGGGGCTGCCCCCGGGACGCGGTTCGCCCGGGCGTGGTCCGGGGTGTCGGAGGCGCGCCACGGGTCCGCCGGATCCGGGTCCGCCGGGGGCACCGGGGGTGCCGGGTCTGCCGGGTCCGCCGGGGGTGCGCGGGAGCGCCTCCCATGACCGCCGGCGCGCCGCGCCCGGTGAACCCGCTGGTGCTGTTCGAGGCGGCGCTCGGGGGTGCACCGGTGACGGCGGTGCACCTCGCGCACACCGCGCCGGTGGACGTTGCCGCGTGGACGGCGGACCGGGACGCCGTCGACGACGCGATCGTGGCGCTGTGCGAAGGGCCGGTGCTGGACGTGGGGTGCGGTCCGGGCAGGTTCGCGGCCGCGCTCGCGGCGCGCGGCGTGCCCGCGCTCGGGATCGACGTCTCGCGGGCCGCGGTGCGGCACGCCCGGGCACGCGGTGCGGTGGCGCTGCGGCGCGCGGTCGAGGGGCCGGTGCCGGGTGAAGGCCGCTGGGGCACGGTGCTGCTGGCGGACGGCAACATCGGCATCGGCGGGGACCCGCGCCGCCTGCTGCGGCGCTGCCGCGAGCTCGCCAGGCCGGGCGGCCTGCTGCTGGTGGAGGCCGATCCCGACCCCGAGATGGACGTGTCCGGCCCGCTGGTGCTGCACGCCGAGGACGGCCGGCGGTCCCGCCCGCTGCCCTGGGCGCGGGCGGGGACCCTGGTGCTGCGGGTGATCGCCGACGAGCTCAGGCTCGTCGTCGCGCAGGAGTGGCAGCTGGCCGGCCGCGTGATGGTGTCGCTGCGCACGCCGCAGCCCGCCCGACCACGCTGAGGGGCGCGTCCGGACGGGTGGTGGCCGCCCGGACGCGCCCCGTCCTCAGCGCGCCGCGCTCCAGAGGGCGACGAGCCACACCAGCAGGAGCGTCCCGAGCACCATGACGGCTCCGCGCAGGACCACACCCACCCAGGGGTGTCGCGGCCCGTCGGTGACGCCCCGCTCGTCGGACCGGGCGCGGGCGAGCGCCGGAAGTCGGACGAGCACGACCCAGCCGAGCGCGATCACGAGCGGGGCGATCACGGCGTCGTGCAGCGCCACGGACCCGGCCAGCCAGATGCCCCAGGGCAGCCACCAGCGGGCCGGGATCGAGGTGAGCGCCAGCCAGGCCCACCAGGTCATGCCGGCCACGCCGGCCACGACCAGCACACGGCGTGACCACCCGGTCGCCGCGTTCATGCCGCGCTCCCTACGACGAGGCGCGAGACCCACTTGGTCTGCAGCACTCCCGGGCGGTTCGGCGCGATGATCCGTGCGGGGAAGCCGTGGTCCAGGTCGAGGTCCTCACCGGCCAGGGTGAGGGCGAGCAGGGTGTCGCCGTGCGCGACGTACGGGCCGGGCAGGTCGGAGGTCCCGTAGGACCCTCCGGTCTCCAGGCTCTCCACGTGGACCGGGTCGTCGGGCCGCCCGCCGCTGAGGGCCGCGAGGTCCCGCACCCGCACGCCGCTCCACCGCGCCGAGGCGCTCCAGCCCTCGACGCAGGAGATCGGCAGGACCGCCTCGTGCTGGCTCATGGCCAGCAGGTCGGACCGGGTCAGGTGCGTGGTACCGCCGGGCCCGACCAGCTCCAGCGTCCAGTCCTCGGCGGTCGCCACCTCCTCGACGCCCGCGCCGCTCGCCGTCCGGTTGACGGCGAGGCCCTGCGGGCCGTCGAACGGGTCGCGTGGCGCGAGCAGCGCGATGGCGCGCAGCGGGGTCACGGTCTGTCCCACGGTCAGGGCCGTGAGGGCGAGGGTGGCCACCGCCACCGAGCCGAGGAATCCGCGGCGCGTCGCCCCGTCCCCGCTCGTCGCCGGGTCGCTCGTGAGCGGGCCGGTCGCCCCGTCCCCGCCTGCCCGGTCCTCGCCTGCTCCCTCCCCGCTCGCCGCGTCCCCGCTCGCTCCGTCCCCGCGTGTCGCGGGCCCCTCCGGGCCGGTGGCGTCGAGGTCGCGTGCGGCGGCCGCGAAGGCCCGCACCACGACCGGGAGCTTGATCCCCACGTGCACCAGAGCCGCCCCGAACGCGAGCCAGGCAGTGGCGTAGTGGACGCTCGTGAAGCCGAACCCGAAGACGTAGAGCTTGAAGACGTTGAGGATCCCGGTCACGACCTGGAAGACCGTCGCCGCGACGAGCACGCCGACCGAGGCACGCTCCAGCGCGTGCTTCCACCCGGTGACCGGCGGGCGGACGAAGAACTGCGGGTAGACCGTGTACAGCTTGGCCAGGACCAGGGGCAGGCTGGCGAAGCCCACCGCCACGTGCAGCCCTTGGCTGAGCCGGTAGGCCCAGGCCGGCTCGGGGCTGAAGGGCAGCCACGCCACGGGGTGCTGGTGCAGGTGCGAGACCAGGCCGGTGACGAAGAGGATCAGGATCGCCGCGCCGAGGAAGGCGCCCAGGCGGGCCACCACACGCTCGTCGTGCAGGGGTGAGCGGAAGTCACCCGGCTCGGGTACTCGCAGCGACGCCGGCCGGATCGCGGACAGCGGTCGTCTCACCATGGTGACTCCAGGATCGTGTCGAGCAGGATGGCCAGGCCGCCCTGAGCCCACAGCCAGGACGCGGGCAGCGGGCCCGGTGCGCCGGAGAGGCCGTCGGACGGCGGACGTGCCGCGTCGTCGTGCGTCCTGCGCAGGGCGGCCGCCGCGGGCACCACCCAGAACGCCACGGGGAGCCAGATGCGCTCCACCTCACCGCGCTCGAAGCCGAGCAGCGCGCCGGACAGGGCAGCGACCAGCGCGAGGCCGACGACCATCCGGGTGACGGGATCGGTCCGGCGCAGCCGGGCGAGACCGCCCACCGCAGCGGGGCCGACGACGGCGCCGAGCGCCGCGAGATCGACGAGGAGGAAGTACAGGTAGGGCCGGGCGTTCCCGACCGGCGCCCAGACGGCGTGGGTGGCGGCGATGCCGTCCCACACCCAGAAGCCGGCCAGGCCGAAGGCCACGAGCACGGCGACCACGACGAGGCCCGCCACGACGGTCGCGCCGGCGCGGCGGGACAGGATCACCGGCGCGAGTGCGATCAGGCCCATGTGGAGCAGGCCGTACGACAGGAACGGGCAGGCGCCCAGGAGGATCCCCGCCGCCACCGCGCAGGTCCACCGCACGGCGCCGTGGCCCGTGGGCCCGGTCGCGAGCGCGAGGAGCGCCACGCCCCAGGCGAGCACACCAGCGAAGAACGCGTCGGCCGACGTCGCCACCCACAGCGCGGCGGGCGCCAGGACGAGCACGGGTGCGACGGTGCGGGCGGTGCTCTCCGCGGCCGTGCCCGGGGCAGGACCGGCCGCACGGACCCTGGCGAGCGCCCGGAGCGTGACCAGTACCGCGGGCACCGCCGCCGCACCGGCCAGGATGAACAGGGCCGCCGCCCAGCCGGGACCGCCCAGCCCCGCACGGTCGAGCAGGCCCAGGAGGAGGACCAGGCCGGGCGGGTGGCCCTTCACGTGGATCGGGTAGCCGGGCAGGTCGTCGGTGAAGCTCGCGAGGAAGGCCGCGGGGTCGGCCACCACGAGCGGCACGACCGGCAGGTACTCGTGCTCCCCGCGGACCGGCGCCACCAGGTCGTCCCAGGAGGTGAGCACCGCCAGCGCCACCGCCCACGCGGCGGCAGCGGCCCAGGAGAGGAGCAGGAGGGGCCGCCAGGGCAGGCGGGCGGCAAGGCCTGGTCCGTACCGGACGGTGGCGGCCAGGAGCACGAGTGCGGCGAGGACGCCGGGGCCGGTGCGCACCACCCAGTGGCCGACGAACGGTTCCGCCCCGGTGAGCAGCGGTACGTCGGTCAGGTGTCGCAGCAGGGCGCCGACCAGCGCGAGCACGGGGACCGACACCGCCCAGAGGGTCACCGCCGCCGCGGGGCCGCGCCGCCGCCACCAGCCACGGGCGCGCGACACCGGGCCGTGGTCGGGGCGCCGCGGACCCTGCTGTGTCGTACCGGGCTCCGGTCCCGAGGTCGTGGTCACGCCTCCCATCGTGGCGTGCGATCGACGCGGAGGGGATCTGGGAGACCTGACGGAAGCCTGACGGTGCGCGGCCGGAACGTCACCTCGGCCGCATGAGCACGGGCGCCAGCAGGCGGGTCTCCGCCGGGACGTCGCCGTCCAGGCGGGCCATGACCATGTCGACCGCGGTGCGGCCGATCGTCTCGGCCGGGAGGTCGATGCTGGTCAGCGGCACTGCCTGCGCGGCGGCGACGTCGGCCGGGCACAGCGCGACGACGTCCGTCGAGTGCGGTGCGCCCGCTTCGCCGTCGTCGGGCACGGCCGGCCTGCCCACCTCCGCGAGCCGCGCCAGCACGTGCGGGAGCGCGCCCTCGTTGTGCACGAGCAGGCCGGTGGTGCCGGGCGCCCGCTCCAGCAGCCGGTCGACGGCGTCCCGGCCGCCCGCCGGTCCCGCCTCGCACGGCTCCACGGTCACCGTGACGCCTCCGGCCTCCGCCTGCGTCCGGAAGCCCCGCAGCAGCCGGTCCGCGTACGACGTGTGCCGTGCCAGCACCTCGGGCGGCGCTCCGATCAGCCCGATCTCGCGGTGCCCGGCGGCGGCCAGGTGGCGTACCGCCAGCCGCCCCGCGGCCTCGAAGTCGAGGTCCACACAGCTCAGTCCCTCGGGGTCGGCGGGCAGGCCGATCAGCACCGACGGCTGCTCGGCGGCCGCCACGACCGGCACGCGGGGGTCGTCGGCCTCGACGTCCATCATCACCAGCGCGTCGACGATCGAGCCGCTCGTCACCCGGTCGAGCCCGGACACGTCGTCCTGCGTCAGCAGGAGCACGTCGTGGGAGAAATCCCGCGCCCGCGCCACCACCCCGCCGACGAACTCCATGATGACGTGCACGTTCACGCCCACCCGCAGCGGCACCATGAGTGCGATCGTGCTGGTGCGGGACGACGCCAGCGCCCGGGCGCCGGCGTGCGGGCGGTACCCGAGGTCCGCGATCGCCTGCTCCACGCGCTTGCGGGTGGGTCCGGAGATGGGGCGTTTCCCGGACAGGACGTAGGACACGGTCGAGGTGGAGACCTTCGCCTCACGCGCCACGTCGTCGATGGTCACCGATCGCTTCACAGACACATCATCCCCGACCATCTCTCTTCCGAAGCGCTTCGACTCGCGGGCACTGAAGAACTGCGGTGGGCAGATCCGTCCCGTCGTCGCGCCGAACTGCCGTATCCGCGCACCAACGGCACCCTGGGCCCGCAGGCCTACCGAGCGGCAATCCCCTGGACACTACGGCCTCACACCGGTTAATGTGTTGAACCGCTTCGACGGTCGCAACGAGGTGACCGTCCCTCGCCACCTCAGGAGGATCGCGTGCCCGATCGCTTCGCCGCGCTCACCGATGAGTTCGGCCTCTGCTTCGGCGGCGACTACAACCCCGAGCAGTGGGACGCCGCGACGTGGCGCGAGGACGCCCACCTCATGCGCGAGGCGGGTGTGAACCTTGTGACCGTCGGCGTGTTTTCCTGGGCGCGCTACGAGCCCCGCCCCGGCGTGCGCGACTTCGGCTGGCTCGACGAGGTCCTGGGCCTGCTGCACGAGCACGGGATCGCCGTCGACCTCGCCACGCCGACCGCCTCGCCGCCGGCCTGGCTGGGCCGCGACCACCCGGACACCCTCCCCGTGGACGCCGACGGCGTGCGCCTCGTGGCCGGTTCCCGCAACCACTTCAGCCCCGCCTCCCGCGTCTACCGCGAGCACGCCCTCGCGATCACCCGCGACCTCGTCGCCCGGTACGCGGGGCACCCCGCGGTCCGCCTGTGGCACGTGGGCAACGAGCTCGGGCAGACGTGCCACGGCGACGAGTCCGCCGGCCGCTTCCGCGACTGGCTGCGCGCCCGGTACGGCGACGTCGACACGCTCAACGACGCCTGGGGCACGGCGTTCTGGTCGCAGCACTACGCAGGCTTCGACGAGATCGTGCCGCCCCGCCGGATGCCGTACCACGTCAACCCGGCCCAGCACCTGGACTGGCGCCGCTACTGCTCCGACCTGCTGCGCGACCTGTACCGCGAGCAGCGGGACGTCATCCGCTCGCTCGACGGCACCCGCCCCGTCACCACCAACTTCATGGGCTTCTTCCCGCTCGTGGACTACTGGTCCTGGGCCGATGACCTCGACGTCGTCTCCGACGACGCCTACCCCGACCCCGGCGACCCCCACGCGCCCGCCGACACCGCGCTCACCCAGGACCTCGTGCGCTCGCTGCGCGGCGGCGAGCCGTGGCTCCTCATGGAGTCCGCGACCGGTGCCGTCTCCTGGCGTCCGCACAACCTGCCGAAGTCGCCCGGGCGTTCCCGCCTCGAGTCCCTGCAGGCGGTGGCCCGCGGCGCCGACGGCGTCTGCTTCTTCCAGTGGCGGGCCTCGCGGTCCGGCGCCGAGCGCTTCCACTCGGCGATGCTGCCGCACGCCGGGCCGGACACCCTGGTGCACCGGGGCGTGCGGCGGCTCGGCGCGGACCTGGCCCGCCTGCGCCCCGTGGCCGGCGGCCGCGTCCCCGCGCGCGTCGTGCTGCTGTGGGACTGGCCGTCCTGGTGGGCCGCCACCGGGGCGGCCGTGCCCACCGACCGCCTCGACCCGCTGGAGCAGCTGCGCAGGTGGTACCGCGTGCTGTGGGCCGACGGCGTGGCGGCCGACGTCGCGCGCCCCGGCGCCGCGCTCGACGGGTACGACGCCGTGCTCGTGCCGAACCTCCACCTCATGGAGCCGACGGCGGCGGACCGGCTGCGCGACGTCGTCGACCGCGGCGGCAGCCTCGTCGTGGGGCCGTTCTCCGGGGTGGTCGACGCCGACGCGCGGGTCCGCACCGGCCGCTTCCCGGCGCTGCTGTCCGAGGTGCTGGGTGTCGGTGGCGAGGAGTGGGCGCCCCTCCCGGACCACGGTGCGGCGCTGGACACGGGCGGTCGCGCCACCATCCTCGGCGAGCGGCTCCGGGTGGACGGCGCGGAGGTGATCGCGAGCTTCACGCAGGGGCACCTGGCAGGGGGACCCGCCGTGACCCGCAGGACCGGGGTGACCCGCAGCACTGCCGCGGGCGGCCCGCGGGGCGCCGAGGCCGGCGCCACCGCCACGAACGACCGGCACGGCGACCCGGCGGCGGGGCCGCGCGAGGGCACCGCCTGGTACGTCGGCACCGTGCCCGACGACGCCCTCCTGGCGACGGTCCTGCGGGACGCCGTCAGCCGTGCCGGGGCGGGCAGCGTGCTGCCCGGCCTGCGGGAGCTGAACGCGGCCCGGGCCGCCGGCGCCGAGCTGGAGGCCGTGCGGCGGGGCGACGCCCTGTTCCTGCTCAACCATTCGGGCGCGCACGACGCGCCCGGCACGCCCGCGCACGTCGTCGTGCCGGGCTCCTGGACCGACCTGCTCACGGGTGCGGCGGTGACCGGCGAGGTCACGGTGGCGCCCGGGGACGGGGCGGTCCTCGTCGAGAAAGGGAAATGATGAAGGCAACGACGATGACGCGTGCCGCGGCGGCCGGGACCGCCTTGTTCCTCGCCGGCGGGGCGCTCGCCGGCTGCACCGGGCAGCCGGTGAGCGGCGGGACCGGTGGCGAGGACACGGACACCGGGACCCTGACGATCTGGCACTACGAGAACGAGACCTCCGCCATGGGCGTGGCCTGGGACAAGGCCGTCGAGATCTTCGAGGAGGAGAACCCCGACGTCACCGTCGAGGTGGAGAAGCAGACGTTCGAGCAGATCCAGAAGAACGCCAAGATCGTGCTCACCGGTGACGACGTGCCCGACGTCATGGAGTTCAACAAGGGCAACGCGACCGCCGGGCAGCTCGCCGCCCAGGGCCTGATCGCGCCGCTCACCGATGCCGCGGCCGAACGCGGCTGGGACGAGACGATCGCCGGCTCGCTGGCGACCACCGCGCAGTACGACGACGCCGGCCTCATGGGCTCCGGCGACTGGTACGGCGTGCCGAACTACGGCGAGTTCGTGGGCGTCTACTACAACAAGGACCTGTTCGCCGAGCACGGGCTCGAGGAGCCCACCACCCTCGACGAGCTCGAGGACGTGCTCGCCGCGTTCGCGGAGGAGGGCATCACCCCGCTCGCCGAGGCCGGCGCGGAGTACCCGATGGGGCAGCTCTGGTACGAGCTCGTCCTCGCCTACGGGGACCGCGGGCTCGTGGACGACTACCAGCTCTTCGCGAACGACCTCGACTTCCACGGCGACGCGATGACGCAGGCGACCGAGAAGCTCGCGGAGTGGATCGACAAGGGCTACGTCTCGGACGACGCCGCCGGTCTCACCGCCGAGGACATGGGCGTGTCGTTCATCGACGGCACCTACCCGATCATGGTCTCGGGCTCCTGGTGGTTCGGACGCCTCGACGCCGAGGTGAAGGACGACTGGGGCCAGTTCACCTTCCCCGGGAACGAGCTGCACCCGGGGTCCTCGGGCAACCTGTGGGTCGTGCCCGCGAACGCCGGCTCGCCGGGCCTGGCCGAGGAGTTCATCGACATCACGCTCCGGCCCGAGGTGCAGGACGTCCTCGCCCAGGAGGGCGGCCTGCCCGTCGCGGCCGACGCCTCCGGGATCGACGACGAGCGCACCCGCGAGCTGACCGAGAACTTCCAGGAGATCGTGGACGCCGACGGGCTCGCCTTCTACCCGGACTGGCCGGTCGCCGGCTTCTACGACGTGCTGGTCAGCCAGCTCCAGTCGCTCGTGAACGGCTCCAAGACGCCCGACGAGGTGCTCGACGGCCTGCAGGAGGCCTACGACGACGGCAAGGCTGACCTCGTTGAGTGAGACGTCGCCGAGCGAGGCGCCGGCGGGAGCGCCGCCGGCGACCGGGTCCCGCGCCGGGCAGCGCCGTCGCCGGACCCGGCACCGCGGGGACCGGTGGGGCTACGTCCCCTACCTGCTGCCGGGCGCCGTCGCGTTCGTCGCCGTGATCGGGTACCCGCTCGTCACGAACGTGTACTTCAGCCTGTTCGACTGGCGCGGCGGCATGTCGCCGCTGCGCTGGACCGGCCTGGGCAACTACGCCGACCTGATGGCCGACGACGCCTTCTGGACGTCGTTCGGCAACTCCGTGGCGATGATCGTCGCGATGGTCGTGGTGCCCACGGTCGTCGGGCTGGTGCTCGCCGCGGTGCTGTTCGACTACCTCGGACGGCGGTTCGGCGGCCGCGTGGCGTCGGTGCTGCGCGCCACCTACTACCTCCCGCAGATCCTCCCCGTCGCGGTGGCGGGCGTGCTGTGGAACTGGATCCTGAACGCGCAGTCCGGCGGGCTCAACGTGATGCTGCGCGGGCTCGGCGTCACCGACCCGCCCAACTGGCTCGGCGACCCGGCCACCGCCCTGCCCTCGGTGATGCTCGTGCTCATCTGGGTGCAGATCGGCTACCCCGTGGTCATCTTCATGGCCGCGCTGCAACGGGTGGACCCCGAGCTGTACGAGGCCGCCGAGCTGGACGGTGCCGGCTGGTGGCGGCGCTTCCGCTCGATCACCGTGCCGCAGATCCGGCCCGAGACGTTCGTGGTGACGCTGACCTGCACGGTCGCCGCGCTCAAGGTGTTCGGGCCGATCTACGTGCTCACCCGCGGCGGGCCCGAGAGCTCGACCCTGGTGCCCAGCTACTACTCGTACCTGAACTTCTTCGACAAGTCCCAGGTCGGGTACGGCGCCGCCGTCGCGACGGTGCTCACCGCGGTGATCGTGGTGGTGGCCGTCGCGATCCTCGCGCTGCAGTCCCGGGCCGAGCGGCGCGAGCGGGAGGGTGTCCGATGACCGCCGCGCGGTACCGCCGCGGCGCGGCACGCTGGTTCGTGCTCGCGGGCGCCGTCGTCGTGGCGCTCGCGATGCTGGCACCGTTCGCGATCATGGCGCTCAACGCGTTCAAGTCCCCGGCGGACTACTCGGCGAACGGTCCGCTGTCCTGGCCCACCGGCCTCTACCTCGACGGCGTCGTCGCCTTCTGGGAGCGGACGGAGTTCCCGGTCAAGCTCTGGAACTCGATCTTCATCGCGGGCACCGTGGCGCTCGCGGGGACGCTCCTGTCCCTGCTGAACGCCTACGCGATCGGCGTGGGGCGGGTGCGCGGGCGGCTGTGGATCGTGACCGTGTTCCTGCTGGCCAACATGCTGCCGCAGGAGGCGCTGATCTACCCCCTGTTCGCGGTGGCGAACGCGGTCGGGCTGTCGAACTCGCAGTGGTCGGTGATCATCATCTTCACCGTCATCCAGTCGGCGTTCGGCACCTACCTGCTGGCTTCCGTCCTCGGGACGTTCCCGACGTCGATCCTCGAGGCGGCCCGGCTCGACGGGGCGGGGCGCTGGCGCATCCTGTGGAGCGTCGTCGTGCCGGTGGCGCGGCCCACGCTCGCGGTCCTGATGATCTTCTTCTTCATCTGGACCTGGAACGAGTTCTTCATCCCGCTGGTCATGCTCACGACCAACGACACGCAGACCATCCCGATCGCCCTCGCGTCCCTGCAGGGCGACCGCATGATGGACGCGCCGACCACCAACGCGGGAGCGCTCGTCTCCCTGGTGCCGGCGGTCCTGTTCTTCCTGGTGTTCCAGCGGACCCTGACCCGGGGCGTGGCCGCGGGAGCGGTGAAGTGAGCGTGCGACCGCGGGGAGACGACGTGCCCGGCCGGCCCACCGGACCCCGCGGGGGAGACGGGGCACCGGTGGGCGAGGCAGCCGGCGGCGGCGAGGACGCCGTCGTCCTGATCGAGAGGCGTTCATGAAGTTCACAGACGGCTACTGGCACACCCGGAACGGCGTCGACGCGCTCTATGCGGTCGAGGTGGACGACGTCCGCGTCGACGAGGCGGCCGGGACGATGACGGTCTACGCGCCCACCGGGCGGATCGCCAGCAGGGGCGACACGCTCAACCGGCCGATGGTCACGATCACCTACTCCTCACCCGCGCCCGGCGTCGTGACGGTGAAGGTCGAGCACTGGGCCGGGGCGGTGCGGTCGGGTCCGGCGTTCCCCGTGACGGGGGAGCCCGGGTTCCGCCCGTCGGTGACGGTGGACGACGACGCCGGCGAGCTCACCTCCGGGAACCTGACGGTCCGCGTGCGGCGCACCGGGCCCTGGAACGTGACGTTCTCCTGCGACGGGCGCGAGCTGACCTCCAGCCTGCCGAAGTCGGTCGGGGTGATGGCCGCGTCCGGCGACGGGCCGCGGAAGGACACCGTCACGACGGCGTCCGGGACGGCGTTCGGGACGGCCGGGCCGGGACCCGACGGCGAGTCCGCGTGGGTCCACGAGCAGCTCACCCTGGAACCGGGGGAGCAGGTGTACGGGCTCGGGGAGCGCTTCGGCGCGTTCGTGAAGAACGGCCAGGTGGTCGACACCTGGAACGAGGACGGCGGTACGTCGAGCGAGCTGGCGTACAAGAACGTCCCGTTCTACCTGACCAGCAAGGGGTACGGCGTGTTCGTCGCGCACCCGGAGCGGGTCTCGTTCGAGGTGGCGTCCGAGGTGAACACGCGGGTGCAGTTCTCCGTGGCCGGGCAGTCGCTCGAGTACCACGTCGTCGCCGGTCCCGAGCCCAAGGACGTGCTGCGGCGCTACACGGCGCTGACCGGGCGCCCGCCCGCGGTCCCCGCCTGGTCCTACGGGTTGTGGCTGTCGACGTCGTTCACCACCGACTACGACGAGGCGACGGTCACCGGCTTCGTGGACGGCATGGCGGAGCGGGACATCCCGCTGAGCGTCTTCCACTTCGACTGCTTCTGGATGCGTGAATACCAGTGGTGCGACTTCGAGTGGGACCCGCGGGTCTTCCCGGACCCGGTGGGGATGCTCTCCCGCCTGCACGAGCGGGGCCTGAAGGTCTGCGTGTGGCTCAACCCCTACATCGCGCAGCGCTCGCCCCTGTTCGAGGAGGCGCGCGCGGCCGGCTACCTGGTGCGTACCACCGACGGCGGGGTGTGGCAGTGGGACCTGTGGCAGGCAGGCATGGGCCTGGTGGACTTCACGAACCCGGACGCGAAGGCCTGGTACCGGTCGAAGCTGGAGCGGCTGCTGGACCAGGGCGTGGACTGCTTCAAGTCGGACTTCGGCGAGCGGGTCCCGGCCGACGGCGTCGTCTGGCACGACGGCTCCGACCCGCGCAAGATGCACAACTACTACGCCCAGCTCTACAACGAGGCGGTCTTCGGGCTGCTGGAGCGGCGCCGCGGTGCGGGGGAGGCGGTGGTGTTCGCCCGGTCCGCGACCGCGGGCGGGCAGACGATGCCCGTGCACTGGGGCGGCGACTGCGACTCGACGTTCGCGTCGATGGCGGAGTCCCTGCGCGGCGGGCTCTCGCTGGGCCTGTGCGGTTTCGGGTACTGGAGCCACGACATCGGCGGCTTCGAGAACACGCCCGACGCGGCCGTGTTCAAGCGCTGGGCCGCGTTCGGGCTGCTGTCCTCGCACTCGCGGCTGCACGGTGCGGGCTCGTACCGCGTGCCGTGGGCCTTCGACGACGAGGCGGTCGACGTCGTGCGGCGCTTCACCCGGCTGAAGCTGTCCCTCATGCCCTACCTGGGGCAGGCCGCCGCCCAGGTGCAGGCCGACGGGACCCCGATGATGCGGGCGATGGTGCTGGAGTTCCCCGGTGACCGCGCCGCGCACACGGTGGACACCCAGTACATGCTCGGCGACGACCTGCTGGTCGCCCCGGTGTTCCGCGCCGACGGGCAGGTGAGCTACTACCTGCCCGCGGGCGAGTGGACACGCCTGCTCCCGGTGGTCGACGGTGCGAGCGACGCCGCGGGTGGTGACACGGGTGGCGACGCCCGTGACGCCGCCGCGGGCGGCGACGGATCGGGCGGCGACGGCGCTCGCGGCCTGGTGCCGACGACGGTGCGCGGCTCGCGGTGGGTCAGCGAGGAGCACGGCGTCGACTCCCTCCCGCTCCTGGTCCGGCCGGGCTCGGTGATCCCGGTGGGTGCCCGCGACGACCGGCCCGACTACGCCTGGGCGGAGGGCGTCACCCTGCACTGCTTCGAGCTCGCGGACGGGTACGAGCAGGACGTCGCCGTACCCGGCGGCACCGGGGAGCCCGCGACGTTCACGGTGCGGCGCAGCGGCGGCACGGTGCGGGTGAGCACCGCCGACGCATCTGCCGGGTGGGGCGTGACGATCGGCGGCCGTACCGTCCGGGCCGAGGGCGCCGGGGAGGTGTCGATCGACGTGGCCGGCTGACTGGCGCGCGAGCGCGCGGGGGCGCGCTCGCGCACGGGCTACCCGGCCGGTGCGTCCAGGTCTGACCCGCCACGCAGCACGGCGGCGCCCGGCGGGGCACCGACCGGGTGCGGCGGATCGGCGGGCACGTGCAGGACCGCCGGACGCACGACGACGTCGTACCGGGTGCCCAGCTCGGTGCGGGCCGGATGCGTGACGTCCGTGCGGAGGTACGTGACCTTCGCCGTCGTCAGGGCGGCGTCGACCGCCGCGGCCAGGGCCGACTCCGTTGCTGCCATCCTGAGCACCTCCACCACTCGTCGTCGTAAGTATGTTCGATCTTACCCGCACACCTCCATCCCCACCACCCGGTTTCGCCACCCGGCCCGTCCCGGGCGACGATAGAGGCGGTCACCGACACGGATGCCCGCACCGACACCGCAGTCCGACATCGATTTCACGGAGCGACACATGGCAACACCGAGCGACGCCCGCACCTTCCCCGACGACTTCGTCTGGGGCTCTGCCACGGCGTCCTACCAGATCGAAGGGGGCGCGACCGAGGGCGGCCGCGGCCCGTCGATCTGGGACACGTTCTCCCGCACCCCGGGCAAGACCCTGAACGGCGACACGGGCGACGTGGCCGACGACCACTTCCACCGCTGGCAGGAGGACGTCCAGCACATCAAGGACCTGGGCCTCGACGCCTACCGTCTGTCGATCGCCTGGCCGCGCGTGCAGCCCGGCGGCAGCGGCGACTTCAACCCCGAGGGGATCCGGTTCTACTCCGACCTCCTGGACGCCCTGATCGAGGCCGGCGTCCGGCCCGTCGTCACGCTCTACCACTGGGACCTGCCGCAAGAGCTGGAGGACGAGGGCGGCTGGACGAACCGCGCCACCGTCGAGGCGTTCGTCCGCTACGCCCGCCGGATGGCCGAGGAGCTCGGCGACCGTGTCGACATCTGGACCACGCTGAACGAGCCCTGGTGCACCTCGCTGCTCGGCTACGGCTCGGGCGTGCACGCGCCGGGCCTCAGCGACCCCGTCGCCGCGCTGACCGCGATCCACCACCTGAACCTCGCCCACGGCCTGGCGGCCCGGGAGATCCGCGATGTGCTCGGGGAGTCCGCCAAGGTGTCGATCACGCTGAACCTGCACGTCGTCCGGGCGGACGACCCGTCGTCGGACGCCGACCTCGAGGCCAAGCGCAAGGCCGACGAGATCGCCAACGAGGCGTTCCTGGGCCCCCTCCTGGAGGGCGCCTACCCGGCCGGCCTGCTGCGGCGTACCGCCGCGCGCACGGACTGGTCCTTCGTGCGGGACGGCGACCTGGAGGCCATCCGGCAGCCCCTCACCGTGCTCGGCGTGAACTACTACTCGACCGCCCGCGCACGGGCCTGGTCGGGCGAGGGCGAGCGACAGCAGGCGGACGGGCACAAGGACTCCGCGGGCACCCCGTGGATCGGGGCCGAGGACGTCGAGTTCCTGCCCCAGCCGGGCCCGCACACGGCGATGGGCTGGAACATCGAGCCGGCCGGGCTCACCGACCTGCTCCTCGAGGTGCACGAACGATACCCGGACCTGCCGCTCATGGTCACCGAGAACGGCGCGGCGTTCGACGACGAGGTCACCGTGACCGACGGCGTCGCGCGCGTGCACGACCCGCGCCGCGTCGAGTACCTCCACGACCACGTCGAGGCGCTCGGCCGGGCCCGCGACGCGGGCGCCGACGTCCGCGGCTACTTCGCCTGGTCCCTGCTGGACAACTTCGAGTGGGCCTACGGCTACGACCGCCGCTTCGGCATCATCCGGGTCGACTACGAGACCCTCGAGCGCACCTGGAAGGACTCGGCGTACTGGTACCGCCGCCTGGCCGCGACGGGCACGCTCCCGGAGGTGACCGACGTCGAGCCGTGACGTCGACCCGTGACGTCGCACGGCACGCACGCCGGGCCCTGGCGCCGGTCGACGACGCCAGGGCGCACGGTGCCGGTGCGCGTCGGTAGCCTGCCGGGCATGAACCACCTCGCGCTCGACCGCCTGCTGGACCGCACCCGCCGGCACGCCCGCGTGCCCGCTCTCGCCGCGGCCGCCGGGCGTCGCGGCGAGGTCGTCTGGGCAGGGGCGGCCGGGAGCGCGCACCTCTCCGGCGGGGTGTCCCCGGCGCCGTCGTTCGGTACGGGCGGCGCGGGGAGCGCGGCGGTGGCGCCCGGCCACGCGTTCCGCATCGGGTCGATCACCAAGCCGATGGTCGCCGTGGCCGTGCTCCGGCTCGTCGCGGAGGGGCGCGTGGCGCTCGCTGACCCGGTCGGTAAGCACGTCCCGGACGCGCCCGCCGGGGGCGCGACGGTGCGCCAGCTCCTCACCCACACCAGCGGCCTGCCCGCGGAGCCCCCGGGCCCGTGGTGGGAGCGTGCCGGCCACGGGCCCTGGGAGGAGCTGGTCGCGTCCGGTCCGCAGCCGCTCTGGGAGCCCGGCGACCGTTACCACTACTCGAACCCGGGCTTCGCCGTGCTGGGCCGGATGGTCGAGCTGCATCGTGAGCGCGCCTGGGACGCCGTGCTGCGGGAGGAGCTCTGGGAGCCGCTCGGGATGACGTCGACCGGCCGCGAGCCGGCCGGGCCGGCCGTGACGGGGTACGCCGTGCATCCGCACGCCGACCTCGTGCACGACGAGCCCGTCGCCGCGTACGGCGCGCTGGGCCCGGCGGGCGAGGTGTGGTCGACGGCGGCCGACCTGGTGCGGTTCGGGATGTGGCTGGTGGGCCGGGAGGCGGACGCGGCGGCGGGAGCTGCGGTGCTGCCCCGTGAGCTGCGTGAGCTCATGGCGGTGCCGCGCGTCGTCGCGGACGACGCCGGGCCGCGCGCGGGCTCGTGGGACACCGCGCACGGCCTGGGCGTCCGTGTGCGGCAGGACGGTGACGTCCGGACCGTCGGCCACGGCGGGTCCGTCCCCGGCTTCACCGCGGACCTGCGCGCCGACCTGGTCTCCGGTGACGTCGTGGCGGTCTGCGGGTCGTCCACGGCCGGGTTCGGTGGCGGCGGACCGTTTCTCGAGGCGTTGCGGGGTGCGGGAGCGACGGACCTGGGAGTGACGGACCCGGGGGCGACGGCGGTCAGGGTGTCGGCGGCCAGGACGGCACCGGCCGGCGACGGCAGCCTCGACGGCGGCGGTCCTGGGAACGGCGGCGGCCCTGACGGCGGGGCCGAGGGCGTGCTCGGCCTCGTCGGCACCTGGTACTGGGGCCCGGTGCCCTTCACGGTGAGTGCGGACGGCCCGGACCGTCTCGTGCTGCGTTCCGTGGGTGAGGGCGGCCGCGGGACCGCGTTCGTGCGCCGGGACGGCGGGGCGTGGACCGGCGTCGACGGCGGATACTGGCTGGGCGAGCGGCTGGTGCCTGTGGAGCGCGGCGGGCAGACCCTCACGCTCGACGTCGGCACGTTCTGCTTCACCCGGATGCCGTACGATCCGGCGGCGGACGTCCCCGGCGGGGTGACCGGCTGGTGGGCCGCGACTCTGGAGTGAGACACGCCCAAGCGAGTGCGACACGCCGCGAGTTCAACTCGGGTTCGCGCGACGTTGGTAGGCAGTTAGTCCTTTTTGTCGCCGCTCCCGAGTGCGCCGGACGCCGCCCGGCGAGGGTCCGCGCACCGCTCCCGGCGAGGGCGTCCCGGGGTCCGGCGTGTCGCCTCCGCGGTGTCGCGTGACGGGCACGGACGAGCGTCTCGCGGGCGTCCCGGACGCGCCTGCGGGGGAGTGTCGGACACCCGTGGCAGCATGGTCGGCGAGCGTGGTCCGGCGGGCGGGTGCACACACCCCATGGGTCGCGCTGTCGACGCCAACCACAAGATGTCGTTGCCGCGCGAGCGTCAGACACTAGGTGTAGTGTTTTCTGTAGCGGGGCCGATACGGCTCCGCGCAAACCACACCGGTGTAGTTCCGCCGGTGTTCTTCGAGGTCAAGGGCATCCCAGGGGAGGGGCGGACATGAGCGTCACCGTCTACAGCAAGCCGGCGTGCGTCCAGTGCGACGCAACGTACCGCGCACTCGACCGCAAGGGCATCGAGTACTCGGTCGTCGACATCACACAGGACACCGACGCGCTCGAGATGGTCCGCGGGCTCGGGTACCTCCAGGCACCCGTCGTGGTGGCCGGTGACGAGCACTGGTCGGGCTTCCGGCCGGACCGCGTCATGGCGCTCGCCGCCGACCGGGCAGTCGTCGCCTGACGATTCGTGAAGGCGGGTTCGGAGCCATGGGGTCCCTGGTCTACTTCTCCAGCGTCTCGGAGAACACGCACCGGTTCGTCCAGCGCCTCGGGCTCGAGGAGCTGGACATCCCGGTGCGGCGGATCCCTCTGCGACCTGCCGACGGGTTTCTGCACGTCGACGAGCCGTACGTCCTGGTGGTCCCCACCTATGGCGGGGGCAACGAGGGCGGCTCGGTACCGCGACAGGTCCGCAAGTTCCTGAACGACGAGCACAACCGGTCGTTCATCCGCGGCGTCATCGCCGCCGGCAACACCAACTTCGGGGCTGCGTACTGCATCGCCGGGGACATCATCGCTGCCAAGTGCGACGTCCCGTACCTGTACGCCTTCGAGCTCCTGGGCACAGCGCAGGACGTCACACGCGTCCGCAACGGATTGGCACGATTTTGGCAACAGCAACCACAGAACCAGCCCCGTCAGCCGCTCTCGGCATGAGCGTGGCCTCGCCGGAAGGCGTCCAGCCCGACTTCCACGCGCTCAACGCGATGCTGAACCTCTACGGCTCGGACGGGAAGATCCAGTTCGAGAAGGACCGTGAGGCGGCCCGCCAGTACTTCCTGCAGCACGTCCTGCCCAACACGGTGCAGTTCGAGACGCTGGAGGCGAAGCTCGAGTACCTCGTCGAGAACGAGTACTACGACGCGGCGGTGCTCGCGAAGTACTCGCCCGCGTTCGTCAAGACGCTCTTCCAGCGGGCGTACAGCATGGACTTCCGGTTCGAGACGTTCCTCGGCGCGCTCAAGTACTACACGTCGTACACGCTCAAGACGTTCGACGGGAAGCAGTACCTCGAGCGCTTCGAGGACCGCGTGTCGATGGTCGCCCTCGGCCTCGCCGACGGGGACGAGACGCTCGCCGAGCACATCGTCGACGAGGTGGTCGCGGGCCGGTTCCAGCCGGCGACGCCGACGTTCCTCAACGTGGGCAAGGCACAGCGCGGCGAGCCCGTCTCGTGCTTCCTCCTGCGCATCGAGGACAACATGGAGTCCATCGCGCGCGGCATCAACTCCGCGTTGCAGCTCTCCAAGCGCGGGGGTGGCGTGGCGCTGCTCCTGAGCAACATCCGCGAGCACGGCGCGCCGATCAAGCACATCCAGAACCAGTCGTCGGGCGTCATCCCGGTGATGAAGCTGCTCGAGGACTCGTTCTCGTACGCGAACCAGCTCGGCGCGCGTCAGGGCGCGGGCGCGGTGTACCTGCACGCGCACCACCCCGACATCATGCGGTTCCTCGACACCAAGCGGGAGAACGCGGACGAGAAGATCCGCATCAAGACGCTCTCGCTCGGCGTGGTCATCCCGGACATCACCTTCGAGCTGGCCAAGAAGAACGCGGACATGCACCTGTTCAGCCCCTACGACGTCGAGCGCGTCTACGGCAAGCCGTTCGCGGACGTCTCGATCTCCGAGAAGTACGACGAGCTGGTGGCGGACGACCGCATCCGCAGGACCACGATCAACGCACGCGACTTCTTCCAGACGGTCGCGGAGCTCCAGTTCGAGTCCGGGTACCCGTACATCATGTTCGAGGACACGGTGAACAGGGCGAACCCGATCGCGGGCCGCATCACCCACTCGAACCTGTGCTCCGAGATCCTGCAGGTCTCGACACCGTCGACGTTCCACGAGGACCTGTCGTACAGCGAGGTCGGCCGCGACATCTCCTGCAACCTGGGCTCGCTGAACATCGCCAAGGCGATGGACTCGCCCGACTTCGGCGCCACGATCGACACCGCGATCCGCGCGCTGACCGCCGTCAGCGACCAGACGAGCATCGACTCGGTGCCGTCGGTGCGGCACGCGAACGAGCTGGGGCACGCCATCGGGCTCGGGCAGATGAACCTGCACGGGTACTTGGCGCGCGAGCGGATCTACTACGGGTCCGACGAGGGCATCGACTTCACGAACATCTACTTCTACACGGTCGCCTACCACGCGATCGCCGCGTCGAACCGCCTGGCGATCGAGCGCGGGAAGAAGTTCGGCGGGTTCGAGGACTCCACATACGCGACGGGCGAGTACTTCGACAAGTACACCGGCCAGGAGTGGAAGCCGGCGACCGAGCGGGTGGCGCGGCTGTTCGCGGCCTCGGGCGTGACGATCCCGACGCGGGAGGACTGGGAGGCCCTCCGGGCGTCGGTGATGGAGCACGGCATCTACAACCAGAACCTGCAGGCGGTCCCGCCGACGGGCTCGATCAGCTACATCAACAACTCCACGTCGTCCATCCACCCGGTGCCGGCCAAGATCGAGATCCGCAAGGAAGGCAAGCTCGGTCGCGTCTACTACCCGGCGCCGTACATGACGAACGACAACCTGGAGTACTACCAGGACGCGTACGAGATCGGGTACGAGAAGATCATCGACACGTACGCCGCGGCGACCCAGCACGTGGACCAGGGCCTCAGCCTGACCCTGTTCTTCCCGGACACGGTCACCACGCGCGACGTGAACAGGGCGCAGATCTACGCCTGGAGGAAGGGCATCAAGACCCTGTACTACATCCGCCTGCGTCAGCTCGCGCTGGAGGGTACTGAGGTGGATAACTGCGTCAGCTGCATGCTCTGACGCCCCGAGGGTGTGCCCGGCCCTTCCGGGCGCACTCGCTCCCACCTGCATCGTCCCTGAACAGCCCGGCCGCAGCCGGCGTCGTACATCGGAAGAAGAACGAAGATGTCGCCCACAGGAAAGCTCAAGCTCATCGATCGCGTGACCGCGATCAACTGGAACCGCCTGGAGGACGAGAAGGACCTCGAGGTCTGGGACCGTCTGGTCGGGAACTTCTGGCTCCCCGAGAAGGTGCCGGTGTCCAATGACATCCAGTCGTGGCACACGCTGTCCGAGCCCGAGAAGGTGATGACGACTCGGGTCTTCACCGGCCTGACGCTGCTGGACACGATCCAGGGCACGGTCGGCGCGGTCTCGCTCATCCCGGACGCGCTGACGCCGCACGAGGAGGCGGTGTACACGAACATCGCGTTCATGGAGTCGGTGCACGCGAAGAGCTACTCGTCGATCTTCTCGACGCTGCTGTCGACGCGGGAGATCGACGACGCCTTCGCCTGGTCGGAGAACAATCCGCACCTGCAGAAGAAGGCCGAGATCGTCCTGGAGTACTACCGGGGCGACGACCCGCTGAAGCGCAAGGTCGCCAGCACGATGCTGGAGTCCTTCCTGTTCTACTCCGGCTTCTACGCGCCGATGTACTGGTCGAGCCGGGCCAAGCTCACCAACACCGCCGACCTGATCCGCCTCATCATCCGTGACGAGGCGGTGCACGGGTACTACATCGGCTACAAGTACCAGAAGGGTCTGGAGAAGCTCACGCAGGCGGAGCAGGACGAGCTCAAGAGCTACACGTTCGACCTGCTCTTCGAGTTGTACGAGAACGAGGTGGAGTACACCGAGTCCCTGTACGGCGAGTTGGGTCTGGTCGACGACGTCAAGGCGTTCCTGCGGTACAACGCCAACAAGGCCCTGATGAACCTGGGCTACGAGGCGCTGTTCCCGAAGGAGGACACGGACGTCAACCCGGCCATCCTCGCGGCGCTGAGCCCGAACGCGGACGAGAACCACGACTTCTTCAGCGGGTCGGGTTCGAGCTACGTCATCGGCAAGGCCGTGGAGACCGAGGACGACGACTGGGACTTCTGACACCTCGTTAGGAGCCCGTCGCCCGTAGCGGTTGACCAGAGGCCCGGAACCGCAGGATTCTGCGGATCCGGGCCTCTTTGCGTGCCGACTCTCCGAGGACACAGGAGGTCGGACATGGACAGAAGAACCCACGCGGTGAGGCACGGGGGTGGCACGCGCGCACCTGCCGATCGCCGACAGGTGTCGCCCGCACGCGAAATTCGGGTGCGGCTCGCCTCGTCGACCGTGCCAGATCGTGCCACGGACGAGCCGGTGAGGATGCGGAGAACGCTGGAATCTAGCGGATCTGAGAGCTCGTGGTGGATGAGTGGCACGGAACGGCACAGCAGTCCGCGAGAGTCCATCCGAGAGCACGCGAGGTCGCGATGAGCACGACGAAAAGAGAGTCCTGGGGGAGCCTGCGAAAGCTTCCTTCGGGCCGCTGGCAGGCCCGCTACCAGGCACCCGACGGCGAGACGTACACAGCCAGGCCCGAAGACGACAAGCCGCTGACCTTCGCGACGAAGACCGACGCCCGCGAGTGGCTGTCCGCGATGCACACGACGATCGCACGAGGGCAATGGGAGGCACCGGCCGTGACGGCGCAGCGGCGGCGGGCCGAGGCGGCGGCCGACGAGGCCAAGTCGATCGCATTCCGCACGTACGCGGAGCGGTGGCTCGAGAACATCCGCACTGAGAAGGGCCGGAGCGGCCGCAGGCGGGCAGCCGGAACGATCCGCACGTACAAGGGAAAGATCGACGGATATCTCGTACCTGAGTTCGGCGACGAGCCCGTCCGTGCGATCAACGCGGAGATGATGCGCACGCTGATCGCACGGCTCGACTCCATCCCGTCCGTGGTGAACACGAAGACGCAGTACAACGGAATCACGCGGCCGGTACTCGTTGTGTTCATGATGATCCTGCGGCAGGCCGTGCGCGACGGGATCATCACGGCGTTGCCGGACGTCAACGTCCCAGGACAGAAGTCCGTCCGTCACGATGCCGACCATGATCCTGGTGAGGATGTCGCCGAGCCCGAGCAGGTCGAGGCGCTCTACAAGGCAACGCCAGAGCCTTGGCGGATCATGGTCTTGCTCGCTGCCTGGTGCCAGCTGCGCCGTGGGGAAGCGCTGGGCCTGGAGCACCGCGACATCGAGTGGCACGACGACGGAACCGCGACCTTGCGTGTCCGTCGCCAGCTGAACGCGAACACGGGGGACTACTCGGACCCCAAGAGTGACGCCGGCAAGCGGTCGATGAGCGTCCCCAAGATCATGCGGGACCGACTGCAGGAGCATCTCCGTGACCATGTCGACGAAGCTCGAAAGGCGCCCGTCATCCTGGGAGCGTGAAGAGCACCGTCCCGCTGTCGAGCACGCGCTGGTACGGCGCGTGGGCCGAGGCGCGCGACTCGGTACCTGATCTCCCGGTCCGCTTCAGGTTCCATGACCTGCGGCACACAGGGCTGACGATCTTCGCTCAGGAGGGCGCCACGCTCGCCGAGCTGATGCGCCGCGGCGGGCACTCGGACATCAAGGTCGTGCTGCGCTACCAGCACGCGACGATGGAGCGCGACCGCGAGCTGGCAGACAGGATGAGCGAGCGCGCGGCGGCGCGGATCAAGGCCGCAGCCGAGGAGTGACCGGCTGACAGGCCAGCGAAAGACGCGTGGGCCCAGGAACCTGGCGGATCCTGGGCCCACGCTTGTGCGGCAGACGCGTAGATGCTCCGGGAGGCAGCTCATTTGCCGGGTCGGACGGTGGGAATGGTCGACACGAGCGCCTTCGCTAGTTCGTCGGGGTCGACACGCACGAGACCCCCGATTTTGTACCCGGTGATCGTGCCGTCGGCGATACGCCGACGCAGAGTCTTCACCGAGATCTGGAAGGTCTGTGCAGCCTCGTGCAGCCGCACCAGGTGGGTCGTTTGATGTCCATGCAGGCGAGGTGTGCGTGGAAGGGCGCAGGTTGTGCCCCTGATAGTGGTGTAACGCGGTTGGCGTGATCGTCTCGGCGAGACGGAACGCGGTCACCGCGTGATCCTTCGAGTGAACCTCTCACAGCACTCTCGAACGGAGCATCACGATGACCGCACCTCACATTATCGACCCTGCCGGCGTTCTGGGCGAGGCCCTGGCCGAGGCGTCCCCGGACCTGATGCGGCACCTGCTGTCGACGATGATCGACGCGCTGTTGTCGGCCGAGGCCGATGCGGTCTGCGGGGCGGAGTACGGCCGCGCGAGCTCGGAGCGGGTCAACAGCAGGAACGGGTACCGGCACCGGGACCTGGACACCCGGGTCGGCACCATCGACGTCGCGGTCCCGAAACTGCGTCAGGGGTCGTACTACCCCGACTGGCTGATGGACCGCCGTAAGCCGGCCGAGAAGGCGATGATCGCCGTGGTCGCGGACTGCTACCTCGCCGGGGTCTCCACCCGGCGAATGGACAAGCTGGTGGGCACCCTGGGGATCACGTCCCTGTCGAAGTCGCAGGTGAGCCGCATGGCCAAGGACCTGGACGAACAGGTGGCAGCGTTCCGTACCCGCCGGCTGGACGAGTCCGGGCCGTTCACGTTCCTGGCTGCGGACGCCCTGTCGATGAAGCTGCGCGAGGACGGACGCGTCACCAGCGCGATGGTCCTGATCATCACCGGTGTCAACGCCGACGGACACCGCGAGGTCCTGGGCCTGCGCGTGGCCACCAGCGAGACGAAGACGGCGTGGAACGCACTGTTCGCCGACCTGGTCGCCCGCGGCCTGACCGGGGTCATGCTCGTCACCAGCGACGCCCACCCGGGCCTGGTGGACGCGATCAGCGCCAACCTGCCGGGAGCTGCCTGGCAGCGGTGCCGCACCCACTACGCCAAGAACCTCATGGACACCTGCCCCAAGACGCAGTGGCCGGCGGTCAAGGCGATGCTCCACTCGATCTACGACCAGCTCGACGTCGCCTCCGTGAACGCGCAGTTCGACAAGCTCCTGGACACCGTCACCGCCAGCCTGCCCGACGTCGCAGCCCACCTCGACACCGCCCGCGCAGACCTGCTCGCCTTCACCACCTTCCCGCGCGAGATCTGGCGGCAGATCTGGTCGAACAACCCCAACGAACGCCTCAACCGCGAGATCCGCCGACGCACCGACGTCGTGGGCATCTTCCCCGACCGCGACGCCATCATCCGCCTGGTCGGCGCCGTGCTGGCCGAGCAGCACGACGAATGGGCCGAAGCCCGCCGCTACCTCGGCCTGGACGTCATCGCCCGCAGCCGCCAGCCCCGACCCACCCCCGAGGAGACCACCACCATCACAACCAACACTGACCAGCCAGCACTCCCCACCGCAGCCTGACCACCCACGACCCAAAGGATCACGAAACAGTTACACCACTACCAGGGACTTGACCCTGCCCTGTCCTTTTGCGCACAAGCGAGGCTCAGCAGATGGTCGCAGGTCAGGCCGGCGTGGGGCCGGTCGCGGCGTCCGACCGTCCGGGTAGGAGCCGGTCGGCGAGTGTCTGCGCCGTTGCGGCGAGGGTCTCGATGTCCATCCCGCTGCGTCCCATGAAGACCACGCCCTGCTGTGCTGCGAGCAGGGTTCGCGCTGTCTGGACGGGGTCGGGTTCGGCGGGGAGGTCGCCGTCGGCTTGTGCCTTCGCGACGTACTCGGCCACGATCGCGGTGGTCTCCTCGTACGCGCGGCGTGCCTCGGTCGCGACGTCGGGATCGGCGGCGGCCAGCTCGGTGGTGCTGTTGGCGAGGAAGCACCCGCGTCGTGCGGCCACGCCTTCGGGGTCACCCACGGGCGCTATGAGATAGGCGCGCAACGCATCGACGGCCCGTGGCGTGGCGGCGAGCCTTTGGCGCAGCACCGTGTTGCTCGCCGACACGTATCGCTGCAGGACCTGGAGAAAGACCTGGTGCTTGTCGCCGAAGGCCGCGTACAGGCTGCCCTTGCCCAGCCCGCTGACCCGCATGAGGTCCTGCAGCGACGTCGCTGCGTACCCGGCGTTCCAGAACTGGTCGCCGACCGCTCGCAGCACCTTCTCTTCCTCGAACTGTCGTGGTCTTGCCATGTGTCGAGGATAAGTGTTCTTGACCAATCGGTCCAAGAAGGTTCGGCCGGTGTGCTAGCCTCGAATATGGACCGAGAGGTCAAGAACTGGCGACCACGCCTGGACGCCGGTTCTCAACGAACGGGAGAACACACTCATGGGCCAGTTCGACAACAAGTCGGTCCTCGTTACCGGAGGAAGCACGGGTATCGGCTTCGCGGCTGCCGAGCGCTTCGTTCACGAGGGGGCGCACGTCTTCATCACCGGGCGCCGCCAGGCGGAGCTCGATGCCGCGGCAGCGGCCCTTGGGGCCTCTGTCACGGCTGTCACCAGTGACATCAGCGATCTGGACGACCTGGACCGACTGTTCGCGACGATCTCGCGCGCAGGCAAGGGGCTCGACGTCGTGGTCGCGAACGCCGGAGGCGGCGACAGCCTCGCGACCATCGCCGACGTCACCCCGGAGAGCTACGAGGCCACGTTCGGTGCCAACGTGCGCGGCACGATGTTCACCGTCCAGAAGTCGCTGCCGCTGCTCGCCGACGGCGCCAGCATCGTCATCACCGGATCCAGCTCGGCCAGTCGAGGTACCCCCGGCTTCGGGGTGTACTCGGCCTCGAAGGCGGCGCTGCGTCAGTTCGTGCGCACCTGGGCCGCGGAGCTGGCGCCCCGGGGAGTGCGCGTGAACGCCGTCGTGCCCGGCCCCACCGACACCCCGGGGCTGCGCGGCCTCTCACCGGACCCGGCGCACCTCGACGCGATGCTCGCGGGCATGGCCCAGACCACCCCGCTTGCCCGTCTTGCCCGCCCGGCCGAGATCGCCAACGCGATCTTGTTCCTCGCCTCCGACCAAGCAAGCTTCGTCACCGGCAGCGAGCTCTTCGCCGACGGCGGCGAGGTTCAGACCTACCCCTGATAGCCCACGACACCCAGACCGACGGAAGGGACCGCACACGCACGACTACAGCGGGACAACAGTCCTCGTCACCGGCGCCTCCAAAGGGCTCGGGGAGGCCTTCGCCCGTGACCTGGCCGAGGGGGTGCGCACCTCGTTCTCGTCGCCCGGGTCTGTCCGGTTAACGGCTCTGTCGCACTTTCGGCTCTGTCGCACTTGCGACAGAGCCAGTCATCGGACAGACCCGAGTCTGGCAGAGATCAGGTCCGCCGATGCAAGACGGCGCGATGTCGTGGCAGCGCCATCGGTCAGGTCACTTGTTGCCGTGGGCGTCGGGATCGCGTTGAGCGACTCGGAGTGCTCCTAACGGTACGTTGGACCGTCGCACGGCTGCCGTGACAGTGCCACTTCAGCGCACGGAGCACCAGGACGGGCTGGTCCGGGTGCAGGCCAGGTGGCTCCGAGTGACTGCGAAAGCGGGTCCCCGGAGCAAGGAGTCCGCGATGTCCTCCGTGGGGCCAGCGTGCCGGAGGCGACCGACACCCCCGGGTCACCCCAGCCCTGACGGCTCGCCGTGCAGTAGAATCGGCCGAGTGTTGTGGCCGTACCCTCAACCATTGTCGGGTGGCCTGAACGCATTCAGCAGGAGCGGCACATAGAAGGCACGATACCCACGCGAACCACAGGATCCGCAGGATTCTGGGCCTCAGGCAAGAACTGGGACTTCTGATCACCTGATCGAAGCCCGCGACCCGTAGCGGCTGACCAGAGGCCCGGAACCGCAGACACCTGTGGTTCCGGGCTTCCTGCCTGCCGGCATCCGCAAGACGCGGCAGATCCGCTCCGGGCTCCACATGCTGCCGGTACCGGACACGTCTCGTCCCGCGCGCTGCCGAACTCTTCCGTTCTGCTCAGGGGGCAGCAGGGTCGGCGGTCAGCGGGAAGCGTGTCCCGGTGAGCTGTTCGGAGACGTCCCAGAGTCGCCTGGCGATGTTCGGGTCGTCGGTCTCTGCAGGCCGCTTGCCCAGGGCCGCCGGGCCGCGCACCCCGCCCATGCGGCTCGGGCCGGCGAGGCTGCCGCCCGGCACGTTGCCGGTTGCCGCGAGCAGGGTGGGAAGGGCGCCCCCCTGTGGTCCGTGCGCGAGCAGCGGTGTGCTGATCGCCGCGAGGGTGTCGAGGAGCCGGTTGCCGCTGGTGATCCGGAAGCCGGTCGACGCCCAGCCGGGGTGGGCGGCGGTGGAGAGCACCGGAGAGCCGACCGCGGTCAGGCGGCGCTGCAGCTCGGCGGTGAACAGCAGATTCGCCAGCTTGGACTGCCCGTAGGCGCCGAACGGGCTGTAGGTGCGCTGTTGCCATTGCAGGTCGTCGAAGTCGATGTGCGCCGCGCGATGAGCGCTGGAGGTGACGGTGACGACGCGATCGGTGATCCGGTCCAGCAGGAGGTTCGTCAGCGCGAAGTGCCCGAGGTGGTTCACCCCGAGCTGGAGCTCAAGACCGTCCGCGGTGTGCCGGAGCGTATCGGTCATCGTGCCGGCATTGTTCACCAGGACGTCAACCGTGCCGGCTATCCCGGCGGCGAAGGCACGCACCGACGTGAGCGAGGCGAGATCCAGCGGCCTGACCTCGACCTCGCCTCGGATGGTGGCGGCGGCCGTGCGGCCCTTGTCCTGGTCGCGGACGGCGAGGATGACGTGCGCGCCCTTGGCGGCCAGTGCGGCGCCGGCGGCGTGTCCGATCCCGCTGCTGGCACCTGTGACGATGATGGTGCGGTCTGTCTGAGCGGGAATCTGCGACGGCGAGCTGAGCGTAGGCATGGAAGCAATGTATCCACTGGTAACTATGTAGTCAACGGAAACATCCTTGTATGCTGGGAGAGTGGCCTCGACTCGTCCCTACCACCACGGCAACCTGCGTCAGGCAGTGCTGGACCACGCCGCGGTGATGCTCCGGGAGAGGGGGGCCGCGGAACTCTCGCTCCGCGAGCTCGCGGGCCGGATCGGGGTGACCCACGCGGCTCCACGCCGGTACTTTCCCGACCGGCAGGCGCTGCTCGACGCCCTGGCCGTCGAGGGCTTCGCCCGGCTCGGCGCTCGACTGCGCGGGGCGATGGGTGCAGCGCCGACGTATCAGGAGCAGGTTCGGTCGGTCGCCGCCGCGTACCTCGGCTTCGCCACCTCCGACGCGAACCTGATGGAGCTGATGTTCGCCCACAAGCACGGAACCGGTGGGCGGAGCGTGGCGCAGAGCGCGACCGACGCGTTCGAGCCGCTGGCGGAGATGTTTCGTCGCGGGCACGCCGAGGGGATGCTCCCGGCGCAGGACCCGGAACGGGTCGGGCTGGTCTTTCTCGCGACGCTTCAGGGTGTCGCAGGTCTGGCCAACTGCGGAGTCATTCCCGCCGAGCACCTCGACGAGGTGATCGGGAGCGCCGTCGCGCAGGTTCCCGGGGTGTCGCGCTCCACGGTGTGACCGTGTCGACGGGCTGCGGGTGACTCCGGGTTCACGGCGCCCTTGGCTGCCGGCACTCCGAGGACACGTCGTCCAGCCCGAGCAGCCCCGAGCACCGCTACGGTGCCACGCCGGACCGCCGGCACCTCATGGTCGTGCTCGCCGCCCGCCGCCCTCGGTGAGATCGAGCGCTGGACGGATGACGGTCCGGAACAGGTCCTCCCGGTCCTCCCGGTTCGCCTCGTGGTCGGTGATCAGGGGGGAGAAGGCGAGGTCGGTGAGGATCAAGGCGGCCAGGCGGCGGAACAGCGGCGGGTCGCGGACGATCTCGCCGCGGTCGGCGGCGGCGTGGAAGGCGGAGGCCAGCTCGTCCACGAGCGGCGTGATGATCTCCTCGCGCAGCGCGGCGCCGAACTCCGGGTCGGTCGAGGCCGCGTGCAGCAGCACGAACCCCATGCGCACGTCGCGGTCCGACACGAGGCCGGTCCGGGCCAGCCGCGCGAACGCCTCGTCGAGCGAGGTCGTCGCGGCGTCCCCGAACAGGGGCGGGTGCCGGGCGTCGTCGCGCGTCAGGGTCGCCATGACCAGGCCGCGCTTGCCGCCCCACTGCCGGTACAGCGTCGCCTTGCTCGTCCGGGCGCGGGCGGCCACCGCATCCAGGGTGAGCCGTTCGTAGCCCACCTCCAGGAGCAGCTCGTGGACCGTGCGGAGCACATCGGAAAGACGCTCGGGCGACATCCGTGAACGGGACGGGCGGGTACTGGGCACGTCACGAAGTGTACGATACCGTTTCGTACTGTTCAATCGGATGGATGGAGCGATCATGCGGGTCCTCATGTTCGGCCGCGGTGTGATCGCGACCCTCTACGGCTGGGCGCTCGAGCAGGCTGGGCACGACGTCGAGTTCTATGTCCGTCCCGGTCGCGCGGCGGCCTACGGAGACACGGTCGGCCTCGACGTCCTCGACGCGCGACACCGCGTCCGAGGGCGGCGGATCCTTCAGGAGTGGCCGGTGCGGTACCGCGAGACGCTGGAGCCGGATCACGGCTTCGACCTGATCGTGCTCAGCGTGGGACACCATCGTCTCGTGGAGGCCGCCGGTTTCCTCGCGCCGCGTCTCGGTGACGCCACGGTCCTCGTCTTCGGCAACGTGTGGTCAGAGCCCCTGGAGGCGGTCGCTGCCCTGCCGGCCGACCGGCTCGCGTGGGGCTTCCCCCAGGGCGGCGGGGGGTTCGGCACGGACGGAACGCTCCGCGGGATGCTGCTGCCCTCCGTGATGTTCGGCACCCTGGGCCGGCCCGCCGGCCGGCGCGAACGAGGCGTGCGGCAGGCGTTCCGCCGCGCCGGGTTCGCGCTGCGCGAGCAGCACGACTTCCGCGGATGGCTCTGGATCCACTTCGCGGCCGACGCCGGCATGCACTCCCAGGGGCTGCGGGCGGGCTCGCTGTCCGAGCTGGTCGGCTCGTCCCACGGCTTCCGCGAAGCTCTGCTCACCACCCGCGAGCTCCTGCCCCTGGTGGAGGCGCGCGGTGTCGACCTGCGCAAGCACCGGCGAAGCACCCTCTTGTTCCGGACCCCCGTCTCGCTGACGTCTGCCGCGCTCGCCTGGGTGACGGCCCACGTCCCGCTCGCGGCCCGCTCGCTCCAGGCACACACCGATCCCGGCGCGGAGGAACCGCGCGCCGTCTGCCGGGACACGCTCGCCGAGGCGCACCGCCTCGGCATCGCCGCGCCGCGGCTGGACGCCGCGGCTCCGGGTTTCGCTCCCACGGAGCGCCCGGCCGACGGCGACCAGCGGTGACAGGGCCTGCCGTCAGCCCTGGGCGCGTGCCGACAGGCCGGAGATGAAGCGGGCGATCTCGGACGGCTTCTCCTCGGCCATGAAGTGCCCGGCCTGGATCGGTTCGTACGTCAGGTCGGGTGCCCAGGCGCCCCAGATCGCGGTGGGGTCGAATCCGAGCCGGGATCCCCAGTCCTGCGAGATGACCCCGACGGGCATGGTCAGCTGTCGGCCGGCGTCCCGGTCGGCCTCGTCCATCTCCAGGTCGATGCCGGCCGAGGCGCGGTAGTCGGCCACGATGGAGTCGACCGCGCCGATCGAGCTGTCGATGTAGTGCCGACGTGCCTCGGGGGTGAAGGTGGCGCCGGCTGGGTCCCACGTGTCCAGGAAGGAACCGAAGAACTCCGGGGCGACCGCGGCGATCATCTTCTCGGGCAGCCCGGGCAGCCCGGGCGGCTGGGCCATGAGGTACAGGTGCCAGGCGACCCTGGCGTTCACGCCCTGCAGGACGGCCCACGTGTCCAGCGTGGGCAGGACGTCGAGGATGCCGAGGTACAGGACCCGTTCCGGGTGGTCCAGGCCCGCCCGGACGCCGACCAGGGCGCCCCGGTCGTGCCCGACCAGCCCGAAGCGCTCGTACCCGAGCGCCTCGGCCAGGGACACGATGTCGCGGGCCATGGTGCGCTTGGAGTAGGCCGCCGGGTCGCTCGCGGGCGGTTTGGCGCTCTCACCGTAGCCGCGCAGGTCCGGCATGATCACGGTGTACCGGTCGGCCAGCTCGCGAGCGACGCGGCGCCACATGTAGTGCGTCTGCGGAAAGCCGTGCAGCAGCACGAGCGCGGGGCCGGTGCCCCTGACCGCGACGTTGATGGACACGCCCTCTTCGACGGGCACGGCCCGGTAGCGAGAGTCTTCGTCCCGGGGCGCGGTCCCTCCCGGGAGGAACGGCCCGCCCGCCGACGACGACGCCGCGGCGGCGCGTCCCCCGCAGGGGACGCACCGCCGCGGCGGTCGGGTGGAGCCGGGTCAGGCCTTGGCGGCGTCCAGGATGTCCACGACGAACACCAGCGTGGCGTCGGCCGGGATGGGGCTGCCCTGCGGCGGCTGGTCGGCGTAGGCCTTGTCGCCCGGGATGACGAGCAGCACCTGGCTGCCCACCTTCTGGCCGGCCAGACCCTCGGTCCAGCCCGGGATCACCTGGGAGAGCGCGAACGGGACGGGCTGACCGGAGCTCCACGACGCGTCGAACGAGGTGCCGTCCAGGAGGCAGCCGATGTAGTTCGCGGTGACCTGGTCCTCCTTGGTCACCTCGGCGCCGTCGCCCTCGATGAGGGGCTGCACGACGAGCTCGCTGGGATCCTCGAAGTCGTCCGCGATGGTCACTGTCGGTTCGCCGTCCTCGGCGAGCTCGACGGTGGGCAGGCCCGGCTCGGGCTCGACGGCGGTGCCCACGGCCTTCGTGGGCAGCGTCTCGGAGCCGACGACGTCGATCACGTGCACCTGGGTGGCGCCGTCCATGCCCTGCATCGCGATCGTGAGCCGTGCTCCGACGTTGACCCCGCTGAACGGCTCGTTCAGGATCTGGAACTGCGGGTCACCAAGGGTGAAGGACTGCGCGCCCTGCCCCTCGTCCCAGGTCGACGGCGTCGGCTGCTCGCCGTCCTCGCCGTTGACGATGTAGTCCTGGAACGTGATCTGGTCACCCTCCACGAGCTCGTCGCCGCTGCCCTCGTCGATCACGTCGACGGCCAGGCCCTCCACGGCCAGCGGCGTCTCGAACTCGACCTTCTTGGGCTTCTCACCGACCTTGCCGGTGATCTCGACGGCCTCGAGAGCCTTCAGGTCCGCCTCGGTAGGCTCCGGGGCGTCCTGGGCCTCGGTCTCCGGGGCCTCCTCGGCCTCGCAGACGCCGCCGGTCGTCACCGGCTCGGCGACCGCAGGGGCCGACGACTCCGCGGACGCGGACGGACTGGCCGACGCGTCGCTGCTGGAGTCGTCCCCGTCACCGCATCCGGTGAGCACGAGGGCGGAGCCCAGGGCGAACGCCGCCAGGCCGGATGTGGTGCGGTGCTTCACGTTGTTGTCCTTCGATCGGTTCGTAGTGACAGACCGGCACACTGTAACGGTCCGAGCCTGGAAACACCTGGTACGTCGTGGAACGCCCACCGGCCTACACGATTCACCCACCGCACCCCTGGAACAATGGCGGTATGCCGTCCAAGCGCCGATCCAGCAAGCGTCCCTACGGAGCCGAGCACCGTCCGCTCGACCTCGACCGGGCCTCGGGCGGCCGCCGCAGCGAGTCCGCGTCCGACGGCGAATGGGTGGTCCAGCACGTCCGTTCGTCCGACAAGACCTACGTCTGCCCGGCCTGCCGCCAGGACGTACCACCGGGGACCGCGCACGTCGTGGCCTGGCGCACGGACGCGATCGGCGGCCCGGACGCAGGCCTGGAGATGCGCCGCCACTGGCACGAGAGCTGCTGGCGCCGCCGCGAGAACCTGCGCTGACCCGAGATCCCGCCCGGGCACGGCACCGGTGGGCCGGGAGGGCCCGGCCGGCACCCTGCCGTCGACGCTGCGGGCCGGGCTGGGAGAATGGCCGCGATGACTACCCCGACCTCCCCTCAGATCCGGTCCACGACGGTGCTGCCCGCACGGCGTGAGGACATCGAGCTGCACACCGCGGACGGCCTGACGCTCGTGGGCGAGCTCGCCCAGCCCGTCGCGCCCGACGGCACCCCGCGCACGCCGTCGGCGTCCCTGGTCACGCTCCACCCCTTGCCCACCCACGGCGGGTTCATGGACTCCCACGTCTACCGCAAGGCCGCCTGGCGCCTGCCGGCGCTCGCGAACCTGTCCGTCCTGCGCTTCAACACGCGCGGCACCAGCTCGCCGCGCGGTACCAGCGAGGGTGAGTTCGACGGCGGCGAGGGGGAGCGGTACGACGTCGCGGCCGCGATCGAGCTGGCGGAGTTCCGCGAGCTGCCGCACCCGTGGCTGGTCGGCTGGTCGTTCGGCACCGAGCTGGTCCTGAAGCACGGCGCGGACCCGGGGGTCGAGGGCGCGATCCTGCTCTCGCCGCCGCTGCACCGCGCGACCGACGCGGACCTGGACCGCTGGGCGGAGTTCGGCAAGCCGCTGGTGGTGCTCGTCCCCGAGCTCGACGACTACCTGCGCCCCGAGGAGGCCCGCCGCCGGTTCGCGCGCGTCCCGCAGGCCGAGGTGATCGGCGTCGACGGCGCGAAGCACCTGTGGGTGGGTGAACCGGCGGTGCGCCGGGTGCTCGACGAGATCGTGGGCCACGTGCTCCCGGAGCACGAGCTCCCGCTCCCGACCCACTGGGACGGGCCGCTCGGCCGGGCCTGACCTCCCGCAGACGGCGCCGTCGGTGGGCACAGCCCCTAACCTGGGAGCAGGGCGGAAGTCGCCCCACGGAGCGAGGGGCGGGGGCCCCGCAAGGAGGCGCGGCAATGACTGGCACGGTCCCGTTGACCACGATCGACCTGCGCGACGGCGGCGGTCTCCCGCTGGTCCTCCTGCACGGATTCCCGCTGGACGTGCGCATGTGGACGGCCTGCGCCGCCGCACTGCCGCCCGGCGTCCGCGCGATCGGCCTCGACCTGCCCGGGGCGGGGCACTCGAACCTGGACGGCGCCCCGCCGTCGCTCGCGCACAGTGCCGACCGCGTGCACGACACCCTGCGCGCGATGGGCGTGGGCAACGCGATCGTGGTCGGGCTGTCGATGGGCGGCTACGTCGCCCTGGCGCTCGCCGACCTGTACCCGGGGTTCGTCGCCGGGCTCGGGCTCGTGGACACGAAGTCGGTGGCGGACGACGAGGACGCGCGCGCCAACCGGCACCGGATCGCGGCCGCGGTCGAGGAGAGCCAGACCGTCGACGCGGTGCTCGGCATGCCGGCCGTCCTGCTCTCGGACACGAGCATCGCCGAACGACGCCATCTCTTCCCGACGCTCGAGAGCTGGATCCGCTCGCAGTCGCCGGCGGGCATCGCGTGGACGCAGCGCGCCATGGCGGCCCGCCCGGACCGCACGGCGGTGCTGGAGACGTTCCACGCGCCGGTCGCGGTGGTGGTGGGCGCCCAGGACACGCTGTCGCCGCGCGCACAGGCGGAACACATGGCGGCCGCGGTACGCAAGGGCGGCGGGGAGGTCACGCTGACCGAGGTGCCCGACGTCGGGCACCTGTCCCCGGTCGAGGACCCGCGGGCCGTGGCCGATGTCCTGACCGACCTGCACCGGCGGGTACGGGACCGCTGACCCGGGAGGCCGGGACCGCTGCCCCGGACAGCGGAGAACCCCGGCCTGCCGAGCACCAGCTCCTCGTGGAGGGTGCCCCGGCCGCCGGGGTTCTCTGCCGTGCCCGGTGCGACGTCGCCCCGGGGGTCGGGCTCAGGCGTTCGCCTCGGCCTTGCTCCCCTTCGACGTGCCGGTCTGCTCCTCGTCGCTCTCCTCGCCGTCCTCGACCTGCGGGATGACGACCGTGGCATCGCTGACCTCGTTGGCGGACGGGGCCGGGTTCGGCGCGCGCGGCGGGATGGCGACCGGCTTGCCGCTCGAGTCCTCTTCCTCGGGTGCCGCCTCGTTCCCCGAGCCGACGACGCCGAAGCGCGCCTGCTGCGCCGGGGTGAGCGGGCTGCCGCCGGACGCCGTGGCGAGCGCGGCCGACCCGTCGGGCTTGCCGCTCTGGCCGCCGCCGAGCATGCCACGCAGCTCGTCGAGGTAGCCGTTGATCGAGTCGTGCTGGCGGGTGAGGTCCTCGAGCTGGTTCTGGGCCGCCGCGCGCTGCTGCTCCGCCTCGGCGCTGGCGTCCGCGATGGTCTGGTCGGCGAACTCGCGGGCCTCGGCGACGATACGGTCGGCCGTGCGGCGCGAGTCCGCGACGAGGTCCTTGACGTAGACGTCGGACTCCGAACGGACCTTCTCGGCCTGCTCGAGAGCCACTGCCACGCGCTTCTCCGCCTCGGCGGCGTGCTCCTCGGCAGCCTTGACGAGCCGGTCGGTCTCGTCCTTGGCCGTCTTGTGCCGCTCGGCGAGCTCCTTCTCGACCTGCTCCTTGCGGGTGGCGATGTTGAGATCCGCCTCGGCGAGCGCGGTCCGTGCCTGCTCCCGCAGGTCCTCGAGGTCCGTGGTGACGGCGTTCGACGCCTCGGCGGCCTCCCGCTTCGCCTCGGCCACGAGGTGCTCGGCGTCACGGCGGGCGCGGTCGAGGAGCTCCGTGGACTCGGTCTCGGCACTCTCACGCTGGGCGGCGGTCTCGGCGGCGACCTTGGCGCGCAGCTGGGCGGCCTCCCGCTCCGTGTTGACGCGCAGCTCGGTGGTCTCGCGCTCGACCGTCGACCGCAGCGTGCCGAGCTCGCGCTCCAGGCTGGAACGGCGCTCGGACTCCTCGGTGGCGATGCCGGAGGTGATCAGCGCGGCCTCGCGCTCCGCCGACCCGACCATCTCCTCGGCGCGTCGCTGCGCCGCCACGAGATGGCCTTCGGCCTCGGCGGCCATGGTGGTGCGAATCTCCTCGGCCTCGCGCCGGGCGCTGGCGAGCATCTCCGCGGCCTCGGACTCGGCCCGGGAGCGGACCTGGCCGCCCGAGAGCTTGGCGCGCGCCATGACGTCCGCGGCCTGCTGGTTCGCCTGGGTGAGGATGTCCGACGACTGCTCCTCCGCCGAACGCAGCAGCATCTCGATCCGGGACCCGAGGCCGGAGTACGACGGCTTGTCCGTCTCCTTCAGCCTCTGCTGGGTGTCGCTCAGGTCGGTCTGCAGCTGCTGGGCGCGCGAGTCGGAGGTCTCGACCTGCCGACGGGCCTCCTCCAGGGCGGCGTTGAGCCTGTCGAGGTGGTTGTGCACCTGGTCGCGGTCGTACCCGCGCATGACAGTCGGGAAGAGCGAGCGCTCGTCGGACACGTGCAGACCTCCGTGGCAAGACCGTGGGTCCCTGGGCTCGGATCGGCCAGGGAAATGCCGCAGGTTTTGCGGCCTGTCCGGCGCCCAGGATACGCGCCACGCAACCCGTTTGGATAGGCGCGGGCCGTGATCACTTCCCGACCTCCGGAGCGGGTCGTGAAGACGACGGGTGAAAGAACGGTGACGATCCTTGTCTCCGCCCCCTGCTGGACGTCGGGGTGGTCCACGACTCTATGCTGGACTGTCGGCCTTGGCACCTACGAAGGGAACGGGTGGTGCAACGCTTTCTGGCGGTCCTCCTCATTCTTGCCGGTCTCGGCGGGGCGGGGTACGGAATCGCGACGGCGACGATCCTGCGGGAGTCCGACACCGTGGTCGCGACGGCGACGCCGAGCGGTGACGGAACGATGCTGGTCACCGCTCCAGGCGTGCTCGGGATGGTCGACGAGAGTGTCACCGTGCGCGCGTCGGTGCCCGAGGGGCAGAAGGTCACTCTGGCCGTCGGGACCGAGCAGGACGTGCTCGGCTGGGTGGGCGACGCTCCCTACGACTCGGTGACCGGGATGGCCGACTGGACGCGCCTCTCCGTCGTGCCGGGAGAGGGCGTGTCCCGCGAGGACGACGCCTCGGGCGGCGACGGCGAGGAGGCCGCCGAGGGCGACTCCGGCGAGAACGCCGCCGATTCCGCCGACAAGCCCGTCGCGGGGCCGGACCCTGCCGGCTCCGACCTGTGGATCTCCGAGGTGAGCGGCGAGACCAGCGTCAGCCTGCGGTACTCGGATCAGCCCGGTCCCTATGCGCTCCTGGCGGCCGGCGTCGGCAAGGGCGCCGAGGCCCCGACGGTCGAGCTGACCTGGCCCCGGCCGGCCACCACCCCGTACCTCTGGCCGGGAGTCATCGGCGGCGGATTCCTCCTCCTGCTGGGTGTCTTCCTGCTGCTGGGCGCGAACCGCAAGCACCGTGGCGGCAAGAGCCGCAGGCCGAGCCGTTCTGTCAGCGCACCGCTCGGTCGCCAGGACGATCTGCCGCGTCGTGGTGCCGCCGACGACTCGCCCTTCCCCGTCGCGTCGGACGACGCGGCTCAGTCTCCCTTCCCGGCCGCGCCGGGTGAGGCGGAGAAGCCGCCGTTCCCGCCGTCGGCCGACGACGAGAAGGGCGCCGTCGGGTTCCCGCCCGCGGCCGCCGCCGCGTCCGCCACGCAGTCGTGGGGTCCAGGGGCGCCGTCGTCGTACCCGGCGGCGCCCGCACCGGCGGCGCAGCCGATGATGCCGCAGGCCCCGGCCGCCTCGGCCGGCGGCTGGGGCTCCGCGCCGCACGAACCGGCGTCGGCGCCGGTCGCGCATCCTGCGGCGTCCGGCCCTACGGAGTACCCCCAGGCGCAGCAGGCTCCGGCGGGCCCGCCCGCGCCGGGCAGCCTGCGTCGCCGCCGGGGCGGCCGGCGCGGTGC
>NZ_BAAHAJ010000003.1:0-25387 GCF_054777735.1 Myceligenerans cantabricum
GCGGCGGGCCGAGCAGGGCGGGCCGAGCGCGGCGGGCCGAGCGGCGCGAAGCTGGGCGCGGTCGGGCCGAGCGCGATGGGCGGTTCGCGGCGTCGGCTACTCCTCCTCGTCGGCGGGGAGGCCCAGCGCCTCGCGGATGGAGTCCGCGGCGTCCGCGGCGTCGACCTCCATCGCCTGGTCGACGTGCTTCATGACCTCCTGGGTGGTGCCTGCCGAGGAGGCCTGCTCCCAGTGCGCCGCGGCCTGCTCCGCCGCGTCGGCGAGCGCGGTGGCGTCGCCGGCCATCTCCTCGGGCCAGGCCGACGCGCGCAGCCCTGCGGACTCGGCCTGCAGCGCGGCGCCGACGGCCGCCGCGAGGCCGCTCTGCTCCTCGAGCGGCGCCTGGTCGTTCACCGCCGCCTCGAACTGCTCCAGCACGCCGTCGTACGGGGCAGTGATCTGGAGGTACTGCTCGCCCGCCGCCTCCTTCGTGAGCGTCTCCTCGGGCGCCTCGACGACGGCGTCGGCCGTGCCCGGTCCGGTGGACGGGAGCGAGCAGCCGGTCAGGGACAGGGCAGCGGCCAGGGCGACGACCGCGGCTGTGCGGCGCATGGTTCCTCCAGGGGTTCTTCGCGTGCGAGCGGTCACGAACTCTAGCTGCGACGTCGTCTCGCGGGGAGCCTCCGGGCGGCAGCGAAACGATTAAGAGATCGCACGGGTAGGGACGACGGCGAGGTAGGGGTGAGTGCTCAGGTAGGCGCCAGGGGGCACTCCCCACGCCCCTACGTGGACACTCACCCCTACCTCGCCGTCATCCCTGCCCCCTACCCGTGCGATCTCCAAGGGGGTGCGGGGTGCCTGCCGACGGTGACCCCCGCTGGCCGCGATGGGTGAGGATGAGCGCATGCGTCTGCACATCCCCATCTCCCTGCGCTGGTCCGACCTCGACGCGTATCAGCACGTCAACAACGTCGAGATGCTCGACCTGCTCCAGGAGGCCCGCATCGAGGCCTTCTGGCGGCACGAGGACGTCGTCGACCCGCTACCGACCGCCGTCGTCGACTCCGGGCCGTCGGCGACGACGCACACGTTCGTCGCGCACCAGGAGATCGAGTACCTGCGCCCGCTGGAGTACACGCGGCGCCCGGTGCTGGTGGAGATGTGGTTCGGCAAGTTCGGCGGGGCGTCGATCGAGGTCTGCTACGCCGTGCACGAGGGCGGCGCGACCCCTGCTTCCGCCGGCTCGGGCGAGGCCCTGCGGACCGCTCCCTACGCCCGCGCCTCGACCACCCTGGTGCTCGTCGCCGCGGCCACGGGCAAGCCCCGCCGCCTCACGCCCGAGGAACGCGCGGCCTGGGAGCCCTATCTCGATGACCCGGTGAAGTTCCGGCGGCGGTGACGCCCGGCGGTCCGCAACCGAGCGGCGCGAGGTCGGGGGTGTGCTTCCTGGCGCAGGTCAGGCGTGCTCGCGCCTCCGAGGGAGGCGCGAGCACTGAACGGACTTCGTCTCACCTCCGCCGCACGCGCGGCTCCGGGATCGGCGGCGGCGTCGCCGCCGGATGCTCCTCCAGGCTGCGGAACGCGTGGGCGATTGCGGCATCGAGCTGCTTGTCGGTGCTGCTGAGGTGGTCCGCCGGGCTGTGCCACACCTCGATGTCCGGGTCGACGCCGTAGTTCTCGACGTCCCAGCCGGGTCCCTCCAGCCAGAACGCATAGCGCGGCTGAGTGATGCCCGTCCCGTCGACGAGGTTGAAGCGTCCGTCGATGCCGACCACGCCGCCCCAGGTGCGGACGCCGACCACGGTCCCGGCGCCCAGGGCCTGGATGGCGGCGTTGACGATGTCGCCGTCCGACCCGGCGTTCTCGTTCGTCACGAGCACCACCGGCCCGCGCGGCGCGTTGTCCGGGTAGGGCGCCGGGCGCTCGACGTGCCGGACCCGGGCCCAGCCGACGATCCTGCGCGCCAGGCGGGAGACCACGAGCTGCGAGGTGTGCCCGCCGCTGTTGTAGCGCACGTCCACGATCATGCCCTCGCACCGGGTGGCCTCGCCCAGGTCGCGGAACAGCTGCGCCCAGCCGTTGCTCATCATGTCCGGGACGTGCACGTACCCCAGCCGGCCGCCGGACTTCTCCGCCACGTAGTCCCGGCGGGAGGCCACCCAGCCCTGGTAGCGCAGTGCGGACTCGTCGGCCACGGGCACGACCACGACGCGGCGGTCGGCGTCCGCCCCGGCTCGCCGCAGCGTGAGCTCCACGGGCCGGTTCGCCGCTCCGACCAGGTTCGCCGCCGGCCCGGTTGCCGGGTCGACCGGCTTCCCGTCGACGGCGACGACCGTGTCGCCGGGCCGCGCGTCCACGCCTGCGGCTCGGAGGGGCGAGCGCGCTTCCGGGTCCGAGGACTCGCCGGGCAGGATCCGGTCGATCCGCCAGCCGTCGTCCGAGCGGGAGAGGTCCGCGCCCAGGAAGCCCAGACGGCGTGAGCGGCGGCCCGGCGAGCGCGAGGGGGCCACGTAGGCGTGCGAGGTGTTCAGCTCCCCGACCGTCTCCCAGAGCACGTCGGTGAACTCCTCGTAGGTGGCGACGCGGTCGATCAGGGGGCGCCAGCGCGTCACCACGGCGTCCCAGTCGACGCCGTTCATGTCCGCGCGCCAGTAGTGGTCGCGCATGATGCGCGCGTTCTCGTCGAACATCTGGCGCCACTGCGTCCGCGGCTCGACCTCGTGCCGCAGCCGCGAGAGGTCGATCTCGACGCTGCCCCCGGGCCCGGATCCGTCGCCGGGCTTTGCCGTGGCGGGCTGGGTGCTCAGCCCGTTCGCGGAGCGGACCACGACCCGGCTGCCGTCACCCGAGACGGCGTAGCCGTCGACCCCGTCGGCGACATCGGTGACCTTGCGCTCCTCGAAGGACCAGAACTGCAGGGAGTTCTCGTCCTCGTCGTCGACCCCGGCGCTGCGCGTGCCCAGCACGCCCGCGTCGTCGGTCTCCCGGATCCACAGCAGCCCGCCCTTGGCAGCCCGCAGGCCGCGATACCGGCCCGAGGTGACCGGGAAGGGCACGATCCGCTCCTCGGCGCCGTCCAGGTCGATGTCGGGGCAGGTCACGGCGTCGTGGTCCGGCTTGTCGCCCTTGCTGGACTCGCCGTGCGCAGCGTCTTCGCCCTTCTCGCCGTCCTTCGCGTCCCCGTCCTTCCCGCTGCCGGGCTTGCTCAGCCGCCAGCCCTCGACGCTCGGACCGAACGGCGCGGGCTCGGTGGCGCTCAGCGGGATCAGCCAGGGCCGTGTCGCCGCGCCGAACGACAGTGCGAACTCGTGCGCGTCGTAGGCGGGGTCGAACGTGCGGTTCGAGAGGAAGGCGAGGTGCTTGCCGTCGGCGGTGAACGCCGGCGACCAGTCGTGGAACTTCCCGGACGTTGCCGGCCGCCCCACCGGCTCGTTGTCGCGCAGGTCCGCGACCATCAGCTGATGGTTGTCGTCCCTCCTGGACGTCGGGCAGCTCCATGCCAGGTACCGTCCGTCCGGGGAGAACACCGGCCCCCACGCCTCTCCGGTGGCCGACCGCCCCAGCTCGCGGATCGCGGACGACGCCGGCTCGCCCGGCGCGGGCACCGCGACCCGGCTGATCCTGCCGTCGTGCGAGATCACCGCGACCTCGGAGCCGTCGGGGCTCGCCGCGAGGTGCAGCACCCGGCCGAGCTCGCCGCCGGCGAACCGCACGGGCGCGGCCGAGCCGTCGATCGTGTGCACCTCGAGCGCGTCCTCGCCGTCCGCATCGGTGACGACGACGGCGCGACCCGTGTCGCCGAGCACGTCCGGCTCCCGGACCCGCACGGCCGCGTCGGCGACCAGCGCCCGCACGGGCCCGGCCCGGTGCGTCACCCAGAACGCGGTCCCGAGCGCGCCGACGAGGCTCGCGTCACCGCCCGCGTCCACCGCGAGGCCGTCGATCCGCGCCGGGAACGCGTCGTACGGCCGGGGCGCGGCACCCGTGAGCGTGACGTCGACGCGGCGCGGCGTCGCGTCCAGGGCATCGAGGAGCCACAGGTCGCCGCGGCTGTGCCAGATGATCCGCCGCCCGTCCGTCGCGGCGTCGCGGACGTATCCCTGCTCCGCCGTCTGGAACGTGACCTGGCGCGGCGCGGACGGCGTCGTGCCCTGCCCCGGTGCACCGGCCGCCAGGCCGTCCCAGGCCCAGAGGTTCGCCTGCTCGTCCGCCTGGTCCGGGAACGTCGCGGCGCGGTCCGACGTGAACAGCAGCGTGTCGCCCAGCCACATCGGGTCCAGGGCGGCGGCCTGCTCGTCCGGCAGCGCCTGCTCCCACGTGCCCGCGCCCGTCCTGTCGACCCACAGCCGCGACGCGGTCCCGCCGCGATACCGCTTCCAGTGCACGGCAGGGCGGTAGCCCGCCGACACGATCGCCGTGACGCCGCTCCCGTGGACGGCCACGCCCCAGGCCGTGCCGTACCGCAGCCGCTCGATCGTCCCGTCGAGCGCGACGGCGTGCACCACCGTGAGCCCGCGGTCCTGCTCGGCCGCGTCCGTCGCGACCAGCAGGCGGTCGTCGTCGTCCCAGCCGAGCAGGAGCGTCCGCAGGCCGCCGAACCAGGTGAGGCGGCGCGACGCCCCGCCGTCCGTGCTCACCACGTACACCTCGGGGTGCCCGTCGCGGTGCGAGACGTAGGCGACCCGGGAGCCGTCGCGGGCGAACCGCGGGGTCGAGCACGGGACGTGATCGCTGGTCAGGCGCCAGGCGCGGCCGCCGTCCAGGGGTGCGAGCCACACGTCGTCGTCGGCGACGAACGTGACGAGGTCATCGTGGATGTGCGGGTACCGGAGGTAGGGGCGAGGCATGCGCACAACGTACTCAGGGACACCGACACGGTCACGGAATGTCCGCTCGCGGCGTAGGGAGCCCCGGGAGCCACCGGTGTCGGGCAGGCCCTCGCCCCCTGGCGGCGCGGACCGCCGACTCACTCCGCCGGCAGGCGCATCATGCCTTCCTGGCCCATCGACGCCACGAGCGTGCCGTCCGTGCGGTAGACGCGGGCATGGCCCAGCGCCCGCCCGCCCTGGGCCGACGCCGCGCCCTGGACGTACAGCAGCCACTCGTCCACCCGGACGTCGCGGTGCCACCACATCGCGTGGTCGAGGCTGGCCAGCGGTACCTTCCCGCCACCGACCTCCTGCCACGACCTGCCGGCCGCCCGCAGCGCGGGCTCGAGCATGAGCTGGTCGCACGCGAACGCCAGCAGCGCCCGGTGCAGCATCTGGTCGTCGCTCGCGACCGGGCGGCGCGCCCGCATCCACACGAGCTGCGTGTGCGGTGCCTCGCCGGCCTCGGCAGACGGGTCCCGCTGCAGGTACACCGAACCGCCCACGTATCGGAGCTCGAACGCGGCCTGCTCCGTCCAGAACGCCCGCGCCCGGTCACCCGCGTCCCGGACCTCCTCGAGCGCCGAGGGGACGTCCTCGGGGGCGGGGACGTCGCCGGGCATCGGCGTGGTGAGCTCGAACCCGGGCTGGTCCTCCTGGAACGACGCGATCATCGACAGGATCGGCTTGCCGAACTGCATCGCGTGCGTGCGCCGCGCGCTGAACGAGCGCCCGTCGCGCAGCCGCTCCACGGCGAACCCGATCGGCACGTCCAGGGACCCCTCGCGCAGGAAGTAGCCGTGCAGCGAGTGGATGAGCCGGCCCTCCGGCACGGTGCGCGCCGCCGAGAGGATCGCCTGCGCCAGCACCTGCCCGCCGTAGGCCCGTGTCGCGGGCCCGGCCACGCTGTCCCCCTCGAACACGTCGTCCTCGCCGCGGGGGCCGGGGCCCTCCAGGGAGCGCAGGTCCAGCACGTCCAGCAGCCGGGTCAGCGGGTCGGTGGCAGGGTCGTCCGACGGCGGTCCCGCCGTCCCGGGAGTCTCGATCACGGTTCAGTCCTCGAAGGTGTTGATCATGGAGAAGGCAGCTCGTTCGAGATAGTCCCACAGCTGCGCCTCGTGGAGCGGCGAGAGCTCCAGCGCGTCCACGGCGGCGCGCATGTGCTTCAGCCAGCGGTCCCGGGCGTCCGGGTTGACCTTGAACGGCACGTGCCGCATCCGCAGCCGGGGGTGCCCGCGCTGCTCGGAATAGGTGGACGGCCCGCCCCAGTACTGCTCCAGGAACATCGTGAGACGCTCCCGGGCCGGGCCCAGGTCCTCCTCCGGGTACATGGGGCGCAGCACCGGGTCCTCGGCGACGCCTTCGTAGAAGGTGTCGACCAGCCTCTCGAACGTCTCGTGCCCGCCGACCTGCTCGTAGAACGACTTCACCTCGTCATCCTCGCATCCGTCCGTGCCGCGCAGGGGACGGGGAGCAGCCTGTGCCTGTGAGCCTGGTGACAGTCCGGTCCCTTGATCGCGAGGGCACGCGCGCGCTTCTCGTACCGCTGGCTCGCCGCCCCGGATAGGGTGGGGCGAGGACCGGCAACGACGCACGGGTTTGGGAGTGGTGATTCATTTGTCCAAGGCGAACGACATCCTGGTAGCACTCGGCGGCGACACGAACGTCGTCGAGCTCGAGCCGTGCATCACGCGCTTGCGCGTCGAGGTGAGCGATCCCGGCCTGGTGGACGAGCGGGGGCTGAAGTCCTCCGGCGCGTTCGGCGTGGTCCGGTCGGGGCGCGTGGTCCAGGTGATCGTCGGCCCGGAGGCCGACGACCTCGCCGCGGAGCTGGACGGCCTGCGGGCCTGACGGACCGGTCGTGACCGGGGCGCGCTCCGCGGGCGTGGCCCCGGCGACCGGGCGCGTGGCTGCCGTCACAGGCGCGTGATCCGTTCACGAACGCGCTGTGAAGGTCGCGGGGCGGTGCGCTCCGGAGGCCCCTGGGCTTGGCTCCGGGACGCCTCGAACCACTAGCGTGAGTCACCGTGATCGACCAACTTGCCACCGCCCTCTTCGACGGTGCCGAAGGGTTCTGGGCGTGGTTCGTCCAGGAACCGCTCAGCATCATCATCATTCTCGCCGTCGGGATCGCCGCTCTCGTCGTGGTGCGCCGCATCGTCACCCACCTCACCGAGCGCATCGCCCTCGGCGCGACCCGGGAGCAGGAGCGCGTCGCGAAGGAGGCCGTGGCCGCCGCCGCGGGCGAGGCCCGCAAGAAGAGCCACCGGCGGAAGATCAAGCTCTCGCCGCAGGTGCTGGGGGAGGCGATCTCCGGCGTCAGCGGACGTGCGGCCGACCGCCGTGCCCAGCGGGCCCGCACCGTGGGCTCCGTCCTGAACTCCAGCGCCAACATCATCATCGGCACGGTCGTCGTGCTGTCGGTCCTCGACACGGTGGGTGCCCCGGTGCAGGGCTTCATCGCGGGGGCGGGCGTCATCGGCGTCGCCCTCGGTTTCGGGGCCCAGAGCCTCGTCAAGGACTTCCTGAGCGGCCTGTTCCTGCTCATCGAGGACCAGTTCGGCGTCGGCGACTACGTGGACCTGGACGGCGTCGTGACCGGCACGGTCGAGGCGATGGGGCTGCGCCTCACGCAGGTGCGCAACTTCGACGGCACGCTCTGGTACGTGCGCAACGGCGAGATCCTGCGGGCCGGAAACAGCACGCAGGAGTGGAGCCGTGCGGTGGCGCCCGTCCTCGTCCCCGTGGGGAGCGACGTCGAGGCGGTACGGGCCGCGCTCGGCCGGGCGGTGGACCGGGTCCAGGACGACTCGGATACCTCGTCTGCCCTGCTGGAGGCTCCGTCGGTGCGCGGCGTCGACAGCGTGGACGCGTTCACGCTCACCTTCACGCTGCACGCGCAGGTGCGGCCGGGTGAGCAGTGGCCGGTCGCCCGCGCGCTGCGCGCCGCGGCCCAGGAGGAGCTGCTGCGCGAGGGGATCGTCGTGCAGAGCACGCCGGGCGGTGCCGTGGCCGACGCCGCCGCCCCCGACGCCGAGGCCTGACGCCGGACAGTTGTCGCCCGATCCAGTCCGGCGGCCCGGGCGCATCGGATCGCTCGAGGCGCCGATGATGTCGCTCCTGGCCCCGTGACGGCGCAGTCGGGACCATGGGCGGGTGTCTCCGATCGGCAGTCGCCGCATTGATGTTCTTGAACTGCAGCTCCACCCCCGAGTGTGATCCCCGGGCGTCGGCCGGCCCCATAGAATCCCAAGTCCGGCCAGCGTGGGCTCGTCACACAGGGGGATAAGTGCTTGGGTACAGGTCGATCTTTACCGCGGCTGGTGTCCGGGACGGGCATCCGCTTGTTCCTACGCTCCAGGCTCAGGTGCACTCGTGGCTCCGGCACAAGAGGTATGCGGCGGATCTGGTCCAGCCGGGTACTGTCACGGAGGTCTCTCGGGGAGTCGAAGCGACTCTTACCATCGACCAACCGGACTCGTCGGCGACGTCGTGTCTCTTCGTTCTCCGTGAGAGCAAGCCGGAGGGCGTGTGGATCACTCGTCTTCTCGCGCACGATCCTGGCGTTGAACGGCGAGACTCCTGGGTGTGGTTAGACGTCGATGCGCCGTCGGACGAGCAGCGAAGTGATCGACGTGTCCGGTGGACAGCACCACCACGCCTGGTACGTGACGTGCTCGAAGTCGTCGACGCTCGCGACGGCGGTGCTGCGATCAGCCCTGAGCCGCAGATCGTCACGGCGCCCGACGTCGACGCGCTGGTAGACGCGGTACGTGACGGACGGCGTCGGGGCCCGATATTCGTTGCGGGCTCGGATCAGACGCTACCGGTCTCCCGGTGGAGAGCACTTGTAGCTGACTACCTTCGACAGTCGACGGGACTGGCTGCGGGTTACGTGCTGGACGGGGACGCGACCGTGGAGTTCGCTCGTCGGGTCGGCGCGACTCACGCCGTTGCCCCAGGAACGTTGCGGACCTTCGTGGCAGATGCAGCACCCGGAGATGCGCTCGACGGCCGACGACATCCCGTTCTGACGACGTCTCGAATCCTGCGTGACTCGACGCATCGTCTCGGGAGATTTCTCGGCGGACGAGTTCGGGACATGACGCTGACGGCGCCCGTGCCACAAGCCTTGGCGCGAGTGGAGACGAGGCTTCTCCGCCAGGTGGACCGCGACGTCCTCGCGTTGGTCGAGCGTGAGACCCCCGCACGCATCACGCCCGTCAGCAGCAAGCCCGGCCCGGACACGATCCACCTGCATGATGGTCTCGTTCAGAAGGGCATGGGTGCCACGGCGACAACGGCTGCTCCGGCGTCGGCCCCGTCGGAACCTGAGCCGGTCTCGGCCGAGACGCCGGTTGAGGAAGTAGCGGAAGCGACACCGTCGGACCGCAGTTCCGACCCGCTCGTGCTTGGTGCGCTGAGCACTGTGGTGTCGGATGTGCTCGGGCTCGACCGAGTGACCCCGCGCGCTGTTCACCGGCTCGCCGAGATGGTGAAGTCCGCGGCCACTGCCAGGTCGACCTGGAACTCGCTCGTGAAGCGGAAGTCGGCACAGTTCGAGGAGTCACAGCAGTACGTCACGGACCTTCGCGAGCAGCTCGCGGACACATCGCGTCGCCTCGAAGACGAGCAGGCGGAGCATGCCGAGACCCAGGAAGCGCTCACGATGCACGAGCGCGACCTCAAGGTGGTGAGGCTTCGGTTGCAAGCGGCGGGGAACGGTGAACTGGCGTGGGCTGAACCTGCCGGAGCCGAGGTCGGGAGTTCACCTCCTGACTCGTTCGATGACCTCGTAGCACGGTTGGGAGAGTTAGAGCATGTCGAGTGGACGGGCGACGACACGATCGCGATCGGGCTGGACACGCATGATCCGCTCGGGCGCTGGTCGAAGAAGTCATGGAACGCGCTACTCGCTCTCGACGACTACGCGCGGCTCCGGCTGAGCGGAGAGATCGAAGGCTCGGTGGACAAGTACCTCCAGAACACGCCGGCTGGTCGTTCCGGCTACTCGGCGACACGTCACGCACGCGATGAGAGCGACGGTGTCAAGACCACAGCGAAGTTCAGCGAGCCTCGCATGCTGCACGGCCCCGGAGATGCCCTCGTTTTCATGGGCGCGCACTTCAAGATCGCCAACTCCGGGACGATCTCACCACGTATGCACTACTACGATGCCCTGTCGACCGAACAGCGGATCTACGTCGGCTACCTGGGTCCGCACCTACCCAGCGGGAAGACGAACTAAGAGATCACGCGGGTGGGGGACGACGGCGAAGTAGGGGCGAGTGCTCACGTAGGGGCGTGGGGAGCGCCCCCTGGCGCCTACCTGAGCACTCGCCCCTACTTCGCCGTCGTCCCCCACCCGCGCGACTAAGCTGCCGAATCGTCGCGGCCCCGGTCGGCGACCGGGCCCCTAGCCGTGCAGAGCTGCGGAGTCTCGGGCGAGTCGGAGTAGCACGTCCAGGAGTCGTGCACCGATTTGGTGGTCTGCTCGCTCGGGCCGACGGCCGAAACGGCGCCCGAACCGGGCCACGCGCGCCCGGTTGCGCTCGTGCGCACCGTATCGATGGCAGGATCTTTCCTGTGAGCCACGAGGAGACGACCCGCACCCCGACCGGTGTCGACGGCCCGGAGCGCCCCGATCGCACGGCGCTGCCCGCACTGCCGGAGGACCTCGCCGAGCTCGCGGACCTCTGCGGCGTGCAGACCGTGTTCGCCGACGCCGCCGGCACGACCCGCCGCGTGAGTCCGTCGACGCTGGTGTCCGTGCTGGACGCCCTCGGGGTGCCCGCTGCGACGCCGGCGGCGATCGCCGAGTCCGTGGCCCGCGAACGCCACGAGGAGTGGCGCGAGATGCTGCCGCCCGCGGTCGTCGTCCGCCAGGGCACGGAGACCCGGGTCCCGGTGCACGTCACCGACGGCGCGAGCGTGTCCTGCTGGGTCGAGCCCGAGCCGGTCGAGTCGGCGGTCTCGCCCGGTGCCACCCCCTGGCGCGTCGCCCCGCCGAGCGGGGCCGTCCGGCGCGTCACGCCGTCGTCCGGCGGGACGGGGGCCGGCGAGGACGTGCGGCCCGCGGCCACCCGCCACCTCCAGCAGGCCGACGACGTGGCCGAGCCGCGGACCGTGGACTCGCGCAAGGTGGGCCGGGCGACGTTCGTCGTCCCCGCCGACCTGCCGCTGGGCTGGCACACGCTGCACGCCGAGTCCGAAGGGACGACGGCGACGACCACGCTCGTCGTCACTCCGGACCGCCTGGAGGCGCCCGCCCTCGCGGACAAGCAGGTCTGGGGCTTCGGGGCACACCTCTTCGCGGTGCGCTCGCGCGACTCCTGGGGTGTCGGTGACCTGGCCGACCTGGCCGACCTGGCCTGGCTCACCTCGAACAACGCGGGGGCCGACTTCATCGCTCCGGGCCCGCTGCACGCCGCCGAGCCGACGGCGCCGATCACGGCCAGCCCGTACCGGCCGACGTCGCGCCGGTTCCTGTCGCCGCTGTACATCCGCATCGAGGACATCCGCGAGACCGCCTACCTGTCGGCGGCGGACCGTTCCCTGGTCGAGTGGGCCGGCGAGCCGGTGCGCGACCTGTCGAACGACGCCGCGCCGATCGACCGCGACGCGGTCTGGGACGCCAAGAAGTCGGCCCTGGAGGTCGTGTTCACCGCGGCCCGGTCCGCCGCGCGGCAGACGGCGTTCGACGAGTTCGTGCTGGAGCAGGGACGCGGCCTGGTCGACTTCGCCACCTGGTGCGCCATCGCGGAGCACCTCGGCGAGCAGGAGTGGCCGCCGGACCTGCTGGACCCGACGACGACCGCGGTGGCGACGCTGCGCGGCTCGCTCCAGGACCGCGTCGAGTTCTACTGCTGGCTGCAGTGGGTCGCCGACGAGCAGCTGCGCCGCGCGCACCGTGTCGGGGTCGAGTCCGGCATGCGCGTCGGGATCGTCAAGGAGCTGGCCTCGGGCGTGCACCCGGAGGGCGCCGACGTCTGGGCGCAGCCGCGGCTGCTGGCGCGCGGGGTGCTGATGGGCGTGCCGCCGTCGTCGGCCGTGGGCGCCGAGGGACGCAACCGGGGGCTGCCGCCGTGGCACCCGCGCGAGCTCGCGCGGGCAGGGTACGTGCCGTACCGCGACATGCTCCGCACCGCGCTGCGGCACTGCGGCGCGGTGCGCGTCGGGCACGTCGAGGACCTGTTCCGCTCCTGGTGGATCCCGGGCGGGTCGCGGGCGACCGCGGGCGCCTACGTGACGTACGACCACGAGGCGCTGGTCGGGATCCTGTGCCTGGAGGCGCACCGCGCCGGCGTCCCGGTGATCGCCGACGACGGCCTCGTCGACCCCGGCGTACATGACTACCTGGCGGGACGCGGGATCCTGGGCGCCGACGTGCTGCTCGCGGACGAGGCGGGCACCGGTGCGCTCGTCGCCCCGGAGGACTTCCGGCCCGGCGGGCTCGCGGCGTCGACGCCGCCGGACCTGCCGCCGACCGCGAGCTGCCTCGCCGGCGAGCACATCGACCTGGCCGAGCGCCTCGGGCTCCTCACCGACGACGCGCAGGTGGTCCGCGCACACGCGCGGTCCCGCCGGGACGAGGTGATGACGGCGCTGTCCCGGATGGGGATGACGACGTTCGACCCGTCCGAGCGGGAGCTCGTGGAGGGGCTGTACCGCTACCTGCGGGACACCCCGGCGGCGCTCGTGGCCGTGGACCTCGCCGACGCGGTCGGGGAGCGGCGCACGCAGGCGCAGTTCGGTGCGGGCGACGCCTACCCGAGCTGGCGGGTCCCGCTGGCGGACGGCTCGGGCACGCTCGTCATGCTGGAGGACCTGTTCGACTCGGCCCGTCTCCGTTCCCTCGTGGGGGTCCTCAACGAGGAGAGCTGACGCCGGTCCGGAGCACCGACGTCAGCTCTCCTTCGTGCGGGGCAGGGTCCTCGCGGCCTGCCTCCGGGCGCCCTACGCCGCGTCGGCCGCCTGTGCCTTCAGCGCGCGCTCCGTGCCCGCCAGGCCCTCCACCACGAGCCGGCGCAGCGCCGGGGCCGCGTCCTCGTGGTCCGCCAGCCAGGCCGCGACCGCGTCCCGGAGCTCCGCCGAGGCGAGCGGCGCCGGGTAGAAGCCCTCGATGATCTCCTCGGCGATGTGGTACGTCCGCTCCTCCCACACGCGCAGCACCGCGTCGAGGTACGGCCCCATCACGGGTGCCAGCACGGACGCGTCGTTGACGTGCACGAACCCGCGCCCCGTGTTCCGGATGATCGCGTTCGGCGCGTCGGCGTCGCCCACCACCGACTCCAGCGCCGCCAGCTTGGCCTCCGTGGTCCCCACCGTCGCACGCGCCCGGGCCGCGGACTGCCGGCCGGTGGCGGTGTCGTCGTCGGCCAGCGTCGCCGCGATCTCCGCCTCGCCCGCCGCGCCGTTCAGCACGAGGCCTTCGAGCAGCTCCCAGCGCAGGTCGGTGTCGATCTCCAGCCCGTCGAGCGTCACCGACCCGTCCAGCAGGCCTTCCAGCAGCGCTACGTGCTCCGGCGTCGAGGCCAGGTGAGCGAAGAACTTCACCAGCTGGAACTGCAGGTCGGACCCCGCCCCGGCGCCACGTGCCAGCTCGGCGAGCCGGTCCCCGGCCCGGACCAGCACGGCCGGTCGCGCGTCCGGGGCCACGTACTCCCGTACCGCCAGGACGAGCTGGTTCAGCGTGGTCCGCACCGTCGTCGACTCGGTCTCGGCCGCGATGTTCCCCAGCACCAGGTCGACGTACGCCCTCGCCGGGGTCTCGCCGTCACGCACCGCGTCCCACGCCGACCCCCACACCAGGGACCGTGCCAGGGGGTCGGTGATCTGCGAGAGGTGCTGGACCGCGACGGCCAGGGACTCGTCGTCCAGCCGGATCTTGGCGTACGCCAGGTCGTCGTCGTTCAGCAGCACCAGCGCCGGGCGGTCGAGCTCGCACAGCTCCATGACGTCGGTGCGCTCGCCGTCGACATCGACCTCCGCGCGGTGCACGCGCTCCAGCTTCCCGTCCTGGGTCAGCGAGTAGAACCCGATCCCGAGGCGGTGCGGTCGCAGCGTCGACCACTCGACGGGCGCCGACTGCTCCACGACGAACGACGTGATGCGCCCGTGCGCGTCCGCCTCCACGTGCGGTCGCAGCGTGTTCACGCCCGCCGTGCCGAGCCACTTCGCCGACCATCCGGCCAGGTCCCGTCCGGACGTCGCCTCCAGCTCCATGAGCAGGTCCGGCAGCTCGGTGTTGCCCCACGCGTGCTTGCGGAAGTACGCGGACACGCCCGCGACGAACGCGTCCCGCCCCACCCACGCCACGAGCTGCTTCAGCACCGACGCGCCCTTGGCGTACGTGATGCCGTCGAAGTTGACCTGCACGTCCTCCAGGTCACGGATCTCCGCCACGATCGGGTGCGTCGAGGGGAGCTGGTCCTGCCGGTAGGCCCATGCCTTCTCCATGGCCGCGAACGTGGTCCAGGCCGCGTCGTACTCGGTCGCCTCGGCCGTCGCGAGCGTCGAGATGTACTCCGCGAACGACTCGTTCAGCCACAGGTCGTTCCACCACTTCATGGTGACCAGGTCGCCGAACCACATGTGCGCCAGCTCGTGCAGGATCGTCACGACGCGGCGCTCCCGCACGGCGTCCGTCACCTTCGACCGGAACACGTAGGACTCGGTGAACGTGATGCAGCCCGCGTTCTCCATCGCGCCCATGTTGTACTCGGGCACGAAGAGCTGGTCGTACTTCGTGAACGGGTACGGCACGCCGAAGAGGTTCTCGTAGAACTCGAACCCCTTGCGGGTGGTCTCGAAGATGTAGTCCGCGTCGAAGTGCTCGCTCAGCGACTTGCGGCAGAATGCGCCGAGCGCGATCTCCCGGCCGTCCACGGAGGTGAGCGAGCTGCGCTCCACCGCGTACGGGCCGGCGACGAGCGCCGTGATGTACGACGAGATGCGCGGTGTGGGAGCGAACGTCCACGTCGCGGCCCGCACGGCCGTGTCGGTCGCGTGCGTGGCCGCCGCGGGCTCCGGCGTCGGCTCGTTCGACACGACCTCCCAGTACTCGGGCGCCGTCACCGTGAACTGGTACGTCGCCTTGAGGTCCGGCTGCTCGAAGACCGCGAAGACCCGGCGCGAGTCCGGGACCTCGAACTGCGTGTACAGGTAGACCTCGCCGTCCACCGGGTCCACGAAGCGGTGCAGGCCCTCGCCCGTGTTCGTGTAGGCGCAGTCCGCGACGACGGTCAGCTCGTTGTCCGCGGCGAGCCCTTCCAGGGCGATCCGGGAGTCGGCGAACACGGTGGCGGGATCCAGCTCGCGACCGTTCAGGACGACCGACTTCACCGTCGGCGCCACGAGGTCGATGAACGTGGCCGCATCCGGCGTGGCGGTGAAGCGCACTGTCGTGGCGGACGTGAAGGTGGTCGGTCCGGTGGTCAGATCCAGGTCGATGGCGTACGAGTCGACGGTGACGACGCCGGCACGCTCGACGGCCTCGGCGCGGGTGAGGTTCTCTCCGGGCACGGGCCCTCCAGTCTTGTCGGGGCGCTCCCGCGCCCGGTGATTCAGCGATTTCCGGTTCGATCATGCCACTCCGCAGGCCGGACCACGACAAGGTTTGCCGGGCCGCCACGCAGGGTGGACCGTCTGGACGGCGCCCGTTCGCGGCCCGTTCAGCGTCGTGCCCGCCGGTGTCCTGTCCCGAGGATGTGGTGTGAGGGGGGACACGGCGTCAGGGGCCCGTGACCGTTACGGTCATGGACGGTACGCGGCGATATCCTCGCTTCGTCGTATGATCCAAGGTCGATCGTGACCGAGAGAAGGAGCCGCATGTCCGGAACCGTGCCCCCACCGCCGCCCCCCGAGGGGTGGGACGACGAGGGCGCCGCCGGGGCCGACCCCGCCTCGACCGCCGTCACGCCGGCGGCCCCGGGGCAGGGCCCGCAGCGGGTGTCGGCGGCGACGCGTATGCCGCCGGCGATCTCGCCGACGTCGCAGTTCTCCGACGCGGTGACGCCCGCGCCGGCGCCCCCGGTGCAGCAGCCGGGGTACGCCGCGGCGCAGGCGTACCCGCAGCAGGCGCCCTACGGCCAGCAGGGCTACCCGCAGCAGGGCCACGCCCCGGCCGGCTACCCCCAGCAGGGTTATCCCCAGCAGGGCTACCAGCAGCCCGGTTATCCCCAGCAGGGCTACCAGGGCCCGCCGCAGCCGGGCTACGACCCGCAGGGCTACCAGGGCCAGCCGCAGCCCGGCTACGCGCCCCCTGGTCCCCCGCAGCCGGGGTACCCGCCGCAGCAGGGGGAGCCCGGCCGCCGGAAGCTGAGCCCGGGCTGGGTCGCCTTCATCGCGCTGGACGTCGTCCTCGTGGTCGCGGCGATCGTGTTCGCGGTGAACCTGTTCTCGGACAGCGGCGAGCAGGACCCGAGCGCCGGCTCCAGCCAAGAGGCCCAGGCGCCGGCATCGGCGGGCGGGGACCAGGATCAGGAGTCCGACTCCGGCCCGAAGTACGCGGCAGGTCTCGACCTGGGCGCCGCGGGGGCGAAGGTCTTCGCGGCGCCGTCGGGGAACATCACCTGCACCGTCACCCAGCAGGCCGCGAAGTGCGGCATCGTGGAGCTCACCAACCCGCCCGCGCCCGACGGGTGCGACGGCGGCGTCCAGGGCCACATCGTGGCCCTCGACCAGTCCGGGAAGCTCACGATCCCGTGCGTGGCCGGTGCGGACAAGCCGGTCGCGGCGTCCGGCCTGAAGGTCCTGGACTACGACAAGGAGCAGAAGGCGCACGGCTTCACCTGCGTGAGCCGTGACACGGGCATGTCGTGCACGCACGACGCGAGCGGATCGACGTTCACGGTGGCCCGGGCGGGCATCGACCAGTCCTGACCCGGGCGTCACCACACCGGCGCACGGCACCGGCCGGGTCCGCAGTCCTGGACCCGGCCGCTGCCGACGCGGCCGCTGCCGTGCGGCCGGCGACGCCGGCTCCGGGGCCGTCCTGCGTGCCTCGGCCGTCGTCCGTCCTTCCTCGATCTTGCTGTTGACAGCGTTGTCACGGCGCTGCGAGTGTGTGTCCGTGCCGCCGCCGTGGACGGTGCGTCCCTCGACGTCGTGGGAGATACGAAGGAGTGACCGATGAAGGTCCCTGGATTCCGATCGGGCGGTACCGCCGCCGTCGTCCTGGCACTGCTTGCCTCCGGAGCGTCCGTCGTGCCCGCCGCGGCCGACGGCGGCGCGCCCGGCGCCCCGCCCGCGCCGGTGGTCACCGACGGCGACCCGCTCACCGACCACGTCAACCCGTTCATCGGCACCCAGGACGACGGGAACACCTACCCCGGCGCCGCCGTGCCGTTCGGCATGGTGCAGTTCTCGCCGGACACCGGGCACTACGCGGGCTACGACTACGACGCGGACCACGTCCGCGGCTTCTCCCTCGTGCACCTGTCGGGCGTGGGCTGCGGCCTGGGCGGCACCCTCCCCGTCCTCCCCACCACGGGCGACGTCACCAGCACGAACAACGCCGACTACGCGCTCGCCCACTCGCACGACGACGAGGAGGCCGAGCCCGGCTACTACCGGGTCGGCCTGGACACGGCGGACGGCACCGTGGACGCCGAGCTCTCCGCGACGACGCGGACCGCCGTCCAGCGCTACACGTTCCCCGCCACCGAGCAGGCGAACGTCCTGCTCAACACGGGCCAGGCGCTCAACACCGTCGACCGGTCCGCCGTCCGGGTCGTCGACGACCGCACCGTCGAGACCGAGATCACCGTCAGCGGCTTCTGCAAGGACACCGAGCCGCAGACGATCTACACCACCACGACGTTCGACCGCCCGTTCGACGCCCACGGCACGTGGGAGGGTGACGACGTCACGGTCGGCTCCGGCGAGTCCGCGGGCGTCGGGCGCCGCGGCGCCTACGTCACGTTCGACACCACCGGCGGCGACACCGCCGTCGAGGCCGTCACCGCGATGAGCTACGTCGGCCCCGACGGCGCCCGCCGCAACCTCGACGCGGAGCGGGCGACGTTCGACGACGCCCGCGCCGCCGCCTCCGCCGCGTGGCAGGAGCGGCTGGCCACCGTCCGGGTCGGCGAGGGCGCCGAGGAGGACCTGCGCACCTTCTACTCGTCGCTGTACCGCAGCTTCCTGGCGCCGAACGTGGCCTCCGACGCCGACGGCCGCTACCGCGGCTGGGACCAGGAGGTGCACGGCCCCGAGAGCGGCTTCACCTACTACCAGAACTTCTCGCTCTGGGACACGTACCGCACGCAGCAGCAGCTCCTGTACCTCCTGGCCCCCGCAGAGTCGGCGGACATGGCGCTGTCCGTGGTGCGGCAGGGCCAGCAGGGCGGCTGGCTCCCGCGCTGGGGCTACGGCGCCGTCGAGACCAACGTCATGACGGGCGACCCGGTGACACCGTTCCTGGTCAGCGCGTGGAGCCAGGGGCTGCTGGACGGCCACGAGGCGGAGGCCTACGAGCTTCTGCGGCAGAACGCGGACGAGGTGCCGGCGCCGGACACGCCGTTCAACGGCCGCGCCGCGAACCCGGAGTACATCGCGGACGGCTTCGTGCCGTACGAGCCCGGCAACGAGGGCAAGCCGGGCGACCACGACTTCCACCACGGCGGCTCCGCGACGCTCGAGTACGCGCTCGCCGACGCGATGCTCTCCACGATGGCGGCCGGTCTCGGGCACGACGACGACGCGGCGCGCTACGCCGCGCGGGGGCAGAGCTACCGCAACATCTTCGACGGCAGCACGGGCGCGTTCCGCTCCCGGGACGCGAACGGCATCTTCGTGGGCGACCCCGACCCGGCGCAGTCGGAGGGCTTCCACGAGGGCACTGCCGTGCAGTACCAGTGGCTCGTCCAGCAGGACGTGCCGGGTCTGTTCGACCTGCTCGGCGGCGCGGACGCGGCGGTCGAGGACCTCGACGCCTTCTTCGCCCACGACGAGCTCCTGGAGGACCCGGAGCGCGTCGCTCGCGAGGTGTGGGTCAACGGCACCTACGACTACTACGGCTGGGAGACCTACAACCCGAACAACGAGCCGAACCTGCACGCGCCGTACCTGTACCTGTGGGCCGGCGAGCCGTGGAAGACGACGGACGTCGTGCGCGCGGCGTCGACGCTGTTCACCGACGGGCCGCACGGCGTGACCGGCAACGACGACCTGGGCACGATGTCGGCGTGGCACGTGCTGTCCTCCCTCGGGATCTACCCGGTCGTGCCGGGCGCGGACCTGTGGGGACTGTCGACGCCGCGGTTCGGCGACGTGCGGATCGCGCTCGACGAGGAGGTCTTCGGCACCGGCGAGCTGCACGTCACCGCGAGCGGCGTCACGGACGAGGACCGGTACACCCAGTCCGCCGCGCTCGGCGGGGAGCCGCTGGACCGTGCGTGGGTCACCGGCGGCGAGCTCGCCACGGCGAGGAGCCTCGACTTCACCGTCGGCGCCGCGCCGTCGGACTGGGCGACGTCGCCGGAGGCGTCGCCCGGCGCCGTGGCGCCCGGGGAGCACGCGACCACCGGTCTCGGCGTGGGGGTCGACCCGGCCCACCCGGTGGTCCGGCCGGGTGGCGCGACCGAGCTGCGGCTCGACGTCGTCGCCCAGACCCCCGGCCTGTCCTCCGGCACCGTGAAGGTGACGGCCCGGGGCCCGCTCGACGTCGACGTGGAGCCGGCCAGGTGGCGTGTGCGGTCCGACGGCCTGCCCGTGACCACCCGCGCGACCGTCGTCGTCCGGGCGGGCACGGACGTCCGGCCGGGCGAGTACCGCGTCAAGGTCAAGGTCACCGATCGCTCCGGGCAGCGCGTCCGGCGTGAGCTGCCCGTCGTCGTGGCCGCCGGGTCCTGGATCGCCGAGGCGTTCGACGGCGTGGGGATCGGCGACCCGGGTGCGGGCAACGCCGACCTCGACGGCGGCGGCGCCTACCTGCTGCGCGACCAGCTCGCCGACCTCGGCGCGGTCCAGGGCCTCGAGCTGACGGTGCCCGACACGGACCTCACCTACGTGCTCGGTGCTCCCGAGGCGGGGGAGCCGGACAACGTGGCGGCGTCGGGGGAGACGCTGGAGGTGCCGGAGTCCCTGTCCGGCACCACCCGGCTGGCCGTCGTCGGGACGAGCACGCACGGGACGCACGGCGGTGACCTCGTGCTGGGGTTCACCGACGGGACGACGGAGGTAGCCGACGTCGCGCTGGCGGACTGGTGCGGGGCACCCGCGACGGGCAACGCCGTCGTCGCGCGGCCGTCCCAGCGCGGGGACGGGACCACCGTCCAGGACGTCGGCTGCGGCCTGTTCGCCACCGCGCCGGTCGCGCTGCCGGAAGACAAGGAGCTGGCGAGCATCACGCTGCCCGACGACGAACGGATGCATGTCTTCGCCATCGCCACCGACGCCTGACCCCGCCCGATCCGAGGAGAGACATGTCCGCATCCATCCGCCGAGCGCTGCTCGCGGCCGGCCTGGCAGCAGCCCTGCCACTGACTCTGGTGGCGGCCCCGGCCGCGTCCGCTCCGCACGAGGGGAGACCGGGCGGGTCGGACCTGTCCCCGTTCGACGCCGTCGACCCGTTCATCGGCACCGAGCTCGACACGGGCGAGAACAAGTCCAACGACGCCTACGGCAACACCTTCCCGGGCGGCACCGTGCCGTTCGGGCTGGTCCAGAACAGCCCCACCACGTACCGCGAGGGCGGCAACGGCGAGAAGGGCGGCTACGAGTACACCGGCGACCGCCTGCGCGGGTTCGGCCTCACCCGCATCTCCGGCACCGGCTGCACGGGCGCCTACGGCGGCTTCGACGTCCCGATCCTGCCCTTCACCGGCGGCCTGTCCGACGACGGCGCCCTCCCGGCGGACCCGAGCACGTCGATCCGCGACTACTACCTGCCGTTCAGCCACGACGCCGAGCAGGCCGAGCCCGGCTACTACTCCGTCACCACCGACAACGGCGTCACCACGGAGCTCACCGCCACCACGCGGACCGCCGTGAGCCGCTTCGCGTTCCCCGACGACGACGGCGCCACCCTGCTCCTGGACGCCGCGGGCTCGAACAACGCGATCGAGGCCGCGGACCTCACCGTCGACGCCGCCACGCGGACCGTCAGCGGCACGGTCCGCGCCGGCTCGATGTGCAACCAGGGCACCTACTACGACCTGCACTTCTCCGCCGTCTTCGACAAGCGCTTCGTCGCCCACGGCACGTGGGACGACGGCGAGGTCACGCCCGGCGGCGACACGGCGGCGTCGGACCGCAAGCACGGCGCCGGCGCCTTCCTCACCTTCCGCCCGGGCGCGAAGGTCACCGCGAAGATCGGTATCAGCTACACCAGCGTCGAGAACGCCGGGCTCAACCGCACGGAGGAAGCCGGTCACCGCAAGAGCTTCCGGGCAGTGCGGGTGGCGGCGAAGCGCACCTGGCAGCGGGCGCTCGGCGCCGTCGACGTCGCCGGCGGCACCCGCGAGGCGCGCACCAAGCTCTACACGGCGCTCTACCACGCGCTGCACAACCCGAACGTGTTCGAGGACGTCAACGGCGAGTACATCGGGTACGACGGCGAGCCGCACACCATGGAGCGCGGCGAGCACCTGTACGTGAACTTCGCCGGCTGGGACCACTACCGGGGGCACACGCAGCTCATCGCCATGGTCTACCCGGAGGTGGCGAGCGACATCAACGCCTCGCTCGTGACGATGGCCGAGCAGACCGGCACCTGGTACGACGGCCCCACCTACAACCTGGTGCAGGCACGCATGGCGGCCGACTCGCTGCCCGTCGCCCTGGCCTCGGCCGACGACTTCGGCGCCCGGGACTACGACCGCGAGGGTGCGCTCGCCTCGCTGCTGGAGACGCAGTCCCTCCCGGGCGACGCGAGCACCCGGCCCGATGCCTACCAGTACATGGCGGCGGGCTTCGTGGAGAACCGCAAGTCCGGCTTCGCCACGGCGCGCACGCTCGAGTACTCGGTGGAGGACTTCGCGATCGCGCAGCTCGCCCGCCGCCTCGGCGACGACGGCTCGTACGACGCGTTCATGGCCCGCTCGCAGAGCTGGCAGAACGTCTTCGACCCGGTCACCCAGCACATCCGCCCCCGGGAGCGCACCGGCTTCGACCGGGGCTTCGACCTGCGCGTGCGGGACGACGCGTCAGGCCGGGGCCAGTTCAACCAGTCCACCGGCTACCAGTACGGCTGGATGGTGCCGCACAACATCGGGGCGGTCGTCGAGGCCCGCGGTGGCGCCGCGGCGTCCGAGGCCGCGCTCGACGTGCTCATGGAGGACCTCGACGCCGGCGCCTACACCAAGACCGGCAACTACCTGAGCAACGAGCCCTCGTTCAACAGCCCGTGGGTCTACAACTGGCTCGGCAAGCCGCACAAGACGACCGACGTCCTGTACCGGGCGGTCGGCGAGCTGTACGACACCACGCCCGCAGGCCTGCCCGGCAACGACGACCAGGGCGCCCTGTCCGCCTGGTACGTCTGGGCCAACCTCGGCATCTACCCGGCGATCTACGGCACCGCCGACCTGGTCGTCACCGCCCCGATGTTCGACCGCATCAGGATCGACGCCGTCGACAGCCGCCGCGACTACACGATCGTGGCCCCCGGCGTCTCGGCCGGGAAGCGCTACACGACCGGCCTGGCCGTGAACGGCGTCCGGCAGAGTGCCTCCTGGACGGACTCCTCGTTCGCGCGCCGCGGCGGCACGCTCCGGTTCACCATGGGCGACACCCCGGGCACGTGGGGCACCGGGGCGGACGACGTCCCGCCGTCGCACGACGAGGGCCGCGACGCCCGCAACAACGTCGGCACGACGCACGACGGCCGCGGGAACCGGGGGTCGATGGACCTGAGCGACTGGTCGTACTCGCGGGAGAGCCTCGCGGACGCGGGTGTCACGCCCGGCGGCGAGGTCCCGTTCGAGTCCGCCGGCATCACGTTCACCTGGCCGGACACGGCCGAGGGCGAGCCGGACAACTGGATCGTCGCCGGGCAGCGGGTCGACCTGGAGGACGCGCCGGCGCAAGCCGTCTCGTTCCTGGGCCTGGCCACGAACGGCCCGTCGCGCGGCACCGCGTACGTCGAGTACACGGACGGCTCGCGCCAGCCGGTCGAGACGGAGCTGACCGACTGGGCCGCCGGGCCCGGCGGCGGCAACACGACCCTGGTCGAGGTGTCGGGCCGCAACGGCCGGGACGGTGACTCGGGCAGCGGCACGTTCCGCGTGTTCGCGACCCGCCCCGCCCAGCTCGACGGGTCGAAGACGGTCGACGCCGTCGTCCTCCCGGAGCACACCGACCGCGGCATCATGCACGTGTTCGACGTCGCGACCACCACCGAGCCCTTCGTGGACCCGGACGCCCCGACCGGCGAGCCGCACCGCGTCGTGCTCACCGCGCCGCAGGATCCCTCGACGGCGCAGAACGTCACCTGGCGCACGGCGAGCCCGCTCCCGGTCGACGGCGTGGTGCAGCTCCGCGAGGCGTCCGACGACGGTGGGGGCGAGGTCCGCACCGTGGACGCCGTCGAGCAGCCCGAGCGGCAGATCGACGGCTACCCGGCGCGCAGCCACTCGGCGCCGCTCACCGACCTGACGCCCGGCACCGCCTACCGGTACCGGGTGGGCGACGAGCGCGGGGACCGGTGGAGCGGCTGGCACGAGTTCACCACCGCGAGCCCGGGCGCCGACCCGTTCACGTTCCTGTACTTCGGCGACGCCCAGGAGGGCATCGCGGACGAGTGGGCGAACACCGTGGACATGGCGCTGGACGCGCACCCGGGGTCGGAGGTGAGCCTCTACGCGGGCGACCTGGTGAACACGGCGACGAACCAGCTCGAGTGGTCGGACTGGTTCGACGCCAACGCCGAGCTGCGTACCCGCACGAACGTGCTCGCCGCGCTCGGCAACCACGAGATCGGCGGCCAGGCGCTGGCCGAGAACTTCCGGGACCACTTCGAGTACGCGCGCAACGGGCCCGTGCCGTCGGACGCGCGGGAGTACGCGGCGGACTACGGCGCACACCTCGCCGACGCGATGACCGACACCGTGTACCTCACGGACTACCAGGGGGTCCGGTTCGTCACGGTCAACGCGAACCGCGACGACATCTGCACCCTGATCCGGCCGCCGGGCCTGGCGGACTTCGACTGCGGCACGGGTCGCAGGGCGTGGATGACGATGCAGGCGACGTGGCTGGAGCGGGTGCTCGCGGAGAATCCCCTCGACTGGGCCGTGGTCACCACTCACCAGCCGGTGTTCTCCAACTCGGTCGACGGCAACGGCAACCCGCGCGACGAGGACGACTGGCGCCAGTACATCCTCCCCGTGCTGGAGACCAGCGACATCGACCTGGTGCTGCAGGGCCACGACCACACCTACGGCCGCGGGTACCACACGATGGACATCACCGAGACCGAGGGGGTCACCACCGGGCCGGTGTACGCGATCTCCAACGGCGGGCGCAAGCAGTACGCGCTGAACCGTGGCGAGTCCGTGTGGGAGGCCAACGGGGCGGTCGCGGTGAAGCAGGCCCAGGACGTGTCGGCCTACCAGGCCGTCCGGGTCGACGGCGACACGCTGCACTACGAGTCGGTCGCCACCTACGTGGTGCCCGGCGGTGAGTCGCCGGTCGGGGTGGGCGAGACGCTCGACGAGTTCACCATCACCAAGTACGACTCCGGGGCGAAGTGGGTCACCGAGCCCGGCGTCGAGATCCCGGACGAGTCCGTGCCGTCCGCGGCGTGGGGCCTGCCGTCGGACGAGCCGTTCGACCCGGCCACGTTCGGCGAGGTCGTGTTCGACGACGACTTCACCGGCGACCGGCTCGGCGAGTACACCGTCTCCGGGGACGACGGCGAACCCGCCGCCACGCTGGCCGTGGACACCGGGGCGGGCGTCCTGGAGGCGACGGCGGAGTCCCGCAGCTGGACCCACCTCGCCCTGCCCGCCACGGCGGGGGACCGGTTCGCGCTGGTCGTGGAGCCGGAGTCGTTCGCCGGGACGGGATCGGCGGAGGACTCGATGTTCCTCGGGATCACCGGCGGGCCGGGGAACCGGGCGCAGAGCTGGTACAACCACTCGCGCGGCAGCACCGGGATCGACGTGCTGGTGTACGGCGAGAGCCGGGGGCTGTCGGCCGGCGTCGGGCCGCTCGGCGTCGGGTGGGAGCCCGGTGACCGGCTGGCGACCGTCGTCGACCACGGCGAGCTGACCTCCTGGATCGAGCACGACGGCGAGTGGCGTGAGCTGCGCTCCGGGCTGCTGCCGCTGACGATGTCGCGGGAGGACGTCACGGGGTGGAACCCGACCGTCGGCCTCCGGCTCGACCCGGGCACCATCGCGCTGGACCGGGTGACCCTGCTGCGGGGTTGAGGACCCCGCGGTACGGCAGGAACGGCGAGAGCCCCGCACCGGTCGGTGCGGGGCGCTCGCCGTGCCCTCGGGCGGTTCCGTGCCGGGCGGGTCAGCCTTTGACGGAGCCGGACATGAGGCCGCCGATGAAGTATTTGCCGAGGAGGATGTAGACCAGGAGGG